>JAJYRZ010000015.1 GCA_021793835.1 Actinomycetes bacterium | reverse complement strand
CCGATCTCAGCGCGGCACGCCCTCCTCCACGCTCGCGGTGCACAGCACCCGGGTCCGCCCGAACTCGACCAGCACGGAACCGGCCGGGTGGTCGGTGTAGCCGCGGGTCAGGGTGACGGTGCGGAGTTGATCGTCTGTGCGTCCATCGATACGTGTGCTCACAGCGGCCAGCCTAGAAGCCGGTCCCGACGTTGTCGATCCCTCCGACCGACCGCTGCGACGCGCCCGGCCAGCGGGGTCAGCCGCCGACCGCGGCGGTCGGGGCGGAGCTCCGGGCCGGGTCGGCACCGTCTGCGTCAGCCGCATCGCCGACGACGAAGGTGTCGTGCGGGGCGACCACGGTGATGGGCCCGTCGAACTCCGCACGGGCCTCGGCGTAGATCTCGTCCCGGTCGGTCCACGGGGCCAGATGGGTCAGCAGCAGATGCCCGACCTCGGCTTCGGCGGCGATCCGGCCTGCCTCGGTGCCCGACAGGTGCAGTCCCGGCGGCCGGTTGGCCGGATCGTGGGTCCAGGAGGCCTCGCACAGGAACAGGTCCGCCCCGCGCGCCAGATCGACGACCTCCTCGCACATCGCGGTGTCGCCGCTGTAGGCCAGCACGCCGCCACCGGCCAGCGACAGACGCATGCCGTAGGAGTCGGGCGGATGCAGCACGCGCTCGGCGCGCACGGTGACAGCGCCGATGGTCGTCTCGACCCCGGGCACCCAGGTGTGCAGATCGATGGTGTCGGAGATGTCGTCGATCTCGCCGGGGATCTCGGCCGAGGCCGCCCCGATCCGGTAGCCGGTGCCGGGCGGGCCGTAGAGCAGGCCGCGGCCCTCGGTGCCGGCCGCGACGTACGGACCGGACTCGGGCCCGTAGCGCCGCCACACCAGCAGGCCCGGCAGGTCCAGACAGTGGTCGGCGTGCAGATGCGACAGCAGCACCGCCGCCTCACGCGGGTCGACGTACCGTTGCAGCTCGCCGAGCACCCCGCCACCGAAGTCGAGCACGATCGGCGGGGTGTCGGGCGCGGTCACCAGATAGCCCGAAGCGGCGACACCCGGCCCGGTGACACTGCCGGAGCACCCCAGAACGGTCATACGCACGGACGCCATAGTTCCATGTCCTCCCGCCGTCCTCATCGATCCGACCGACGAATCACGCCGCCACCGTGGATGTGTCCGACGTTACACCGCCGCCGGGGGTGTGCACGGGGCGAACGGTCACACCTGCCCGACCCGGTCCACCGTCGGCCCCAGAAAGCGCCCGGCCAGCCGGGCGAACCGCTCCGGATCGCCGGTGGACAGGAACTGCCGGCTGGGCGGCGGGCCGCCGTGCGGGCGCAGCAGATCGGCCTCGGTGAGCACCCGCACCAGATCCTTGGCGGTCTCCTCCGCACTGGAGACCAGGGTGACCTGGTCGCCCATCGCCAGCTGCAGCACACCCGACAGCAGCGGATAGTGCGTGCAGCCGAGCACCAGGGTGTCCACCCGCGCCTCCTGCAGCGGGGCCAGATACACCTCGGCCAGCTGCATGATCTGCCGGCCGGTGGTGATGCCGCGTTCGACGAAGTCGACGAAACGCGGGCAGGCCACCGCGGTGATGTCGGCGTGCGGGGCGGCGGCGAACGCGTCCTCGTAGGCCCGCGAGGCGACGGTGGCCTCGGTGCCGATCACCCCGATGCGGCCCGTGCGGGTGGTGGCCATCGCCCGGCGCACCGCGGGCAGCACCACCTCGATCACCGGCACCGGATAGCGTTCGCGCGCATCGCGCAGGAAGGCCGCCGAGGCGGTGTTGCACGCGATCACCAGGGCCTTGACGCCCCGGTCGATCAGGGTGTCGGCCACGTCCATGGCGTGCCGGCGCACCTCGGCGATGGTCAGCGGCCCGTAGGGGCCGTGGGCGGTGTCGCCGATGTAGACGATGTTCTCGTCGGGCAGCTGGTCGATCACCGCGCGCGCCACGGTCAGCCCGCCCACCCCGGAGTCGAAGATCCCGATCGCACCGTCGCGGTCGACCTCGAGCGGTGTCCCGGTCATCGCCTGCTCCCCTTCCCCGCGACCCGCGACCCGGCGGCCGCATCGTCACCGTCGCCCGCGCCCACGGCCGCGGCCGCGAGCACCCCGCCGAGCGCACCGAACAGGTGCGCCTGCCAGGACACCCCGGACACCGTCGGCAGCACCCCGAACAGCATGGTGCCGTAGAGCGCGGCGATCACCACCCCGAGCAGCAGATCGCCCCAGTGCCGGGTGAACAGCCCGCGCACGATCAGATAGGCCAGCCAGCCGAACACCAGGATCGATGCGCCGGCGACGATCGTGCCCGCCCCACCGGTCAGCCACACCCCCGCTCCGCCGACCAGCCAGACCACGAGCGTGACCCACACCGCCCGGCCGATCCCGCCCATCGCCAGCGCGAAACCCAGGATCAGCAGCGGCACCGTGTTGGCCATCAGGTGGCCGAAACCGAAGTGCAGCAGCGGGGCGAAGACGATGCCCTTGAGACCGCTCGCCTGCCGGGGCACGATCCCCCACTGATCGAGCCGGTGGGAGGCCAGCACGTCGATGATCTCGAGCACCCATAAAAGGGCCACGAAACCGAGCACCACGGCGCCGCTGCGCTGCCACGGCGGGCGCGCGGAGAAGCTCTGCCCCGCCGGACCGGCCGGTCCCGGCCGTGGCGTCGCCCCGGTCACCGGTTCCCCGCCAGCACGTCGCGGTAGGCAGGGACGCCCGAGACCGTCTCGGCGGCGAGCACCGCGCGGACGATGGCCCGTTCCACACAGTCGGCGGCCGGGCCCGACAGTGCGGCCAAAAGCGGCAATTCGGCCGGCATCGCGGCGGGCACGCCCTCGGACCTGTCGACCGGGCCGTCACCGGTGGCCACGGCGAACAGGGTGTCGCCGTCGAGCGGGGAGTGGGCGGGCCGGATCGCCCGGGCCAGCCCGTCGTGACCGGCGACCGCGAGCCGCCGGCAGGCGGCAGCACTGAGCGGCGCATCGGTGGCCACCACCCCGATCGTGGTGTTGAGCACCGCGGACTTCGCCTCCAGCGACGCCAGCGCCGCGATCCGGTCCGCATCGGGGGCCTCCAGACCGAACTCACCGGCCAGCTCGGCGCTCGCACCCCACGGCAGGCCGGTGCGCGGGTCGATGACCGCGCCCACCGGGTTGGCGACCACGAGCGCGCCGACCGTGTAGCCGGCGCCCGGCCCGTCGCCGAGCACCACCGAGGCCGTGCCGACCCCGCCCTTGAGCGCACCCGCCCGCGCCCCGGCGCCCGCACCCACGCTGCCCTGGGCGACCGCGCCGCCCGTGGCCGCGGCCAGTGCCCGGGCGCCGAAGTCGGCGTCGGGCCGGTTGTGCCACGCGCCCATCGGCAGGTCGAAGATCACCGCGGCCGGCACGATCGGCACCGTCTTGTCGGGCCCGCCCATCGGGATGCCGCGGCCGGCGTCGGCCAGCGCGGTCATCACCCCGTCGGCGGCGGCCAACCCGAAGGCGCTGCCGCCGGTGAGCACGATCGCGTCGACCTTCTGCACCGTGTGCGAGGGGTCGAGCAGATCGGTCTCGCGGGTGCCGGGCCCGCCGCCGCGCACGTCCACCGCGGCGGTCGCCGAGCCGGGCAGATCGACCACGGTGGTGCCGGTGGCCCAGCCGGTGCCCAGCGCATCATCGGTGACCCTGTGGTGGTGGCCCAACCGCACCCCGGGCACGTCGGTGATCGCGTTGTGGGCGCCCGGCGCGTCCGTCGCGGCGGTCATCGCAGCACGGCCTGCAGCAGACTGTCCTGCACCCAGGTCAGCCAGTGGTAGACGTCCATGTCGCCGGCGCGCGGATCGTCCGGATCCAGCGTGTCCGGATCCGTACCGTCCACCCCGAGCGCGGTGCCCAGGGCCAGGCGCACATCGGTCAGCGCCGAGATCCAGGCGTCGGCCTGCTCGGGGGTCAGCGCCACCTTGCCGCCCTCGCCGGGCAGGGTGGCCAGCAGTTCGCGGGCGCTGCGCCGTTTGGCGTCGAGCACCTCGTTCTCGTACAGGGTGCGCAGACCGGCGTTGAGCACCTCGGCCGCCTCCGGATCCTGCGCCGCACCTTCCGGGTCGGCGTCGGCCCGGTGGAAATCGGGCAGCAGGCGCGCCAGGATCGGATCGTCGGGCGGGGCGCTGTGCCCGGATCGGATGCCGGTCAGCGCGGCCAGCTCGTCCTGCGGGGTGTCGTTCTCCCGGTCGTCGAGCATCGTGACCACCGAGCCGACGAGCCCGGCGAGCACGCGGGCCTCATGCGGTTCGATGGTGGTGCGGAACTTGACCCCGCCCAGTGATTGCTTCCTCGTCCAGGGACGCACGGCGTGACCGACGACCTTTCCGCTCCGGCCCGAGATCCCCCCGCCGCGCCTTTTCGTGGCGGTGAGGGCTGCGGGCGTGCCTGCTATTCGCTGCGCTGCATCGTCGCCCACAGCCCCGCGGCGTGCAGGCGGGCGACGTCGCGCTCCATCTCGTCCCGGGAACCGGAACTGACCACGGCCTTGCCCTCGTTGTGCACCTGCATCATCAGGTCGTTGGCCTTCTCCTTGCTGTATCCGAACAGCTTCTGGAAGACGAACACCACGTAACTCATCAGGTTCACCGGATCGTCCCAGACGATCGTCACCCAGGGGTTGTCGACGGAGCCGGCTTCTTCCACCCGCTCGTCGACTTCGGGTTCCAAGACGGGTGCCTCGGGCATCGGTGCGGTCATGGGGCCAGGGTACGACGTCCGCGCCCCGGTTGTCCCCTCCCCGTCCGGGCGCGCGGACCGATACCGTCTACAGGTGTGGACCCCACACGAAGCACCGCGCTGATGACCGACATGTACGAGCTGACGATGGTCCAGGCCGCGCTGGCCGACGGCACCGCCGACACGGACTCGGTGTTCGAGCTGTTCGCCCGGCGACTGCCGGCCGGTCGCCGCTACGGCGTGGTCGCCGGCACCGGCCGGATGCTCGAGGCGCTGGCCGCCTTCCGGTTCGGCGACGACGAACTGGCGGTGGTGGCCGATCTGGTCGACACCCGCACCGCCGACTGGCTGGCCGACTACCGGTTCTCGGGCGAGATCGACGGCTACCGGGAGGGCGAGTTGTACTTCCCGGGCTCGCCGGTGCTCACCGTGCGCGGCGGCTTCGCCGAGTGTGTGCTGCTCGAGACCCTGGTGCTGTCGATCTACAACCACGACAGCGCGATCGCCTCGGCCGCGGCCCGGATGGCCTCGGCCGCCGGCGATCGGCCGATGATCGAGATGGGGTCGCGGCGCACCCACGAGGAGGCCGCGGTCGCCGCGGCGCGCGCGGCCTACCTGGCCGGATTCACCGCCACGTCCAATCTTGAGGCCGCCCGGCGTTACGCGGTGCCGCCCACCGGCACCAGCGCGCACGCGTTCACCCTGCTCTACACCGGCGCGGGCGGCCCCGACGAGGCCGGTGCCTTCCGCGCGCAGGTCGCGGCCCTGGGCACCGGCACCACGCTGCTGGTCGACACCTACGACACCACCGCGGGGGTGGCGGCCGCCGTCAAGGTCGCGGGCAGCGGCCTGGGGGCGGTGCGCATCGACTCCGGGGATCTGGGGGTGATGGCGCAGATGGTGCGCGCCCAGCTCGACGGACTCGGCAACACCGACACCAAGATCGTGGTCTCCGGCGACCTGGACGAGTACGCCCTGGCGGCGTTGGCCGCCGCCCCGGTCGACGCCTACGGGGTGGGCACCTCCCTGGTCACCGGTTCGGGCGCACCGACCGCGGGCATGGTCTACAAGCTCGTCGAGGTGGACGGCATCCCGGTGGCCAAACGCGCGACCGACAAGGCTTCGCGCGGCGGTGCGAAGACGGCGGTGCGCTGGCACCGGCCCACCGGCACCGCGGTCGCCGAGGTGGTGCATCCGGCCGGCGCCGACGCACCGCCTGCCCCCGAGGGGCTGACGGCCCGACGGCTCGCGGTGCCGCTGGTGCGCGGCGGACAGGCCGTCGGTGACGCCGACCCGGCCGCAGCGCTCACGGCCGCGCGCGACCGGGTCGCGGCCGGGCTGCGCAGCCTGCCCTGGGAGGGGCTGCGCCTGACCGCCGGCGACCCGGCCCTGCCCGTGCAGTTCGTCGATCCGTGAAC
The DNA here is from genome assembly GCA_021793835.1 of Actinomycetes bacterium. Taxonomy (GTDB): domain Bacteria; phylum Actinomycetota; class Actinomycetes; order Mycobacteriales; family Mycobacteriaceae; genus Tomitella. The sequence goes on along the minus strand of JAJYRZ010000015.1, from coordinate 21,288 downwards.
CGGTGGCGCCGCCGCCGGTGGGCACGACACTGGCCCGGCCGGTCGTGGTCGGCAACACTGGGGTCATGAGCGACGATGAGGCCGAGGACCTCCCGCAGCGGCGGGCACTGGTGATCGTGGACGTGCAGAACGATTTCTGCGAGGGCGGCGCACTGGCGGTGGAAGGCGGTGCCGCCGCGGCTGCGGCGATCGCCGATCTGGCCGGTGACTCCGACGACTACTACGACGTGATCGTCACCACGCGTGACCACCACATCGAACCGGGCGCGCACTTCGCCGCAGACGGCACCGCCCCGGACTTCGAGACCACCTGGCCGGTGCACTGCGTCGCCGGCACCCGCGGGGCGGAGCTGCACGACGAGCTGGCCGAACTCGAGGTCGACGAGACCTTCTACAAGGGCCAGTACGACGACGGCTACTCCGGTTTCGACGGGGTCACCGATGCGGGCGCGACCATGTCGGAGTGGCTGCACGATCGCGGCATCACCGATCTGGACGTCGTCGGCATCGCCACCGACCACTGTGTGCGGGCCACGGCGGTCGATGCGGCGGCCGACGGGCTGGAGGTACAGGTGCTGCTCGATCTGACCGCGGCGGTCGCACCGGAGACCACGGCGGCCGCGCTGCGCGAACTCGCAGACGCCGGGGTCGCGCTCACCGGACGGGTGCCCGGCATCGCGGACTGACCCCGCCCCTACACGGCGCCGCCGGGCCCGGTCGCGGGTCTTCGGGGCCTTTCCCGGCCCGGCTACCCTGGCCCGGTGACCGATTCCGCCGTGCCCGCCGTACCCGCCTTGCTCGCCCGGGCCGTCGACGCCCTGGGCGGAACCGAACGGCCCGGGCAGGTGCGCATGGCAGCCGCCGTGGCGCACAGCCTGGACGTCGGTGAACATCTGGCGGTGCAGGCCGGTACCGGCACCGGTAAGTCGCTGGCCTATCTGGTGCCGTCGATCGCGCATGCGATGAACACCGGGCGCACCGTGGTGGTCTCCACCGCGACGATCGCGCTGCAGCGCCAGCTCGTCGAGCGCGATCTGCCGCGCCTTTCCGACGCGCTCGCAGGCGTGCTGCCGCACCGGCCGACCTTCGCGATCTTGAAGGGCCGCGGCAACTACGTGTGCGTCAACAAGCTCCACGGCGGGGCCGAGGAGGAGGATCCGGCCGCCGAACTGTTCGATCCGCAGCAGATCTCCCGGCTCGGCCGGGAGGTCACCCGGGTGCGCGAATGGGCCGAGCAGACCGACACCGGCGACCGCGACGATCTGCCCTTCGGCGTGCGCGACCAGGCCTGGCGGCAGGTGTCGGTGACCGCGCGCGAATGCCTGGGCGCCACCCACTGCCCGGCGGCCGCCGACTGTTTCGCCGAACACGCCCGCGCCAAGGCCGCCCAGGTCGACGTGGTGGTGACCAACCACGCGCTGCTGGCCATCGATGCGATCAGCGGCATCCAGGTGCTGCCCGAACACGACGTGGTGGTCATCGACGAGGCGCATGAACTGGTCGACCGGGTGACCGGGGTGGCCACGGCCGAACTCGCCGACTCCGCGCTCAAGGCCGCGATCCGACGGGTGGGCCGGATGATCGACGAGAGCGAGGTCGATCGGCTCAGCGAGGCCGCCGAGGACTGGGCGGAGGTGCTCCCCGAACTGCCGGTGGGCCGGTGGGAGCGGCTGCCGTCGGCTGCCGGGCCGTCGCTGGCCGGTCTGCGTGACGCGCTCTGGGCGGCGCGCACCGCGATCGGTCCGCTCAAGCCCGGGCAGGCGGCCGCCGATCCGCAGGCCGCGGCCGCGCGCAACGCCGCCCTGTCCGGGCTCGACGAGCTGCACGACACGGCGGTGCGTGTGCTCACCGCCTTCGACGAACCCGATCCGGCCAAGCGCCGGGACGTGGTGTGGGTGACCGAGGATCCGCGCCGCGGGGCACTTCTGATGGTCGCCCCGCTGTCGGTGGCCGGGCTGTTGCGCAGCCGGCTGTTCGGCGAGACCACCACCGTACTCACCTCCGCGACGCTCGCCCTGGGCGGCTCCTTCGACTCCATGGCCGCCGCCTGGGGGCTGCCCCCGGCGGGCGGGGCGGAGCGGCAGATCGACCCGGATCTGGCCGAGGGCACCGATCCGGCCGGGGCCGTGCGCTGGTCGTCGCTGGACGCCGGCTCACCGTTCGATCACGGCCGCGCCGGGATCTTGTACATCGCCCGCCATCTGCCCCCGCCCGGGCGCGACGGACCCTCGCCCGAGTCGCTCGACGAACTCACCGAGCTGATCCGGGCGGCCGGCGGGCGCACCCTGGGGCTGTTCTCCTCGATGCGCGCGGCCGAGCACGCCGCGGAGGCGGTCGGCGAGCGGCTCGATACCCCGGTTCTGTGTCAGGGCCAGGACGCCACGGGCCGGCTGGTGGAGCGCTTCGCCGCCGACGAGGAGACCTCGCTGTTCGGCACGCTGTCGCTGTGGCAGGGGGTCGATGTGCCGGGCCGGTCGCTGTCGCTGGTGGTGATCGACCGGATCCCCTTCCCCCGCCCCGACGATCCGCTGCTGGGCGCGCGGCAACGAGCGGTCGATGCGCGCGGGGGCAACGGCTTTCTATCGGTGGCCGCCGGTCACGCCGGGCTGCTGCTCGCCCAGGGGGTGGGCCGGCTGCTGCGCTCCACCGATGACCGCGGGGTGATCGCCGTGCTCGATCCGCGGCTGGCCACCGCCCGATACGGCGGGTTCTTACGCGCGGGCCTGCCGCCGTTCTGGCAGACCACCGACCCGGACGTGGTGCGCAAGGCGCTCGGCCGGCTCACCGCGGACTGAGGCACCCCGCCCGGCCGCGCGCGTGCCCCCGGCTACTGTGCGGGGCCGGTGCCGGGCTGGGCGATCACGGTCATCGCACCGGGGGCGACCTCGGTGAATCCGGCGTCGCGCACCGCGACCGCGCGGCCCGCCTTCACCTCGTCGGCGAGTTCGGCCCAGCGGCGAGCATCGGCGGTGCGGACCTGGCAGGCGTAGTCGTCCCGCGCCCAGCGTTCGATGCGCTCGGTGCTCATCGCCCCGGCCAGGATCATCGCCGCGTGCCCGACCTGGGCGGCGGCCTTGCCGACGGTCATCCCCAGTCCGCCGTCGACCCAGATGGTCACCCCGTGCGGGTCGATCGGGCCGAGATCGTCGGAATCGGGCAGGTCGGTGCCGGAGATCTGGAGTTTGCGTATCCGGTGATCGAGCGCGCCGACCGGACCGGGCACCAGCGCGCGCGCCTCGGCCCCGCCGACCGTCACGGTCACCCCGGGCACGTCCTGGGCCTCACGCCACGCCTTGCCGCGGGCCCGGCGCGCCACCTTGCGGATGCGCGCGTCCAGCCAGGCGCGCAGCGGCTGCTCCCACTCCCCGCCCGGTCCGCTGCGCGGGTCCAGGCACAGCGCGAGCGTGGCGGCGGCGGCCGCGGCGAGCAGGTCTTCGCGCCGCGGCGGCGCGGTCTTCTCCACGTGCAGCACCAGCTGCATGGCCAGCACGGCCTGCGGGTCGGCCGGATCGGGGCGCGAGCCGTATCCGCGGGCGAGCACCCGGTGCCGGGCGGCCAGGGTGTCCGGTGCCGGTCCGCGCCGGAAGAGTCCGGACAGTGAGAACCTGCTCATCGTCAGTCGTCGATCGGGACCCGGCGGACCAGACCGTCCACCGCATCGGCCGCCTCGACCTCTTCGCGGGTCACCCCGAGGATGAACAGCACCGCGTCGAGGAAGGGGTAGTTCAGCGCCGCATCGGCGACCTCCTTCAGCGCCGGTTTGGCGTTGAAGGCGATGCCCATGCCGGCCGCGGCCAACATGTCGATGTCGTTGGCGCCGTCGCCGACCGCGACCGTCTGGGACATCGCGACCCCGGCCTGATCGGCGAACCGGGCGAGCGCGCGCGCCTTCTCCGCCCGGTCGACCACGGTGCCGACGACCTTGCCGGTGAGCCGGCCGTCCACGATCTCCAGGGTGTTGGCCTCCATGAAGTCCAGGCCCAGGTCCTTCGCCAGCGGGGCGATCACCTGGGTGAAGCCGCCGGAGACCACGCCGCACTGGAAGCCCAGCCGGCGCAGCGTGCGCACCGTGGTGCGGGCCCCGGGGCTGAGCAGGATCTTCGCGGCCACCTCGTCGACCACGGTCGCGGGCAGACCGGCGAGCACCTCCACGCGCCGGTGCAGCGACTCGGCGAAGTCGATCTCGCCGCGCATCGCCGATTCGGTGACCGCGCGGACCTCGTCTTCCTTACCGGCGTGGGCGGCGAGCATCTCGATCACCTCGCCCTGGATCAGGGTCGAGTCGACGTCGAAGCAGATCAGGCGCTTGGACCGCCGGGCCAGACCGCCCTCGTCGACAGCCACGTCTACACCCTGTCCGAGTGCAGCCTGCGCGATCGCCGCCCGCAGATCGGCATCGACCTGTGGTCCGGAGCCCTGCGCGGTGACCTGCAGTTCCAGGCCGGTGACCGGATAGTCCGCGAGTCCGCGGATCGAATCGATGTTGGCGCCGCACCCGGCGATCGCGCCCGCGATCGCGGTGAACGCAGCCGCGGTGACCGGTCGGCCGAGCACCACGACCGCGTGGGTGGGCACGGTGTGTCCGGTGACCCGGTCCACCCCTGCCGAGACCTGCACGGTCATGTCGATCTCATCGGCGGTGCGGGCCAGTTCGGCGCGCAGCCGCTGCGGATCGTCGGGGCTGACCACCAGCACGCCCAGGATCAGCTGTCCGCGGATGACCACCTGCTCGACGTCGAGCAGGCTCACCCCGTGTCCGGTCAGTGCGGCGAACACCGCCGAGGACACCCCGGGCTTGTCCGGTCCGGTCACCGTCACCAACAACGTCGACTCCGTCGCCTCCACGGATCGATCCTCCTGTCCTGGCGGCACCGCACGTGCCGAGAGTCCTGCGCGATCGCCTCGTCGCTTCTCCGGTTGCCCTCACCGGCAGCGCGAACGAGCGGCGCCCCCACCATTGTGCTCGGTGGGGGCGCCGCCCGGTCATCTGGGTACCGCCGAAGCGGTCACCGCATCACTTGTCCGCCGACTCCGAGGAGGCGAGGTACTCCTCGTACTCCTTGCGGCTGTTGGCCGTGCCGACGTAGGCCTCTGCGCGCATCCGCTCAGACATGTGCGGGTAGTGCAGCTCGAAGGCCGGACGCTCGGAGCGGATCCGGGGCAGCTCGGTGAAGTTGTGCCGCGGCGGCGGGCAGCTGGTCGCCCACTCGAGCGAGTTGCCGTAGCCCCACGGGTCGTCGACCGTGACGACCTCGCCGTAGCGGTAGCTCTTGAACACGTTCCAGATGAACGGCAGCGTCGAGGCACCGAGGACGAAGGCGAAGATCGTCGAGATCATGTTTCCGCCGGTGAACCCGTCCGTGGCCAGGTAGTCCACGTAACGGCGCGGCATGCCGGCGTTACCGAGGAAGTGCTGGACCAGGAAGGTGCCGTGGAAGCCGACGAAGGTCAGCCAGAAGTGCCACTTGCCGATCTTCTCGTCCATCATCCGGCCGGTCATCTTCGGGAACCAGAAGTAGATGCCCGCGTAGGTGGCGAAGACGATGGTGCCGAAGAGCACGTAGTGGAAGTGCGCGACGACGAAGTAGGTGTCGGTGACGTGGAAGTCCATCGGCGGGCTGGCCAGGATGACACCGGTCAGGCCACCGAACAGGAACGTGATGATGAAGCCCAGCGAGAACAGCATCGGTGTCTCGAACGTCAACTGGCCTCGCCACATCGTGCCGATCCAGTTGAAGAACTTGATACCCGTGGGCACCGCGATCATGAAGCTCAGCAGCGAGAAGAACGGCAGGAGCACCGCGCCGGTGGCGAACATGTGGTGCGCCCACACCGCCATCGACAGGCCACCGATGGTCAGGGTCGCGTAGACCAGACCCACGTAACCGAACAGCGGCTTACGCGAGAAGACCGGGAAGACCTCGGAGACGATGCCGAAGAACGGCAGTGCGACGACGTACACCTCCGGGTGACCGAAGAACCAGAACAGGTGCTGGTACAGGATCACTCCGCCGTTGGCGGGGTTGTAGATGTTGGCGTCGAAGTGCCGGTCGATGATCAGGCCCAGCAGCGCAGCGGCGAGCAGGGGGAAGATCAGCAGCACGATGACCGAGGTCACCAGGATGTTCCAGGTGAAGACCGGCATGCGGAACATGGTCATGCCCGGCGCGCGCATGGTCACGATCGTGGTGACCATGTTCACGGCGGTCAGAATCGTACCGACACCGGCCAGTGCCAGACCCATGATCCACAGGTCGCCGCCGGCGCCCGGGGAGTTCACCGCGTCCGACAGCGGGGTGTAGGCGAACCAGCCGAAGTCCGCGGCGCCGCCCGGGGTGATGAAACCGGAGACGGCGATCAGACCACCGAACAGGTACAGCCAGTACGAGAAGGCGTTCAGTCGCGGGAAGGCGACGTCCGGCGCACCGATCTGCAGCGGCAGCACGAAGTTCGCGAAGCCGAACACGACCGGGGTCGCGTACAGCAGCAGCATGATCGTGCCGTGCATGGTGAACAGCTGGTTGAACTGCTCGTTGGACAGGAACTGCTGTTCCGGTCGGCCGAGCTCTGCTCGCATCAGCAGGGCCATCAGTCCACCGACCAGGAACCAGCCGAAGGCGGTGAACAGATACATGATGCCGAGCAACTTGTGATCTGTCGTGGTCAAGGCCCGATAGATGAAGGAGCCCTTGAGCCCCTGACGCGGCGGATACGGCCGCTCAAGAACTGGTTTAGGCGCTACGGCGGTCAACTGCTCCTCCTCGACTAATGCAACCCCGGCCCCCGTGGGACCTCGTCCCGCCGGGGATATCGGCCTGGTGACGTGCACCGGACTCGATACTAGACCCTCCCCGTCTGACGCCGATACCGCGGTCCTACACATTGTCGTATCTGGCGTGAGACGGACTTGGTCGTAACTGTATCGCCGTCGGGGCCACGACACAATCCCGGCTCCGGACCTGCACCGTCCCGGCGGGACCCGACAACACTGCTAATCTCGATCGGTCCCTCACCAGGTGTGATGCCTGACCGGACTTCCGCCGATTCCGCGACCACGGGAGTGCGCCGTGCCTCTTCGCCCCAACGGGCCCAAGACAATGCCGGGCCTGCGGCTGGCCCTGCCGCTGGGCGTCGTCGCCGTGCTGCTGGTCGCCTGCGGCTCCGCGGACCCCTCGCCGGCCTCCATGGACGGGGCCGCCCCGAGCACGGTGCGGGTGCTGACCAACGGCGTGCTGGGCAACGACCGCGAGCCCGCACAGGCCTGCGGCCCCGAGGCCGCCCCCGATGCGGGGGCGGCCGATCCGGCGACGATCGTGGCGATCGGCACCGGCGCGCTGGACACGGTGTGTGCACTCGGCCTGCAGGGCCGGGTCGTCGGCGCCGCGGTCGACGGCCCCGACCCCCATTACCTGGGCCCCTGGGCGGTCGAGGCCCAGCGGGTCGGCGGTGACGGCCAGGTGGACCGGGCCGCGGTGCGCGCCGCCGCGCCCGAGCTGATCCTCGTGGCCCCCGGACCGGACGGCGCCGCACCGCAACTGCCGGCCGATCTGTCCGACATCGCGCCGGTGACGGTCGTCGAGCCGGAGCAGGACTGGACGACCGCGGTGCGCGAGGCGGGCGACGCGCTGGGCCGCACCACCGCGATCGACGCGCTGATCGACGACTACCGGACACAGGCCCGCGAGGTCGGCGAGCAGCGGGCGGCTACGCAGACCCAGATCTCCCTGCTGCGCTTCACCGATGACGCGGCCGAGCTGGTCGGACCGACGTCCCTGCCGGGCCGGGTGCTGGCCGAGGCCGGGTTCCGCCGCCCGCCGGGCCAGCGGTTCACCGACTCCCCCGTGCGCGCGGTCGACGCCGACGACCTGTCCGACGCCGAGGCCGACTTCATGTTCCTGATGTTCGCCGGCAAGAACACCGGCCTGTCCGATACCGGCGGGCGCCCCGACTCCGAAGAGTACGGCCGTACCGTGATGGGCTCGTCGGCCTGGGAGGAGATCGACGTGACCGCCCACCGGACCTGGGTCGTCGACGATCACGTGTGGTTCAACGGCGGCGGTCTCGTCGCCGCAGCCACGATCCTCGAGGACGTCGCCGCAGTCCTGTAAGCCCGCTGCGGTACCCGCTCTCACGACACAGGGGCCCTATACATAGGCCCTCGGCACACCGATCCCCGCATGACTATGCTGTAAATCACCGAACTTTCGGATGATAGGGGTAGCCTTACCGTACTTGCACGTGTCAATATCGATCCATGAGTGCACAACCCTCTCGCCGCATGCGCGGCCTCCTCCCCCGCTTCGGGATCGCCGTGACGGCGACCGCCCTCGGGATCGCCCTGGGCGCCCCGGCCGTGCAGGCCGCGCCCGCCGACGACGGCCCGCAGATCGAGGTCTATGCGGCCGACGGGGTCACCCCGCTCGGTGACACCGCCGTGCAGCAGGGCGACACCATCGTGGTCCGCGGCACCGGCTTCGACCCCGAGGCCAACACCGACGGCCTGCCGGTGCCGGTGCCTCCGGGCGTACCGCACGGCACCTTCGTCGCCTTCGGCGCCTTCTCCCCGGACTGGCGCCCCTCGGCGGGCGCCCCGGCCGAGACCCGGGTGGGTCAGGAGCGGTCGGCCACCGCGTGGGTGCTGCCCGAAGACGCGCTGAACAAGGTGCCCGACACCCCGTTCGACCTGCGCCGGACCGTGCGTCAGCAGTGGACCGAACTCGAGACCGACGGCACCTTCACCGCCGAGCTGACCGTCACCGAGCCGGCCGAACTGCCGGCCGACGCGCGCTACGGGGTGTACAGCTACGGCGCCGCCGATGCGGTCAACGCCGAGGAGGAGCTGTTCGTCCCGGTCAACTACGACCCGGCCCCCGGCCCGAACCACCCCCGTACCCCGGACGCCGATCTGTCCTGGGGCTTCGCCCCCGGCTACGTCTCCACGGTCACCGACGACCTGCAGGGCGGGGTCGGCGGCGCAGACGGCGGCAACGTGGTCGGCCAGGACCTGACCTTCGAACTCGACGGTGCGGACATCGATCCGGTGACCGGCCTGGGCACCGTGCGCTACAGCGGTGAGATCGTCTCGTTCACCAGGTTCCACCTGCTGGAGATCGCGCTGAGCGATCCGTGGATCGAGTTCACCGACGAGGGCACCTTCCTGTCGGCCGAGACCTCGACCGGGAACATGGTCGGCAACGATTCGCTCTCCCGCATCCGGGTGGCCGAGCTGGATCTTCAGGCAGATCCGGAGCGCACCTCCTTCGAGGGAGTCACCGGCACCTTCGTCTTCCCGCTCGACCAGCCCGAGGTGCTGCTGGCCTACTCCGGCCGGCAGATCGCCCCGCTGGACTTCTCCTACTGACCGGTCACCGGCCATGGCCGGTGAGCGGCGCCGACGGCGCCCGCCCCGCACGATCGGGGGGCGGGCGCCGTCGGCCTGTCAGCGGACCGGATCCGCCGGTGCGGTCAGCCCGAGGAAGCGCAGCACCGCGAGCACCCGGCGGTGTTCGTCACCGCCGTCGACCAGCCCGAGCTTGCCGAAGATCGCGGTGACGTGCTTCTCCACCGCGCCGACGCCCACGTGTAGGGCTGCGGCGATCGCCCGATTGGTCCGCCCGGCCGCCATCGCCGTCAGCACCTCGCGCTCGCGCGGGGTCAGCGCGGCCAACGGGTCGCGGCGGGTGGTCAGCACCGCGGCGACCACCTGCGGATCGAGCACGGTGCCGCCCGCGTGCACCCGGTCGATGGCCGCGCCGAGTTCGTCGACCGAGGAGACCCGGTCTTTGAGCAGGTAGCCGACGGCGCCGGCCCCGTCGGCGAGCAGCTCCGCGGCGTAGACCGTCTCGACGTACTGGCTCAGCAACAACACCGGCGTGCCGGGCAGCGCCGTGCGCAGACCCCGGGCGGCCCGCACGCCCTCGTCCCGGTGGGTCGGCGGCAACCGCACATCCAGCAGCGCCACCTCCGCGCCGTCGGTCCGCATCCGGCCGGGCAGGTCGTCAGCGTCGCCGTAGGCGCCGACCACCCGGTGCCCGGCCTCGGTGAGCAGCCGGATCAGGCCCTCCCGCAGCAGCACCGAGTCCTCCACCACCAAGACGCGGGCGCCGGTATCGGTCATAGGCGGGTCCCTTCTACTGGCAGTGGTCGGTCACGGGCCCGCCGCCGACGTGTGCGGTCGGCACGGTCACCCGGATCCGGGTCGGTCCCCCGGCGGGGCTGTCGATGTGCAGGGTGCCACGGACCCCGTGCAGGCGCTGCGTGAGCCCGTCGAGGCCGCGGCCGGGGTTCAGCTGCGCCCCGCCGCGCCCGTCGTCGGTCACGGTCACCGCGGCGGAGCCGTGTGGGCCAGTCGGCAGCTCCACCTCCAGCCACGCCTCACTCGCCCCCGAGTGTTTGGCGATGTTGGTCAGCAGTTCGGCGATCGTGAAGTAGACGGTACGTGCGACCTCGGGGCCGAGGGCTGCGTCCAGGCCCGGGCCCAGCCGCACCGTGACCGGGACCGGTGCGGTGGCGGCGAGTGCGGTCAGCGCGGCGGACAACCCGCGGTCGGCCAGCAGCGGCGGGGCGACCCCGGCGGACAGGGCGCGCAGCTCGTCGAGCACCGTCTGTGTGCGGTCCCGGGTCTCGGCGACGAGTTCTTGCGCGCCGGCCGTCTCACCGCGGGAGATCCGGCGTGCGAGCACGTCCAGGTCCATCTGGATGCGGATCAGTCCCTGCTGCGGACCGTCGTGCAGGTCGCGTTCGAGTCGGCGCAGCGCCCGGTCCTCGGCGCGCACCGCCGCGTCACGGGCGGTCGCCTCGGCCTGCAGGTCGGCGCGCAGGTCATCGGAGTCCCACCGGCCGAGCATCCACCGCATCGGCCACACGTGCAGAGCCACACAGCCGCGCACGACCCACGGCAGGGTCACCGTCGCCACGATGCCGATCGCCAGATAGATCGCGGCCTCGGCGACCCAGATCAGGTCGGTGTCGAACGGTACCTCCACCGAACCGAACATCCGGTCCTCGGGGCGCTGGTCGACGAACGGCCGCCAGGCGAAGGAGGTCAGCCCGCCTGCCGCCAGCGACACCCACACGGTGATCACCACGAACGTCGCGGTGGCCAACACCGGTTGGACGATCATCTGGTGCGCCAGCGCCGCCCAGTAGCGCGGGGTGCGCAGCGGGTGGAACATCGCCCGGAGCCAGCCGGCACCGGGCGGTGCCTGTCCCCAGTCCGCGGGCGGGATCGGCGCGGCCCCGGCAAACGCGATCATCCGCGTGCTGATGGATGCGGTACCGCGCACGATCCACAGCGTCGTCCACAGCACCGGAAACCCGAGGAAGGTGATCAGCAGTCCGGCACCGGTGCTGATCCCGGTGATAGCCACGACCATCACCGCGATCGCCAGCGGCCAGATCAGCAGCAGGAAGGCCAGGGAACTCGGTACCAAGCGCCACAGCCGGGCATACGGCCGCTTCGTCGTCTCACTCATGTGCTCAGCCTGCGCGGTCGGCGCCGCCAGCGGAATCCGGCCACCCCACCGATCGTAGGGGGGTCATCCCCCGCATCGGGCTCCGGCGCTCGCTGCCTGCGCCGACCGTGGCGGCCTGCCGGAAGATAGACCGCGGGCCCGGCCGGCAGCTCCCGTGTGGAAGGTGCCGGCCGGGCCCGTCGTCAGGTCCGTCGCCGCTGCGCGGTCACAGCATGCAGGACACGCAGCCCTCGACCTCGGTGCCCTCGAGCGCCTGCTGGCGCACGCGGATGTAGTACAGGGTCTTGATGCCCTTGCGCCAGGCGTAGATCTGGGCGCGGTTGACATCGCGGGTGGTCGCGGTGTCCTTGAAGAACAGGGTCAGGCTCAGCCCCTGGTCGACGTGCTCGGTCGCGGCCGCGTACGTGTCGATGATCTTCTCCCAGCCGATCTCGTACGCATCCTCGTAGTACTCGAGGTTGTCGTTGGTCAGATACGGAGCCGGGTAGTAGACCCGCCCGATCTTGCCCTCCTTGCGGATCTCGATCTTCGAGGCGACCGGGTGGATCGAGCTGGTGGAGTGGTTGATGTACGAGATCGACCCGGTCGGCGGCACCGCCTGCAGGTTCTGGTTGTAGATCCCGTGCGCCATCACCGAGGCCTTCAGCTCCGCCCAGTCCTCGCGGGTCGGCACCGCGATGCCGGCGTCGGCGAACAGCGCCCGCACCTTCTCGGTGGCCGGCTGCCAGTCCCGCGCCAGGTACTTGTCGAAGAACGTGCCCGAGGCATAGTCCGAGTCGGCGAAGCCGCCGAAGCTCTCGCCGCGCTCGATGGCGATCGCGTTAGAGGCGCGCAGCGCGTGGTAGGCCACGGTCAGAAAGTAGATGTCGGTGAAGTCGACGCCTTCTTCCGAGCCGTAGTGGATGCGCTCGCGGGCCAGGTAGCCGTGCAGGTTCATCTGCCCCAGTCCGATGGCGTGGGACTGGTCGTTGCCGTAGGCGATCGACGGCACCGAGGAGATGTCGGTCTGATCGGACACCGCGGTCAGGCCCCGCACCGCGACCTCGATGGTGCGGCCGAAGTCGGGCGAGTCCATCGCCTTGGCGATGTTGAGCGAGCCGAGGTTGCAGGAGATGTCCTTGCCGACCTCGGCGTAGGTCAGGTCCTCGTTGAACTCCGACGGGGTGGAGACCTGCAGGATCTCCGAGCACAGGTTCGAGTGGGTGATCTTGCCCTTGATCGGGTTCGCCCGGTTCACCGTGTCCTCGAACATGATGTACGGGTAACCCGACTCGAACTGCAGCTCGGCGAGGGTCTGGAAGAACTCGCGCGCCTTGATCGTGGTCTTACGGATCCGGTCGTCGGCGACCAGCTCGTCGTAACGGCCCGAGATGTCGAAGTCGGCGAAGGCCACCCCGTGCACGCGCTCGACGTCGTACGGGGAGAACAGGTGCATGTCGGCGTTGGCGCGGGCGAGCTTAAAGGTGATGTCCGGGATCACCACGCCCAGCGACAGGGTCTTGATGCGGATCTTCTCGTCCGCGTTCTCGCGCTTGGTGTCGAGGAAGCGGTAGATGTCCGGGTGGTGGGCGTGCAGGTAGACCGCGCCCGCGCCCTGACGCGCACCGAGCTGGTTGGCGTAGGAGAACGAGTCCTCCAGCAGCTTCATGATCGGGATGACGCCCGAGGACTGGTTCTCGATCTTCTTGATCGGCGCCCCGTGTTCACGGACGTTGCTCAGCAGCAGCGCCACGCCCCCGCCGCGCTTGGACAGCTGCAGCGAGGAGTTGATGGCCCGGCCGATCGACTCCATGTTGTCTTCGATGCGCAGCAGAAAGCACGAGACCGGCTCGCCGCGCTGCTTCTTGCCGGCGTTGAGGAAGGTCGGGGTGGCCGGCTGGAACCGGCCCTCGATGATCTCCTCGACCATCTGCTCGGCCAGCGCGGTGTCCCCGTCGGCCAGCGACAGCGCGACCATCACCACGCGGTCCTCGAAACGCTCGAGGTAGCGCTGCCCGTCGAAGGTCTTGAGCGTGTAGGAGGTGTAGTACTTGAACGCGCCCAGGAAGGTCGGGAACCGGAACTTCTTGGCGTACGCCCGCTCGAGCAGGCCGACGACGAAGGCCCGGTCGTAGCGATCCAGCAGCTCGGGGTCGTAGTAGTCCTCGGCCAGCAGGTAGTCCAGCTTCTCCTCGTGCGAGTGGAAGAAGACGGTGTTCTGGTTGACGTGCTGGAGGAAGTACTCGCGCGCGGCCTCCCGGTCCTTGTCAAACTGGATTCGGCCGTCCGCGTCGTAGAGGTTGAGCATCGCGTTGAGCGCGTGGAAGTCCAATCGGTCCCCGCCGGTGGTCACCTCGACCGGCTCGGTACGGACGGGTGCGGTGTCGGTGATGGTCGGTGCCACAGGTAGTCACTCCCCGATCGCAGGCACAGCCGGTCGGTGCGCCGACGGTCCCCGCGGTTGTTGCTGGATGATCGTTGCTTCTTCGCTTCGCGGGAGTCGCTCCCGCACATGACAGCGCGGCGGCCCCCGATGGTCATCGGTGGGGCCACCGCGCACGGCCCCGGCGCGCAGGGGCCCGGTCGATCAGGCCGCCTGCAGGGCGAGCGACTTGATGCGCTCGGGGCGGAAACCCGACCAGTGGTCGTCGCCGGCGACGACGATCGGGGCCTGCAGGTGGCCCAGTGCCATCACGTACTCGCGGGCGTCGTCGTCCATGCTGATGTCGACCACCTCGTAGTCCAGCCCGGCCTTGTCCAGCGCCTTGTAGGTCATGGTGCACTGCACGCATGCGGGCTTGGTGTAGACGGTGATGCTCATGTGGTGAACGACCCCTTCTGCTCCGACCGTCGTGCGCGGCGAATACGCGACCGAACCGGTGCTCGACTCCTGGTGTTGACCTCGGTGACGTCGACTTCCCCATCACGCCCCGGGCACGAGACAGACACTACACCTAGTGGTCGGGTTGTCAATCGATCCCATAAGTTGTGCCATCAGGTCCGATGTGTTCCGGCGTGTCGAGCGTCGGCGTGTCGAGCGGGTACACCGCGCGGACCTGCTCGGACCCGGCTCGGATGCGCCCCGCGGACCCGCCTGTGGCACTACCGTCGACACCGCGACCCGGGCGCGTCGGCCCGGGCGACGGAGAGGGGGCTCGAGATGGTCACGGGTGTCGCCCACACGCAGGGCACGTTCACCGGGGTCGGCGGAGTGGATCTGTTCTGGCAGAACTGGATCCCGGCCGATCCCGCCCCGCGCGCAGCCGTGGTGCTGGTGCACGGGATGGGTGAACACAGCGGCCGCTACGCGGGGTTGATCGAGGTGCTCACCAGGGCCGGGCTGGCGGTGTTCGCCCACGATCACCGCGGGCACGGGCGCTCGGCCGGTCGCCGCGCGCACATCGCCCGGCTGGACGACCTGGTCACCGACATCGGCCGCGCGGTCGCCCGGGCCCGCACGGCGCTGCCCGGCGTGCCGCTGATCGTGCTCGGCCACTCGATGGGCGGGCTGACCTCCACGCTGTGGGCGCAGGCCAATCCGGACGGCTACGACCTGCTGGCCCTGTCCGGCCCGCTGGCCGCGCTCGACGGGGTGAACGCGGCGACCCGCACCGCGCTGCGCATGCTGTCCGCCGTCGCCCCCACTCTGCCGGTGTCGGCGGTCGACGCCGATGAGCTCAGCCACGACCCTCGAGTCGCCGCCGACTATCGGGCCGATCCGCTGGTGCACGCGGGCAAGCTGTCGGCGCGCACCGCCTACGAACTGGCTGCCGGGGTGCAGCGGGTCCAGCGCGGTGCGCCGCGGCTGCGCCGGCCGCTGTCGATCCAGCACGGCGGACTCGACTCCGTCGTCCCGCCGCGCGGCTCGGCCGAACTGTTCGTCGCCGCTGCGGCCGAGGACAAGCGCCGCATCGTCTATCCGGGGATGTTCCACGAGATCTTCAACGAGGTCGGCAAGGAGCAGGTCTTCGACGATCTGCTCTCCTGGCTGCTCGAGCGCCTCGACTAGGCGTATGAGGGCTTCACGTCGGCGACTCTTGCCCACAATCGGGACGCCGGTGCTGGCCTCGTGCGCCCCGAGTCTGGCCGGTGGTAGTTGTAGTGGACATTTCACACCGCGATTGCTGCCGAACGCACGTCCTCACTGAGGGATTCCCCGGGCGTAGAACAGTCCTTCAGCCAGGATCGACTGGCCGCTCTCCGCCTACCCGCTGCGGCGGGGCGTGCAGGGCTTGGCCTTCTGATGCCGGGACCGATCGCCAACGATCCTGGCGGGATTGCCGGAGCGACAGCACCCGCCGTTGTCGGTGACGGTGCGGCGGCTGCGGGTGATGCCTTGGCAGCGGACCAGACCCGGGCACGGGACATGAACGCATCTCGATCTTCTACGGCCCTCGACGCTGAGCGGCGCGTTGACGTGGTTCACCGACCTCGCCCCCGTCGTCGGACCTGCGTCCTCTTGCCGGTCACGACAGGATTCGTGGGCGACGTATTGGCAAAGAGACGCGCCCATTGCTCCGCTGTGAGATCTTTCGGCAAGGACGAGGGAAGAATCCCCTCGCTTCTCAACAATTTGTGAGCGCACTGCCGGCCGATTGCTCTGGATACGTTGGCCAGGATCTCCCCGATGCCTCTGCCTTTACCGGTGAAGACGTCATGGACGAACTGCCGGTAAGACTCTCTTTCGTTCACGGCGACCAACGGGTGCGGGCGACGAGTGATCACCAGAATGCCACCGTCCACGTTCGGGACTGGCTTGAAGGCAGACCGAGGCACCCGACCTTCTAAGCGGAAGTCCACCCAGGGCCACCATTGCGCGGTCATCATGCTGCTACCGCCTACACCAGCACGCCGCCGAGCCACTTCCCATTGCACGAGCAGGATCGCATGCGTCCATGCCCCGCTGTGCAACAGCTTGCGGAGGATGGCCGTAGTCAAATGGAACGGCACGTTACCGACAACCACATGTGGAGTGACCGGCAGCGGCCAGTCGAGGAAGTCCGCGTTGACAACGCTGACATGATTCCTGTCGCGGACCTGACTGTTCGACGCTAGACGGTCCGCCAGTCGGCTATCGATCTCGACAGCAGTCAGAGGTCGACGAAGCTTCCACAACTCTCTAGTAAGCCGACCTTGTCCGGGGCCGACTTCGACGATCGGACCGGTCGAATCTTCGACCAGTTCAAAGATCTGATTGATTGTGTCGTGGTCAGTGAGGAAGTTCTGGCCGTGCTCGTGTCGGCCGCCACGGTAAGTGGGCATGAGAGAAGGACGCTCCATCGGATACAGGCATCCGGGTAGGCGAAATCGCCGCCCGGCTGGACTCGCAATGGCTCACACGATACTGCACCGGACCTCTCGTCAGGTCATCGAGACTGTTGCAGATGCGCCTGTTGATGCCGTACGCCGCCAACGCCACCAACCTGCCCGCACAACTGGGGCCGAGCCGCGCACCGCTGCGCCCGGCCCCGCAGCAGTCCCGGCCGGAATTCATCCCAGGTGCGCGCCGAGCCAGTCGCCGAGCACCCGGGCGCTGGCGTCGACCCGCTCGAGCCACTCCATGGCGCGGTCGTCGGCGTCGTCGCTGATGTGTTTGACCAGCAGGCACTGCGCGTTCAGGCGCAGGCAGGCGCGTGCGACCGCGAATCCCTCCATGTCCACCAGGTGCGCGGTCTCGGCGAGCCGGTCGCGCACCGCCGGGTCGGTGACGAACATGTCCCCGGTGGCCAGCCGACTACCGTCGCCGCCGGGCAGATCGATCCGGTCGATCAGCGGATACTTCAGCGCCCGCAGCTCGGCGGCGCTGATGTCGTGGTTGCGCACCGCCGAGGGCCGGTAGAGCCCCGACACCCCCGCGCGCAGCGCCCCGGCGGTGCCGATGTTGATCACCGTGGGCCGGGCGGAGCCGCGATGGGTCAGCACCGCCTCGGTCACCGCCGCGGCCGCATCGACCTTGCCGATCCCGCAGATCACCGTGCGCAGCCCGGCCGGCACGTGCGCGGCCTCCGCCTCGGTGGCCGAGACCACGATCACCTCGGAACGATCCATGTGTGCTCCTGTTCCCCACCGCGCCCGCCCGGCCCGGTCGCATCCGGACATTACAGTGGGGCCATGACCTCGATGCAGCAGCGGATCGTCGCCGAACTCGGTGTGCGGCCCCGGATCGACCCGGCCGCCGAGATCACGGACCGCACCGATTTCCTGGCCGACTATCTGCGCCGCACCGGCGCGGCGGGCCTGGTGCTGGGCATCAGCGGCGGACAGGACTCCACCCTGGCGGGCCGGCTGTGTCAGTTGGCGGTCGAACGGCTGCGCGCATCCGGCGAGCGTCCCGATGCGCTGTTCGTCGCCGCCCGCCTGCCGCACGCGGTCCAGGCCGACGAGGCCGACGCGCAGCTGGCGCTGGAATTCATCGCCCCCGACCGCACGGTGACCGTGGACATCGCCGCCGCCACCGCCGCGATCGACACCGCGGTCGGCGCCGCCGTCGCCGACCTGCCGGTCCCGGCGCGGGGCCCGTCGATCGACTTCGTGCGCGGCAACATCAAGGCCCGCCAGCGCATGGTCGTCCAGTACGCGATCGCCGGCCGGCTCGGACTGCTGACCGCCGGCTCCGATCACGCCGCCGAGACGGTCACCGGGTTCTCCACCAAGTTCGGCGATGCCGCCGCCGATGTGATGCCGCTCAAGGGGCTGAACAAGCGTCAGGGCGCCGAGCTGCTGGTGGCCATGGGCGCCGATGAGCGGTTGTGGCGCAAGGTGCCCACCGCCGATCTGGAGGACGACCGGCCCGGGCTGCCCGATGAAGCCGCGCTCGGAGTGAGCTACCACGACGTCGACGACTACCTCGAGGGCCGGACGGTGCCGACGGAGTCGGCCGCGCGCATCGAGCAGCTGTATCGATCCTCCGCGCACAAGCGCCACCTGCCCCCCGGCCCGGCCGACACCTGGTGGCGCGCCTAGAGCGCCGCCTGCCCGGCGCCGCTCAGGGCGCGTCCGATGAGTCCGGTGCGGGCGGGTCGCCGGCGTCCGGGGTGCTCGCGCGCAGAGCACGCAGCAGATCCGCCAGCCCCTCGGTGCGTTCGGTGCCCGAGCGCAGCACCGCGCGCACCGGCACCCGCAGCAGATCGGCGGCCTCGTGGGCGACCGCGATGCCGGTGTGCGGCAGCGTGGCCGCGGTCTCCGGGTAGAGCACCGTCCAGGCCTGCGGGCGGTTGATCACCTCCAGCAGCGCCGAGTGATCGGCGGGGATCGGCGGGCCGAGTCGGCCGCGTCGACCGATCTCCTGGAAGGCCCGCTGGACCACCTGGTGGATCAGCACCTGGTCGCGGCGCGGCGGCAGCAGCAGCGGATGCGCGGCGAGCGCGGCAAGATCGATGGTGGGCGCGCCGGAGAGCGGATGGCGGCGCGAGAGCACGATCACCAGGTCCTGGGTGCCCAGGTCCACCGTCTCCACCCCGGGCCGGTCGACCTCGCCGCGGATCAGCGCCAGATCGGCGTCCCCGGAGATCACCGCCTCCATCCGGTCGGAGAAGTCCTTGATCACGAACTCGATGTCCAGGTGCGGGTGGCGCTCGCGCACCGCGGCGATCGCGTCCAACGACTGCGTGGCGAAGCTCATGTTGGCGGTCACCCGGATCCGGTTGCGCGGCTCCCGCCCGACGGCCAGCGCGCGGGCCTCCAGCGCGAGCACCTCGGCGGCCAGCGGCATCAGCCGCTCCCCGGCGGCGGTCAGTGCGACGGTGCGGGTGGTGCGGTCGAACAGCCGCGTGCCCAGTTCGCGTTCGAGCTTGGCGATCTGGTGGCTGATCGCCGACTGGGAGATGTAGCAGCGCTGGGCGGCGCGCGAGAAGCTCTCGAGCTCGCCCACGGCCAGGAAGTAGCGCAGCTGCCGGAAGTCCATGGTCTTCATCGTAGCCCGGACACCCCGGACACTCATGAGCGAATCAGATAGGACTGTGCGCGTTATCCCAGGTGAGTGGCCGCCGCCCCCGACCGAGGCCACACTGGTGGACATAGCAGTACGAGCGTTATGAACGGAGGCCACGGTGAGCGCATACGACTTCGACCGCACCGAGGTGGTCATCATCGGTTCCGGTTTCGGCGCCCTGGCGGCGGCCAAAAAGCTCGCCAAGGCGGGCACGGACTTCGTGCTGATCTCCGAGACCACCGAGCACCTGTTCCAGCCGCTGCTCTACCAGGTCGCCACCGGTGTGCTCTCGGCCGCCGAGATCGCCCCGCCGGTGCGCGCCATCCTGGCCGGACACCCGGGCGCGGACGTGCGCCTGGGCCGGGCGGTGGACGTCGACCCTGAGGCCGGGGTGCTGACCTATCAGGCTTCGGGCCGGACGCGCCGGATCGGCTACGACCGGCTCATCGTGGCCACCGGTGCCCGCCAGGCCTACTTCGGCCGGGACGAGTTCGCCGAGCACACCTTCGCGCTCAAGACCGTCGAAGACGCCGAGGCGCTGCGCCGACAGATCCTGGGCTGCTTCGAATACGCCCACACCACCGACGATCCGCAGCGCCGGAAGGAACTACTGACCTTCCTGGTCATCGGCGCGGGCCCGACCGGAGTCGAGCTCGCCGGGCAGATCATGGAACTGGCCCAGCGCTACTTCGCCCAGTCGGTGGCGGGATTGAGCGCGGCCGATGTGACCGTGCGGCTGATCGAGGGCGCCGATGAGGCGCTGCCGGCCTTCGGCGGGCGACTGAGCGACTACACGCGCCGCTCGCTCGAACGCGGCGGGGTGCAGGTCGATCTGGGCTCCTTCGTCACCGAGATCGGCGACGGGGTCGCCACGGTGACCGATGCCTGCACCGGTGCGGCCGAGCAACTGCGCGCACAGACGGTGATCTGGTCGGCCGGGGTGCAGGCCAACGACTTCGCCGAGGTCCTCGCCGCACGCACCGGTTGCCCGACCGACCGGGCGGGCCGGCTGAAGGTCAACCCGGACCTGACCGTGGGCGCGCGTGCGGACGTGTTCGCGATCGGCGACATGATCGCGATCGACGGTGTGCCCGGCCAGTCCCCGGCGGCCATGCAGGGCGGGCGGCACGTGGCGCGCACGATCCTGCGGCGTCAGCCCCAGGGCACCGCGTTCCGCTACCGGGACAAGGGCTCGATGGCGATCATCAACCGAGGCCGGGCGATCGCCCGGATCGGCCGGATCGAACTGACCGGACTGATCGGCTGGATGTCGTGGCTGGTGGTGCACCTGGCCTACATGGTGGGCTTCCGCAACCGGATGATCGCGGTCGTGTCGTGGGTGGGGTCCTTCCTGGGCCACAAGCGCCCGCACTTCCACCTGGCGATGAGCGAGCCGGCGGTTCCCGCCGCTACCGAGCTCGGCCAGGTCGACCCGCAGACCCCGCCGACCGATCCCGCCCCGCCGGCGGCCGACGACGCCGCGTGCCGGGTGGCCTGACCGGCCCGGCACGCGCGCCAGGGGCGGCGGCTCCGGCGCGCGCCCGGCCGGCCGGGGCCGTGAGCACCACCCGGTCCGGTCACCGATCTGCGGCGTCGGCGCTCGGCTCGACCGTCCCGCACAGCACCACCATGGGCCGACCGGTGCGCGGGTGGGCGACGAGTTCGGCGTCGAGCCCGTAGACCTCGGCGAGCAGATCGGTGGTCAACACCTCGTCGGGCGGGCCCTCGGCGTAGACCCGGCCGCGGTGCAGCACCACCAGGTGGTCGCAGAACATCGCTGCCAACTGCAGGTCGTGCATGGCGGCGACCACGGTCAGTCCGCGGCCGGCGACCAGGGACAGCAGTTCCAGCGAGGCGGCCGCATCGAGGTGGTTGGTCGGTTCGTCGAGCAGCAGCACCTGCGGC
>JAJYRZ010000014.1 GCA_021793835.1 Actinomycetes bacterium | reverse complement strand
CGATCTCGATGGCCGCTGTCGTCCAAGGGGTGCACGAAGTCCGTCGTCTCCTGAACCAGCCGCCAGTGGTCATCGGCGGCCTCGCCGTCTTGGCCCGGCTGTCGAAGTCGTACCGCGCAACGGTGGATCTGGACCTGGTCGATCGCCTGGTCGGAGTCCCGCAACTACAGGTCTTGCGCGCCGCTACCGGAGCGGTGGCGGTCGAGCCGGCGGCGGTGATGCTGCCGACGACCTTCGGGCCGGTCACCGTCGACGTCTTGGAGGTCCGACAGGTCGAATTGGACCAGCCCAGCGATGATCCCGGGGATCGACTCCACGCCACGGCTCATGCCTGGGCCAGTGACACGGCAGGTGAGATGACCATCGAGGTGGAGCGCACTTCCGGCCAGAGGATCGAGGTCGTGACCCCCGTGGCGGAGCCGGGGCCTCTGGTGGCGATGAAACTCCAGTCGGTGATGAACCGTGAGGCACTGAAGCAGGGCACGGACCTGCTCGACATCGTGCGTCTCACGCTCGACCCGGTTGCCGGTCGGATCGCCCTGTCTCAGATCCGGGCAGTGGCCGACCATGTCGCCTACGACGTGGCCGCCCACGTCGATCTGTGGTTCATCAGTGCGCAGGAGCGCAGCCTTCGATGGATCCGAAACACGGGGAACGTCGACGTGACGGTCGATGATCTGGAACTGGTCGCCGAACTGCTTCTGTCCGCCGCCGCCCGGCCCGCCGCGGGATCCGGCGCCACGTAGGGTGAATCCGTGCAGCGGATCGCGTATTTCGGCCCGTCGGGGACCTTCACCGAGGCGGCCCTGGAGCAGATGATCGATCGCGGCGTGGTCGCCGGAGCCGTCGCCGGGCGTGGCGGCCGGGCCGCAGACCTGGAGGTGGAGACCGTGCCTGCGGACTCCCCGGCCGCGACGCTGGCCGCGGTCCTGGCGGGTGAGGCCGACTGGGCCTGCGTGCCGATCGAAAGCTCCATCGACGGGCCCGTGCTGCCCACCCTGGACCCCCTGGCAACCGGGCCGCGGCTGCAGATCTTCGGCGAGACCGAACTGGACATCGCGTTCGCGATCGTCGCCCGCCCCGGGCTCGCCGCGGCCGATGTGCGCACCGTGGCCGCCTATCCGGTGGCCGCCGCGCAGGTGCGCACCTGGCTCGGTGAGAACCTGCCGGACGCTCAGGTGACCCCGGCCGGCTCCAATGCCGACGCCGCCGCACGCGTGGCCGCCGGTGAAGCGGATGCGGCGGTGGCGACCGCGATCGCGGGCCGGCGCCTTTCCCTGGACTTTATCGCCGACAACGTCATCGACGTCGAGGGCGCCCGCACCCGCTTCGTGCTCGTCGGCCCGCCCGCCCCGGTGCCCGCGCGCACCGGATCCGATCGCACCGGTGTCGTGCTGTGGCTGGCCAACCGGCCCGGCTCGCTCGGCGAGGCGCTCGGCCAGTTCTCGATGCGCGGAATCGACCTGACCCGCATCGCCTCACGCCCCACCCGCTCTGCGCTGGGCGAATACTATTTCCAGCTCGACTGCGCCGGCCACATCGACGACCCGTCGGTGGCCGAGACTCTCACCGAGCTGCATCGGACCTGCCGGGAGGTGCGTTTTCTGGGATCGTGGCCGGTAGCGCACGCCGAAGGGGCCGCACCGCCGGCCCGCACCGAAGCCGAGCAGTGGCTCGCGGCGATGCGGAAAGGGGACCCGCTATGACCACCGGCCGGCTGATCCTCGTCCGACACGGCGAGACGATCGCGAACATCGCCCGTGAACTCGACACCCTGCCGCCCGGCGCGCCCCTGTCCGAGGAGGGACAGCGTCAGGCCGCCAAGTTGGGGCTGAACCTGGCGGACCGCCCGCTCGCGGCCCTGGTGTCGTCGACCGCGCTGCGCGCCCAGCAGACCGCGAAGCCGGTGAGCGAATCGACCGCGCGCGAACTCGAGGTGGTCGACGGACTCTATGAGATCCAGGCCGGAGACCTGGAGGGCCGCTCGGACCGGGACGCGCACATCGCGTTCATGGAGGTCTACCGCAAGTGGCACCTCGGTGACCTCTCCGCGCGCGTGCCGGGCGGAGAGTCCGGACAGGACGCGCTGGACCGCTACCTGCCGCAGATCGAAGAGCTGCGCATCGGCCACTTAGGCGCCGACGGCACCGGCGACGTGGTCGTGGTCAGCCACGGGGCCGTGATCCGTTTGGCCGCGGCCTACATGGGCGGGCTCGATCCGCTGTTCGCCGGCCGCCGCCACCTGCAGAACACCGAATCGGTGGTCCTGGCCCCCGGCGAGAGCGGCAGTTGGCGCGTCGAGCAGTGGGGCGACGACCATCCGCCCTTCGCCCCGCTGGAGGAACCGCGCTACCCGGACACCAACGAACTCGACGAGGTCGACGGCGACGACGAGGGGCTCGACAACCCGATGGGGTGATCGTCAGTCGGTCCTCCGGGGTCAACGGGGGTGTCCCCGGTGTGAATGTCGGACGCATGTGCTGGAGTACACATGTGACCGAGGATCCCGCAGCGGATCACCTCTGATCGGAGGTCCCGGAGACTCCGGCTTCCCGCGTCCTTGGTCGGAGGGGTAGGCGGTCGAAACCGATGAACATCGATCCGGACAGGTTCTACGACGTGTTCGCCGATTACGCGATGCGTAACGGTGGACCCGACAACGCCGCAGATTACTTCACGGCCATGGGCATGCCCGCGGAGGTGATCGAGAAGGCGCGCGCACGGCTTCGTGCTGCAACCGGTCGGGTGGTCGGTGTGACTCCGATGATCCGACCTGCAGAGGTGGACACCTGGTATCCCGGGCCGTTGCCCAGCGACCGTTGCTGGAACCACGTCACCGACAGCCTGAGGGAGCAGGGCAAGGGCTTCCTGGTCGAGGAACTCGACAGGAGCACGACCTCCATCGTCGCCCTCACGCCGAACCCGAGTGAAGAGGCTCGTTCAGCGCGGGGGCTTGTGGTCGGTTACATCCAGAGCGGTAAGACGACCAACTTCACAGGGGTCGCTGCGAAACTCGCAGACCGGCGGTATCGGATGGTCATCGTGCTTGCGGGCATCCACAACGCGTTACGCAGTCAGACCCAGGAGAGACTGAACCGGGATCTGGTGGGAGACGACGGACGTTGGCACCGGTTGACCGGCCTGGACGACGACTTCCAGCTCGGGGGCTCGGGTGATGCGATCAGTTATCTGACCAGTGAGGACAAGACCACTCTGCTGGTGGTCAAGAAGAACGCACATGTCCTGCGACGAGTGCTGAAGTGGCTGGACAACGACCAGGTCCGTAAGGCCCTTGTGGACGCTCCTGTCCTGGTCATCGATGACGAGGCGGACCAGGCCTCGGTGGCGACCGAGACGATCAACCCGTTGCTGCGTGACCTGCTCGAGGCTCTGCCGAGGGGCACCTATGTCGGCTACACGGCGACCCCCTTCGCCAACGTGTTCATCGATCCGACCGATTCCGGAGACCTCTACCCCCGCGACTTCATCTACCCGCTGCCCCGGCCAGAGGGGTACTTCGGTCCGGAGGAGCTCTTCGGACGCGACGATCTCGGTCAGGGGGAGACCGGGAGCGATGGATACGACATGATCCGGGAGATCCCGGCGGAGGACGAATTCCTCCTACGACCTTCGTCGAACAAGGAGGTCGATGGGTTTCAACCGAAGTTCACGCCGGCGGTGTTCGACGCGATCCATTGGTTCATCCTCGCGACGGCGGCGCGGCGTGCGCGTGGCGACGACGGACACAGCTCCATGCTCGTGCACACGTCGTTCCAGACCCGGGTCCATGACGTCTACCGTTCGGCGTTGAGTGCCGAGGTCGCACGGATCGGACAGCGGGTATCGGCCGGCGACGAAGAATTCCTGGGGCGCCTGCGGAGGCAGTGGGAGTCGGAGACCTCGCGGGTCCCGGCGTCCGACTGGGGACGGCAGGCAGAGCCGTTCGAGGTCGTGGCGGAGCACCTGCCTCGGGTGATCGAGGACCTCGTCGTGGTCGCCGACCACTCCAACAGCGACGATCGGCTGGTGTACGACGACGAACGACCCGCGACGGTGATAGCCATCGGCGGGAACACCCTTTCCCGGGGGCTGACCCTGGAGGGACTGGTCTCGAGTCTGTTCATCCGTCCGACCAACACGTACGACTCGCTGTTGCAGATGGGGCGCTGGTTCGGATTCCGGACCGGTTACGAGGATCTTCCTCGGTTGTGGACCACTCGGGTCCTGCACGAGGCGTTCCGGCACCTTTCACTGGTCGAGCACGAGATGCGACAGGACATGGAGGTGTATCAGTTGCGTGGCGAGACTCCGACCGATGTCGCGGTGAAGATCCGTGCACATCCGTCTCTGCGGGTCACCGCGAAGATGGGTGCCGCTCAACCGGCCGTCATCTCCTTCGCCGGCAGCCGTCTTCAGACCCGGTTCTTCCACCGGTACGACCGTGAGTGGTTGGAGGCCAACCATGCGGCGGCAGAGCATCTGCTCGCTCGTGCGCAGACCAGGACGACGCCCGTTCCGGTGATGGATTCCGCCCGACTCATCCGCAACGTGGAGGTCAACGCCGTTCTGGAGTTCCTCAGCACTTACAGAGTGGTCGACCAGCAGACGGACATGGACACCGAGATGATCTGCGACTACATCCGCAAACAGAACGCGTTGGACGATCCGCAGCTCCTCCGTTGGAACATCGCGGTCGTCACCGGTACCGGGGCGGAGACCACCTTCGGGGGGATCGATGTCAAGCAGGTGGTGCGTGCGCCGCTCAATGACAGCGACGAGGTGGCGGACATCAAGACCCTCATGAGCAAGGAGGACCTGGTCCTGGACCTGGACGGTCACACCCGGGCCGAGCTACGGGCCATGAAGGAGTCCGAGCTGAAGGCACTGAGGATGGATTCGGAACAGGTTCGAGGCAAGGGTCTGCTGGTTCTCTACCCCATCGACCCGGAGAGCGCGCCTGCGAGCGAACGCAGCCGCCAGGCTCGCGTGGACATGGACGCCGCGGCTCCCGTCGTCGGAGTGGGCCTGGTGTTCCCCCGTACGTCCGGTTCGGCCGCCGATGCCGACACCGTCCAGTCGACACACTTCGCTGTGGATCTGGCCGAACATCCAGAGGAGATCGACACCGACGCCGAGGTCTTCGGGAGCACGGAATGAGCGATCTCTCGATGGACATTCTTACCGAGTGGAGTCGGATCGAATCCGCCGGCCCCGTCGGGAAGGGCAGCTGGCGCTCCAAGCGTCTGCCCGTCCTGGCGGATGCACGACATCTGGTCCTGGCCGTGGACGAACTGGGGCAACGTCATCTGCTCGTGCCTCAGGGAGGTGTCGAGCTCCCCTCGAACACCCGCAGCCCGTTGGCCGTGGCGACCCGTGAGTTCGCCTTCGACGGTGACGGCGACAGCGATCCCGTCCAGGGGCGCTATCTGGATATCCATTGCCAGGTCAAGACGCTCAACGGCCAGTTCGACAAAGTGATCGCCGACGTGATCGAAGCGGTGCAGGAGTCGCGTGACGCGGCCGCCGGCGCAGCGGCGACCGTCGCGTCCTGGCGACGGCTGTTCACCACTCTGGTGGACAGCCCCGGCCTGACCTACCAGCAGCGGCTCGCCCTGTTCGGGGAACTGTCTGTATTGCGAGACCTGGCTGAGGCGGTTCCCGGATTCGATGTCGGGTGGTGGACCGGGCCGTTGGGCGCACCTCAGGACTTCCGAATGCCTGAGCTCTCCCTCGAGGTCAAGACCACGGGGGAGGACTCGACGTCCGTGACGATCCATGGGCTGGAGCAACTCGACCCGCCGGCAGGCGATCCGGTGCGGCTGGTCATCCGGAAGGTGGTCGAGAACCCTTCGGGCACGACGCTGTCAGAGCTGTTCTCCCAGGTGCTCGACATCGTGGGCGATCAGGCGGCATTGCGCGACCGCGCTGTGATGGTCGGGGTGACGGACACCGACCCGGACCCGCTCCGGTTCGATGTCGCCGAGACCCGGGTAGGGATCGCCGACGAGAACTTCCCCCGGCTGAGGACTGCCGACATCCGGCCGGAGGCTCTGGAAGTGATCTCCAAAGTGGAATACGAACTGGATATCGCCCGGATTCGTCCGCATATGACGGCCGGGACCGTGGCAGAACTCGTGGAGGACCGATGACGGACGCCCCGAGATGGTGGTCGCAACCCTTCCCCCCTGAGGGCGGACAGACCGCGGAGGGCATCAAACGCCAGCTCGGCCGTCCCGGCCTGGACGAGTACGCCGTCCTGGTCCGTGAAGCCGCGCAGAACAGCTGGGACGCACGGCGAGACGACAGCGAGGTCATCGATTTCTCGATAGTCCTCCGCCGCCTCGGGCATGGTGCGAAGGCCTGGCGAGATCGGTTCGGTCCTGGAGCGACCTCATCCGAGGGACTTGGCCTGCTCGATCGGCTGCACTCGGACTCCTGGGTGCTCACGGTCTCCGACCGGGGCACCAGCGGGTTGGGAGGACCGATCCGAGCGGACGAACGGTCGAGGCCGGGTGAGGTCGCCGACTTCGTGCAGTTCATCCGCAACGTCGGTGAGCCTCGAGACAAGAGTCTCGGAGGTGGCACCTACGGGTTCGGCAAAGGCATCTTCTATCGGATCAGTCGCGCCGGTGTGATCGTCGTGGACACGCTGAACGACGAGGGCGATGCGCGCTCGCGCCGGATGATGGGTGCGGCTCTCGGCCCGGTGGACGTCGACACGGAGGGCCGCCGGCTCACCGGACGTCACTGGTGGGGTGCGGTGCACGACGACATCCCCGACCCGGTGCTCGGCGACGAGGCGGACCGTCTCGCACAGCAACTGGGGCTGCCCGGATTCGAGGACGGCCGCACCGGCACAGATGTGACCATCGTGTTGCCGTCGCTGGAGCTCGACGAGCTCGAGTCGGACGCACGCCTGCTGGGCGAGAAGTTGCGTGGATACATCTACTGGTACCTCTGGCCGAAGATGGTGCGGACCGAGGGCCGGCAGTGGATGCGATTCCGCATCGATGTCGACGGAGAGGAACTCGAGTTTCCGGACATCACCGACATGCCGGTGCTGCGGGACTTCGCCGAATCGCTGACCACGGTGCGCGGGGGAGGCGACGAGGATTTCGTCATGAAGACCCACGCGCGGGAGTTCGGCCGGCTGGGCCGATTGTCGTTACAGCTCAGCTTCTCCGCCCAGACCTCTTCGGACCCGGTGTGGGAGAGCGTCGCAGCCGTCTCGCCGATCGAACCGCCGTATCGGCATGTCGCTCGGATGCGACAGGCGGAGCTGGTCGTCGACTACTTCGAAGGAGACCCGATGCCCGATCCGGCCATCGGGTACACCGGAAGCTTCGTGACCTCGGCGAGCGTGGACGACTTCTTCGCGGCGGCCGAACCGCCGACACACGATGCGTGGGAGATCGCATCCTTGACCGGGTCCGCGAGGGGGATCGTCCAACGGTCACGGGCGTTCATCGCCGATGTGTGTCGCCGCCAGGTGGAGTCGCATTCCGGTGGTCGCACCAAGACCGTCAAAGGTCTGGGGCGTCTCGCAGGTTCGCTGGGGGCGTTGGTCCAAGGGGCGCCGGGGACCAAACCGGCGCCCGGTGGCGGACAGCGCCGTGACACCGGCCCCGGCGGGGGCGGGGGTGGCCGGAAAGACAAGGTTCGAGTGGTCCGGTCCTCCTATGTCGTGATGGAGGACGGTATGCCGTTCGTCGAATCGATGGTCGAGGTCCCGGAGTCGGTCGGGGAGGACACGCGGATCGTGGCCACTGCCGCCGTGGTCATCGCGGGTGGGCGCAAAGAGAGCACGGGCGAGGTACCCCTCGGCGCCGACGGTACTCAGGTTCTGGGCTGGTGGGACGCCGATCGTCCCGACGTCGTGGTCCAGGGGCCGGTCCTGGCGCGGCCTGCGCTCGCACCGGGGATGTGGAAGGTCCGTGCGCAGGTGTTGCCGGACGTGGCCGTGACGATCGGGATCGTGCAGGAGGACGACGATGCGTGAGAGGCTCCACCCTCCGTATCTGCTGCCGGGTGAGGACCGGATCGAGGCGACCGACTGGAGGATCTCCTGGCGCGGGGAGTCGCTGGAGCTGATGCCGGTCCTCGAGGACTGGGGCGGTGAGGATCTGCGTCTGACCCGTGCGCTCTCGATCGATGTGGACGCGATCCGGCAGGACTGCGGTCTTCCGCAGGATGCTCCGCTCGAACTCGTCGTCACTTCTTTCGGCAACACGACGAAGATGCGTCGGTGCGTTTTCCGACGCCGGGTGGACGGCCGACACAACGACATCGAAGCGGTGCTCCGCGGTGGGGAGATCGGTGGCACCGTCACGGTCTCGACCCGTTTGGTCCTGGGCGCCGATCTACCCGATGCGCCGCCGGGGACACCGAGGCTGTGCGGATCGATACTGGCGGCGTACTCGACACGGATCATGGTCGAGGGTGACGGGTCGATGTTCCCTATGGCCGTCATCGATTTCGCGACGCGTCCTTACGACTCGCACGCCTCTTGGCACGTCGAGACCTCCACGGACATGGACGCCGACTTCAGTGCCATGTTCCAGGTACTGATCAACGACCAGGACACCGAACTGGTCACGGCGATCGAGGCCGACAAGCCGGACCAGCGCCAGCAGGCGCTGCTCGACGAGCTGAGTTCGGGCGTGATGCAGACGGTCCTCGAGCTGGCCTACGCGATGAAGTCCGATGGCGCGCTGGACGGCGGTTTCCCCGAGGGGACCGTCGGTGACGTACTGGCGCGGTTGGTCGACCAGACCGGTGACGTGGATCTCGGCGATCTGAACGAGATCGCTGAGTCGTCACGGCGACGGACGGTGTTCCAGGCGATGGCGCGCAAGATGGCTGCGGGAAGGATGTTCCGATGAATACGACGCCGTTGATCTGGCCGCGTATGGACGAATCCGACGCGATACGCAGATTGGAAGAACTGGGGGAGGAGAGCGGCCCTGTCCTCGAACTGAAGCCGGACAAGTTCTCGTTCACGGGAATCGGAAGGAGAGCCGGCCGGCAGGAGGTCGAGGCGCTCCGGAACGGGATCCTGGAGATCGCGTCGGAGTATGGATTCAACGTGAGGCACGGCTACGACCAGGACCATGATCCGGGGAGAGAGGGACGGAACCGCTTCGACATCGCGGTCTTCCGCACGCTTCCGGAGCTCATGCCGATGAACTGGGCGGAGGCCGGTTCCCGAGAGGTCTGGTCGTGGTGCGCCATCGCACTGCTGCCGGACGTCACACACTGGCGGTGGAAATGGGCGCGCAACAGTACGACGTGGAACAAGGAACGCTGGCTGGGGTCGGACCTGACCCGACACACGTACGGCAGACAGTGGTGGAGATCGGTTCAGCTCGCTGACGACCCCGACCTGGTCGAGCGACTCGGCGAAGCCGATCTCAACCAGATCACCGAGCGTGCGAACACCATCGGTGCGAATCCGCGATTGATCGCGGTCCTGGCGCGTCGATTGATCGCACGTGCGGGAGAAGAGGAGACCACGCGTAGAGACCTGCTTCGAGACGTCACACGCCGTCTGCAGCGCGAGATGTATTACATCGAGGACGCGGCGTTGTCCGAGCAGGAGACGGCCGTCTGGATCGACCGCCTGATCGACACTTCGGTCCGGGAGCTGGTACGTGCGGTCGGGGAAGGCTGACGCCGCCACTTAACCGTGAGCGGGGTTTACGTGGGAAGCGCCGGCGAGCGCGGCTTCCACACGCACCACCGCGTCTGCGACCTCTTCGTGCTCCCAGATCCGCAGGACCGTCCATCCGGCCTCGGCCAACAACTGGTCGGTTTCGCGGTCACGCGCACGGTTGGCCTCGACCTTCTCCGCCCAGAACTCCGGATTGGTCTTGCTCACCGTGTGATGCTCGGGGCAACCGTGCCAGAAGCAGCCGTCGACGAACACGGCGACCCTCTTGCGGGGGAAGAGCAGATCGGCACGCCGCCGGAGACCCCGCAGCGGTGCACGGTCGACGAAGTAGCGGTGGCCGCGGCGGTGCAATTCGCGGCGTAACCGCAGTTCCGGGCCGGTGTCGCGGCCGCGATTGGACTTCATCGACCTGCGGACACCGGGGGACGACGCCCATGAAGCGGCCGGCCGTGCACGGGGTGGCCGGTCCGCGGTCATGTCGAGACGGAGACTGCGCCGATGGATGCCGACCGTTCCTTCTGCCGAGCGGAAGGCTCCTCCCAAGAGGACAGCCGGTCCGCGAAGAACCGATCCGTCAGGCGCCGCCGTCGTAGACCCAGTGCGGCCGCGAGGATGTGCGTTCCCAACCGGGGCGGGATGGCGTTGCCGATTTGCTGGGCCTGGTCGGTGCCGGACCACGGGAAGGCTGCGGGGAACGTCTGCAGACGACCGGCCTGGTCGGAGGTCAGACGCGTGTACGTGCCGTCGGGCAGCACGAGGCGGTTACGCGACACCTTCCCCGTCACCGTGAATGCGGGCTCGTCGTGGCGGCGGATGCCGCGCCTCTTCGGATCCCCGCCCTGGCCGTAGTTCGATCGCACCACGAACTCCCGATCGTCGCCGAGGGCCTCGGCCATGGAGATCCAACGCGGAAGTCCTTCGGCGTTCGGGAGGGAATCGGGCGACGCAGTGGTGACACCGCGCCGAAACGCCTGGTGAGTCGGCCCCGGGAGTCGAACATGTGTGTCCGGGACGCCGTGCCGTGCGATCAGGATCGCGCGGCGTCGGGTCTGCGGGACCCCGTATTGCTCGGTCTTGACGATCCCGACGTCCACCCCGTAGCCGCGAGTGCGCAGGACCTGCCCCATCGCCTCCCATACGGGTAGGACGGCGGGTACCTGCTCGAGCACGATCGCCTCGTAGGGCGCGCCGGTGCGTTCCAGCATCAGGGCCCAGATCAGCGGCTGAAGGACCAGCCCGGTGCGTTCGTCGTCCATGGTGGCGACCTCGTCTTCCACACCGGTGAAGTCGTCGGCGGCCAGCATCTCCACGAGCTTGAGGACCGTGTCCAGCGCACGCCGCCCGTGCCCGGTCCCTGCGACCGTGAAGGTCTGGCACGGCGGGCCGCCGGTCAACACGTTCGCCCCCGGGAAGTCCGCAGGACCGTAATCCCGGACGTCGCCGAAGACCGTCTCCAGGCCGGCGGCCCACCGAGTCTCCACCGCGGCCTTGTCGAACTCGACCCCGACGACCGGCAGACCCAGCCAGTGCGCTGCCACGTCCAGGCCTCCGGGCCCGGCGAACAGGTCGACGATACGGGGATCCTCGACCGAGGGCGCGGGAGCTGTGGTGGACGTCGTCGACATGACACGACAGTAGCGCCGCGCGGCGACAAGTCGCTCGGGTGCTTCGGGGCCGGATGTGTAAGCCCCCGGTATCCTGCACAGAAACGAGTACACGGACCGGGGGAGGGGCGCAGTGACGGCGTCACAGGGGAGCATGTCCGTGATCGACCTGTTCGCCGGCTGTGGCGGGATGACCGTCGGATTCGCGCAGGAGGGTTTCACGAGCGTCTTGGCCGTGGAGCACGATTTCGCGGCAGCGGCGACGTATGCGGCGAACTTCGGTGAGGAGCACACCTTCTTCGGCGACATCGCCGACCTGCCGGTCGGGGACATCCCCGAGGCCGATGTCGTGATCGGTGGACCCCCGTGTCAGGGGTTCTCCAATCTGGGCAGCAAAGACGTCGACGATCCTCGGAACGCGCTGTGGAAACAGTTCCTGCGGGTGGTGCAGCACGCCCGGCCGAAGGTCTTCGTCCTGGAGAACGTGCAGCGGTTCTCGAAGTCCGCAGAGTTCGAGATGCTGCTGGACGAAGCGGATCACGGGATGATCCGTGAGTACGACCTGCGGTGGGGTGTCCTGTTGGCGGCGGACTACGGCGTCGCGCAACGTCGTCCGCGGACCATCCTCATCGGGTCGCGTATCGGACCGATAGATCCGCCGGCTCCGACCCATTCTCGTACCGGAGAGGACGGCCTGAGCCTGTGGGAGGACGTCCGCTCCCGGATAGCGGGGTTCCCTGAGACCCCTGAGACGACGGAGCTGCCGAAGCGGACCGTGGAGGTCTTCGGCCAGAGCGTCCAGGGCCCGTTCACCTCTGAAGAGCTGCACTTCGGGCGGAATCCGCGGCCGTTGTCGCTGGAACGCTACGACCACGTCCCGCCGGGAGGCGGCCGGTTCGACGTCCCCGAGCACTTGTTGCCCCGCTGCTGGCGTGAGAAGAAGAGTGGAACCACCGACGTGATGGGGCGTATGCGCTGGGATGCGCCGTCGCTGACGATCCGGACGGAGTTCTACAAGCCGGAGAAGGGGCAGTACCTGCACCCTCAATGGGATCCGGACGACGTCGGGAACCGTGTCAACAGGGTCGTCACCCACCGTGAGGCGGCCCGTCTGCAGGACTTCCCCGAATCGTTCGTCTGGTGTGGTTCGAAGATCGAGATCGCCCGTCAGATCGGAAACGCGGTGCCGGCCGGCCTCGCCGCCGCGATCGCGCGAGTGGTGCGGGAACGGATCGTCGTCGTGGAAGCGGCGGTCGACGCCGGGGAGGAGAAGGCGATCGCATGAGCGAGAACGACGAGGCACTGCCGTTCGGGGACCTCTGGTGGTCGACGAGCCACCAGACGGCCGAATACGAGGCCTCGACGCCGCCGAGGATCCTGCAGACGCGCTCTAGGCGTCTCGTGCCGGCATTGCCGACTGCGGCGAACCGCCCCAGGCGTGCGACCGGCCCCGGGTCGCCGACCACCGACCGGCGCCCTCCCGACGCGAGCGAGGACCCCGATCTGCACACGGTCGCCGCATGGTTGAGGGCACGGGACGGTGACGGGAGTCGTGTCGCAACGGCCCTTCGCGCCGCACTCGATCAGGTCTACGACGGTCGCAAGACCGGCCGCTGGGACTACACGCAGTTGTCGAAGACCGAGAAGACGCACATCGGAACGCTGGTCGAGATCTGGTTGCAGCGCGAGTTCGACTTCGAGGACGGGGTGGACCTGGACTTCCAGATCGCCGGTCACGACGTCGACTGCAAATGGTCGCGGGATCTGTACAGCTGGGAGATCCCCCTGGAGATGTACAGCGACGGGCCGAAGATCGCACTGCTGTTGTGGGCGAACGAGGACACCGCTCGTTGGGCGCTCGGGCTGTTGCGGATCACCGACGACGTCCTGAAGCCGATGGGCAAGCAGCGTGACCGCAAGAGGACCCTCAGCATGGAGGGACGGGATCGGATCCTCTGGGTCTACCGCGAGATGCCGATGATCGAGAACACCCTCGTCCGACACCCGGAGGTGGCAGCCGAGATAGCGACCTGCAGGACCGGGCAGAAAGCCACCGACCTGCTGTTCCGTCGGCTGCAGCGGATCCTGATCAACCATGCGACGGTGGAGACCGCGGCACAGCAGATCGACAGCAGCAAACGGGTCCGGGACGCCCGGAAGAAGCTCAGGCCGGAAGGCATCGTCATCTTCGGTCACTATGCACCCCACCCGGAGATGGCGGCGGCTCTCGGCCTGCCCCGACCGTCACTGGGAAGGTTCGTCAGTGCGCGCCTGGCTCCGTGGACCGTCGGTGATGCGGAACCGTACGTGACGGTGGAGGACGGGCGGTGGAGACTGGCCCGCCCGGACGATCCGCCTGCTGCCGCACCGGAACTGCCACAGCAGGGCCGGTCCTGAACCGTCTCTATCGACGGAGCGTCCGAGCGATTCGTGTGGCGGCGTCGTCGATCGTCCGCTCGGAAGGCACGTGCACCTTCCCGAAGGTGTGCTGAGTCGGCATATCGATGGAGATGTAGTCGAATGCAGGGCCGAGGAGCTGGGCCGTCTGCTTCTTGCGGCCTGCCGTGCCGTCTCGGTAGAAGCTGTTCTTGATGTAGAGGCTCACGGCCGTGCTCTCAGCCCAGACGTCGACACGGAACAGCGCATCGGCCAGGGGGTGTGTCTGGATAGGCAGCCCACGGTCCCTCAGTCGGACGAACACAACAAGTTCGCGTAGGAACGAGTAGTAGGCGTTCCCGATCCGCCACCTCATGGCGTTCTTCGCCGCCTCGGTACCGGTGGTCCGACTCGTCTCGGCGATCATCTCCTGAGCGGGATCCCACAGCATCTGCCGAGCGATCGGATCGGATCTGCAGAAGTCACGGAACTCCTCGTAACGCGGAGCACGATCCAGCTCCTCCAACGCGTAGTGGAGGACATGGGTGAAGGCGAACCGTGGATTCCAATCCATGATCGGCCGCACAGCTTCGGCCCGTCGGCGGTCGGAGTCCCCCAAAGCATGCTCGGTCTCCTCCACCGTCGGGGTGAGCGCCGATACGTCGAGTCGGTATGCGGTGCGGGTCGTGTGACCCAGGACGAAATCGGCGACCTCCGGACGGTCCGCCTTCCATGCCTCGAGCTCTCGCTCGGCCGAAGGTGCGACGCAGAGCTGCCTGATGACGTCTTGCGCCGTCGTCTCCACCACCGATCCCGGGCCACTGAGAACCATGCGGCAACCATGACAGGCGTCCGCGGCGGTCCGGAGGTCAGGTGCCCGGGGCGGGCGGGACGCGTCGTCAGGGAGTAGCCACTACCCCCAGCCGAGTTCGTGCAGCTTCTCGTCGTCGATGCCGAAGTGGTGGGCGAACTCGTGGATCACGGTGATGCGTACCTCGCGCACCACGTCCTCCTCGGACTCGCAGAAATCCAGCAGGGCGTCGCGGTAGATGAAGATCGCATCGGGCAGCCAGCCGCCGTAGGTGGTGTCCCGCTCGGTCAGTGCGACCCCCTCGTAGAGGCCGAGGATGTCGGGTTCGTCCTCGTTGCGGGCCTCGACGAGCACCACCACGTTGTCGATCGCGGCGATCAGCTGCTCGGGCAGGGTGTCGAGCGCATCGGAGACCAGTTCGTCGAACCGCTCCTCGCTCATCTGAACGGCCACGGCTCAGCCCCGCCCCTCGGCGCGGCAGACCGCGCCCGGCACGGAGATCACACGCGGCATCGGGATCAGGCTTCGGGCTCGTCGGCCGGCTGCTCGCCCGCATCGGGCGCATCGGGCGCATCGGGGGCGGGCTGGTCGGCCGGGGCCGGCGGCGCACCGGCCGGGGCGCCCGGCGCCGGGGCGGGCGGCGGAACCGCGTCCGCATCCGGATCGGGGGCGTGACCGTCGAGGGTGATCTCCCCGCGCACGTCGCCGACGATCGTCGCCAGACGCCCGTCCGCATCCCCGTGGCCGACCGTGCAGTTGACCAGGCGCGACCCGACCTGCCAGCTCGGCTCGCCGATGTTGTCCCAGAACACGGTCAACTGCTTCTCGTACAGCCCCTCCGGCGAACCGATGTACTCCTCGGACGCCGCCCGGCAGGCCGGTTCCAAGAACTCGTCCTGATCCTCCAGGGTGGGGAAGGCGTCGGGGAACTCTTCGGCCAGGTCGATGATCGCGGTGATCTCGACGGCGTGCGGCTCGTCGCACGGCACCGGATCCGACGGCAGCCCGTCGACGATGCCGCGGCAGGTGCCCGGCGCGTAGACCAGCGACTGGTCCTGATCGGCGACCCGGCCCTCGAACGGCTTGTTCACCCCGCCGTCGACGCTGGTCTGCTGCAGCCCGCACAGAACGGTGCGTTCCCCGCGCGCCCAGGCGCCCTCGGAGGGGCGGATGAGGCCGACGGTGAACCGTCCGCGCGGATCGAGCCGGCCGTCGAGGTAGTCGTCGACGACCATCGCGCACTGCTCGTCGCGCAGCAGGGCGAGCCGCTCCACGCCCGGCAGCAGCGCGTTGGGCCCGAACTCCATGCCGGCCACCGGCGCCAGATCGATCTTGGCGGCGACCTCGAACATGTGCTCCTGCTCGCACGGCACCGATTCCAGTTCCGGGGACTCCGGATCGGTCCAGGTGATGCAGTCGGCCGCGGTGGTGTTCGTGAACACGGTCTCGGCCGCGACGTCGTCGGCGACGATCTCGTCCTCGGCGACCGTCTCGGTGTCGGCCGACTCGGGCACCAGGTCCCAGACCAGTGCCGCACCGGCCGCGGCGACCGCGCCGATGGTCAGCACGGCGAGCCCGCCGCGCACCCGGCCCGCGGTCACCCCGCGCCGGCGCCGCGTAGGCGCCGGCGATGCGGCCTGCTCCAGCGGCTGGTGGTAGCGGGGCTGCGATCCCCAGCCGACCGAGGTCAGGCCCGCCTCGGCGGCGGAGTCGTCTGCGCCCGAGGTGGCGGCGTAGGCGGCCACGGCGGTGGCGTCCAGACCGGTGGGGACCTCCCCGACGGCCGCCGCGGTCACGTCCGGCTCGGACGGGGCGGAGCCTGCGGCGGGCACGGTCGGGTCGGCGTTCGCCTGCGGCGTCGCCTCTGCGCTGTCGTGGCTGTCGGCCGGGGCGTCGGTCTCCGGCCGCTCATCGGGTGTGCGGCTCATCGGCGTCCATGATGCCTTGTCCGCCCCGCACAGTCGCATCGGATCGCCGCACAGCCCGGTAGCGTGACCGCCATGAGCGCCGCCCCGCAGCCCGCAGACCAGCCCGACGACCAGACCCGGGCCCGGCTCGAACAGATCGCCTCCCGCGCCTACGACCTGGCCCGCACCGGCGAGACGGAGGCGCTCGCGGCCTATGTCGGCGCCGGACTGCCGGCGAACCTGACCAACCAGGACGGCGACACGCTGCTGATGCTGGCCGCCTATCACGGCCACGGCGAGACGGTGGCGATGCTGATCGACGCCGGGGCCGACCCGGATCGGCTCAACGACCGCGGACAGTCCCCGCTGGCCGGGGCGATCTTCAAGGGCGAGGACGCGGCGGTGCGCATCCTGATCGGGGCCGGGGCGGACCCGGACCACGGCACCCCCACCGCCCGGGCCGCGGCCGAGATGTTCGAGCGCCCGGCCTACCTGGAGCTGATGGGCCCGGCCCCGCAGGGCTGAACCCCGCGCGTCGGCGCGAGACCGCCCGGCGCTTCGGCGCGCCCGCGCACAGTAGAGTCGACCCTGTGATCGACCTGAAGCTGCTTCGTGACGAGCCCGACCTCGTGCGCCGGTCCCAGCGGGACCGCGGCGAGGACCCCGCCCTGGTGGACGCCCTGCTCGAGGCCGATGTGGCCCGGCGCGCGGCCATCTCCGCCGCCGACGAGCTGCGCGGCGAGCAGAAGTCGGTGAGCCGGCAGGTGGGCAAGGCCGACCCGGACCAGCGCCCCGCCCTGCTCGAGCAGGCCAAGGAGCTCGCCGCGCAGGTCAAGGCGACCGAGGCCGAGGAGGCCGAGGCGAAGGCGAAGATGGACGCCGCCCACATGGCGATCTCCAACGTCGTCATCGACGGGGTGCCGGCCGGCGGTGAGGAGGACTTCGAGGTCCTCGAGCACATCGGCGAGATCCCGGAGATCGCCGAGCCGAAGGACCACCTCGAGCTGGGCGAATCGCTCGGCCTGATCGACATGAAGCGCGGGGCCAAGGTCTCCGGGGCCCGGTTCTACTTCCTCACCGGCGCCGGCGCCCTGCTTCAGCTCGGTCTGCTGCAGCTGGCCGCGCAAAGGGCCGTGGCCAACGGTTTCACCATGATGATCCCGCCGGTGCTGGTGCGCCCCGAGATCATGGCGGGCACCGGCTTCCTCGGCCAGCACGCCGACGAGGTCTATCACTTGGACGGTGACGACCTGTACCTGGTGGGCACCTCGGAGGTGCCGCTGGCCGGCTACCACTCCGACGAGATCCTCGACCTGTCCGGCGAGCCCAAGCGCTACTCGGGCTGGTCGTCGTGCTTCCGCCGCGAGGCCGGCAGCCACGGGCGCGACACCCGCGGCATCATCCGGGTGCACCAGTTCGACAAGGTCGAGATGTTCGTCTACTGCCGCCCCGACCAGGCCGAGGCCGAACACCAGCGCCTGCTGGACTGGGAGAAGGAGATGCTGGCCGCGGTCGAGGTGCCCTACCGGGTGATCGACGTCGCCGCCGGCGACCTGGGCTCGTCGGCGGCCCGCAAGTTCGACTGCGAGGCCTGGGTGCCGAGCCAGGGCGCCTACCGGGAACTGACCTCGACCTCGAACTGCACCACCTTCCAGGCTCGCCGGCTCGCGGTGCGCTACCGCGACGAGGACGGCAAACCGCAGACTGCGGCCACGCTCAACGGCACGCTGGCCACCACCCGCTGGATCGTGGCGATCCTGGAGAACCACCAGCAGCCCGACGGCTCGGTGCGGGTGCCCAAGGCCCTGCAGCCCTTCGTCGGCACCGACGTGCTGCGCCCGCAGGAGTAGTCGGGCACGCCCGACACCGAACCCGGCGGAAGACGCCCCGGCCTCACCGGGCGTCTTCCGCCGTTCATGCGCGGGGCACTACTGGTGGCCGCGCTGACGCTGTTCGTCGGCCTCGGCCTGGGCGCGGGCCTTCTCCGCCTCGGCCTCCTTCTCGGCGACCTCGCGCTGGTCCTCGGCCTTGTCCTGCTGGGCGCGTCCCTCGCGGGCCATGTCGTCCTGGCCGGTCACCGCCCCGACGGCCTCCTTCGCCTTGCCCTTCAGGCCTTCGACGACACCCTTGACGCCTTCGCTGGGGCCACTGTCATCAGACATGGGCTGCCTCCTGATCGATCGTTGATCACGCGGACCCCGGCGGGGTTCCCGGCGGCGGTTTTCGATAAACCCGCCGCCCCGTTCCGTCCGGGGCCGGTTCAGTCCGCAGCGGGCGGGGCGTGCAGCGCGCCGAGGAAGCTCCGGGCCCACCGGTGCACGTCCGCGCCGGCCACCGTGCGGCGCAGCGCGGACATCCGCCGGCGTGCCTCGTGCGCGTCGACCGTCATCGCCGCCTCGATCGCGTCCTTGATCGACTCGAGGTCGTGCGGATTGACCTGATATGCCTGCGTCAACTCGGCGGCGGCCCCGGCGAACTCCGACAGCACGAGCGCGCCGTCCAGGTCGGTGCGGCAGGCGACGTACTCCTTGGCCACCAGGTTCATCCCGTCGCGCAGGGGCGTGACCAGCATGACGTCCGCGGCGGTGAACATCGCCGTCAGTGTCTGCCGGTCGACGGGCCGGTGGATGTAGTGCACCAGCGGATGCGCCAGCGTCGAGTACCGGCCGTTGAGCCGACTGACCTGCTGCTCGATCACCTGCCGCTGGTGCTCGTAGGCCGCGACCTGCTCGCGGCTCGGTGTCGCCAACTGCAGCAGAGACACCCGGGAGGGATCGATCCGGTCCTCGGCGATGAGCTCTTCGAGCGCGTGCAGCCGCAGGTCGATGCCCTTGGTGTAGTCCAGCCGGTCCACCCCGAGCAGCAGGGTGCCCGGGCGGCCCAGGTCTGCGCGCAGCTGCGCGGCGCGGCGGCGATTGGCGGCCGAGCGGGCGCTGCGGTCCACCGCGGCGGTGTCGATCGAGATCGGGAAGGCGCCGACACAGGCGGTACGCGCATCCACCTGCACGGTGCCGGGGCGGTCCGCGCGAACCGCGGCGCGCGAGGTGCGGTGGCCGAGGAGGCGGCGGGTGAGCGCCAAGAAGTTGTCGGCTCCGCCGGCGAGCTGGAAACCGATCAGATCCGCCCCGAGCATGCCCTCGACGATCTCGCGGCGCCACGGCAGCTGCAGGAACAGCTCGGTCGGCGGGAACGGGATGTGGAGGAAGAACCCGATCGTCAGATCCGGACGCAGCTCGCGCAGCATGCGCGGGACCAGCAACAGTTGATAGTCCTGCACCCACACCGTGGCCCCGTCCGCGGCCACGGCCGCCGTCTCCTCGGCGAAGCGGCGGTTGACGGCCCGGTAGCCGTGCCACCAGCGCCGGTCGTAGCGGGGTGTGACGATCAGATCGTGGAACAGCGGCCACAGCGTCGCATTGGCGAAGCCCTCGTAGTACTCCTCCACCTCCTGCGCGCTCAGTGCCACCGGGTGCAGCGCCAGACGGTCGTCGACGAACGGGGCCGGCGCCGTGTCTACGCCCCCGGGCCAGCCGACCCACGCGCCCGAACCGCCGCGCAGCACCGGCTCCAGAGCGGTCACCAGACCGCCGGGCGCGCGGCGTACCCGCGGGCGCCCCCGCCGGTCGGTGCGCAGATCGACCGGCAGCCGGTTGGCCACCACCACGAAGTCGGGGGCCGCCGCCGGCGCATCATCGGCGACGGTCAATCGGCGGCCGCCGTCTCGGTGCGGTCGGCGAACATCAGGTCGATCCGGCGTTTGATCTCCGCCGTGGTCAGCGTGGGACCACCGGCGGGGACGGCGGTGGTGGCGTGCGGCTCGGCCATGATCGCTCCTAGGGGTGTGCGAAGAAGGGCGGCGCACCGGCAGGTCGGTGCGCCGCTGCGGGGATAACCCGCGCCGGGCACGATCAAACCTCCGGTGCATCACCGCCGTGGCCGCGCCGGTTCCGAGGTGTCACACCGCCTCGACCGATCTGTCCGGTCGGTACACCTAGCGCAGGATCAGGCCCGTGGTGGTGCCCGAGGCGAGCAGCCGGCCGTCCGAGTCGCGGATCTCCCCGCGCGCCGTCGCGGTCGTGCGGCCCCGATGCTCGACGGTGCCGACGGCGCGGACCGGGCCGGTGTCGGACCGGATGGCGCGCATGAACCGGGTGGTCAGATCCAGGGTGTTGAAACTCTCGCCGACCTCGAGGGTCGACTGGATCGCGTACCCCATCGCCGAGTCGAGCCAGGTCGAGACG
The DNA here is from genome assembly GCA_021793835.1 of Actinomycetes bacterium. Lineage (GTDB taxonomy): Bacteria > Actinomycetota > Actinomycetes > Mycobacteriales > Mycobacteriaceae > Tomitella. The sequence goes on along the minus strand of JAJYRZ010000014.1, from coordinate 6,843 downwards.
ATCCCGCCGTGCACCGACCCGACCGCGTTGTACTGGTGATCGCCGGGCTCGGCGGTGAGGGTCACCGTGTTCTCCTCGACCTCGGCGACGCGGAAGTTCAAGGTCGCGCACGACGGCGGATGCGGGATCGTGCCGTCGCGCAGCCCCTCGAGCAGCGCCCGGCCGGTGATCTCGGCGCGTGCGGCCGCGAACCGGGCCGGATCGACCCAGGAGTAGGTCCGGCTGGCGTCCGCGCCGAGACCGTCGGCCCCGCCGGCGCCTCCCGCCCGGCCGGTCACTGCTTCCGGGCGGCCGCGGCCTCGCGTGCGGCCGCCGCCTCGTCGCCCTCGGCCTCCTCGCAGCGCAGCTCGTGGCCCTTGGAGGTCAGGCAGCGCCCCGAGCGCAGATCCCACTGCCAGCCGTGCAGGTTGCAGGTCAAGGTGGTGCCCTCGACGACCCCGAACTTGGTCAGATCGGCCTTCAGGTGCGGGCAGCGACGCTGCATCGACCAGCCGTCGAGCTCGATGGTCGCGGTGTCGTCGTGCGCCTCGGCGAACCAGCCGTCGGCATAGGCGATGCGCTCATCGGTCAGACACTTGAAGAACGTGTACAGGTACTCGTTGTAGCCGCCGACCCGCCAGGTGGTGAACCGGGTGGACAGGAAGATCGTGTTCACCCAGTCCGGCTCGTCGTCGCGGACCACGGTGCGCACCAGGCCGCGGTCGATGGTGAACCCGTAGCGGAACTTCTTCTCGCCCTCGGCGACCGCGCGCACGGTGCGCGCCGGGAAGTCCAGCACCACGTTCTCGGTCTCCCCACCCGGCACCGTGAGCTCCAGCAGGACCGGGTAACCGATGCCGTCGCAGATCTGATCGGACTGGTCCATGATCGGCTCGAACTTCGCCTTCAGGTCGTCGAACAGCGGCGCCCCCTCGGCCGGGGCCCAGGTCTTGCGCTGCGCGGCGATGACCGGCGCCTTCTTCTGCGCCATGGCCTCGATGTAGCGGGCCTTGTCGTCGAAGATCGCGTCGACTTCAGGCTCGGGCAGCGGGTGGGTCAGGGACTTCAGCTCGGTGCCCGCGAAGTCCCCGGTGGTGCCCGGGATCATCAGCAGACCGCCGTCGTTGCCGTTCGCGGCCAGCTCGGCTAAGAACACCTTCTGGTCGGGGAAGATGTTCGACGGCTCGCCCGCATCGTCGTTGAGGTACCGCAGGTCGTCGTCGAGGAACATCGGCGGGCCGGCCGAGGGCACCACCCAGGTGGCGCCGACCTGGTCGACGTAGCTGCGCGCCCGATCCATCTGGCGCTGACGCTTCTGCGTGCCGAAGGCCTCCTTGGCGCGCTGCGGCATGTCGTAGACCCACGGGTACCAGATCGCGCCCGAGTACTGGAGCATGTGCACGTCGATGTGCCCGAACTCGGTCTTGAGCACGTCCAGGTCGATCGGGCGGGCGTCGTTCATGTTGAACACGGTCGTGGTGCCGTCGGAGACCACCAGCCCCGAGTCGCCGATCGGCCCGTCGGCCGGGGCGCGCAGCGAGATGATCATCACGTCCAGATCGCCCTTGGGGCCCGAGACGGTGTGCTTGACCGAGTCCTCGGTCTCGAAGAAATTGGTGAAGCCCAGCGCCTCGAGCTCACGCTTGAGATCGGGCACGGGGAAGTCCGGCAGCAGCACGGTCGCGTCCTTGCTGACGTGATCGCGCAGGGTGTCCGGATCGAAATGGTCCTTGTGCAGGTGCGAGACGTACAGGTAGTCGCAGTCGCCGAGGGCGTCCCAGTCCAGTTCGGCGTTGTCCGGGAACGGGAACCAGGAGGCGAAATAGGCGGGCTGGACCCACGGATCGCACAGGATCGACCCGGCCTCGGTCTGGATGTGGAAGCCGGCGTGGCCGACGCTGGTGACCTGCACGGTGCGGACCTTTCTTCACGGAGTACGACGCGCAGACCAGGATACGGCCCGGCGCGCGGGCGCGGGCCGCGCGGAGGGTGCGCCCGGATGTGATCTCGCCCGCCCCTTCCGTCCGGCCCCGGTCCCCCTCCCGGGCCCCGGAAGACCGAGAACGCACGGGTTTTACGGGACGCATCCTCGCCTGTGTCGGCGGGACACACCTATCCTGGGGGCGTGGACGTGGCATATCACTGTGTCGAGGCCGTGGGGCGGTCGCTGTTCGCCGCTCAGGGGCTGCGGTTTACCTACACCGGGACGGAGCACATCCCGGCGACCGGCGGTGCGGTGGTGGCGATCAACCACACCGCCTACGTCGACCCGCTCTATGCGGGGCTGGCCGTCCGCGAGGCCAAGCGCTGGTTGCGGTTCATGGCCAAGGACGAGGTGTTCGACCATCCGGTGGCGGGCCCGATCATGCGCTCGACCGGGCAGATCGCCGTCGACCGCGACCGCGGCGGGGATGCGCTGCCCGAGGCGGTGGCCGCGCTGCGCGCCGGCGAACTGGTCGGGGTGTATCCGGAGGCGACGATCTCGCGGTCCTTCGAGCTCAAGGGCTTCAAGACCGGGGCCGCGCGCATGGCCGCCGAGGCCGGCGTGCCGATCGTGCCGATGATCGTCTGGGGTGCCCAGCGCATCTGGACCAAGGGCGTGCCGCGCCGGCTGGGGCGCACCCGCACCCCGATCCGGGTCGCGATCGGCCCGCCGCTCACCCCCGGCGACGACCCGCAGGCCACCACCGATGAGCTGCGCACGGCGATGAGCGCCCTGCTCGAGCAGGTGCACCGGGACTACGGGCCCTATCCGCCGGGCGAGTACTGGGTGCCGGCCCGGTTCGGCGGCGGCGCCCCGCTACCCGAGGACGTCGACTGACGTAGTCGGTCGCCTGCGGCCAGATGCGCGGCCACCAGCGCCGAGACCAGGACCGCGAGCGCGGCCCCCAGGGCCGTCATCGCCCCCGGCCCGGACGTGGTGGCGGCGGTCAACAGCGCGGAGTCGATGCCCGCGTTCGGCGTGATCAGGGTGTGCAGCGCGGCGATCACCCCCGCGGCGCCCGCCGCCAGCAGGGCGGCGGCCCCGGTCAGGCGCAGCGGGGTGAACGCGTACACCCCGGCGGAGAGCACGGCCAGCACCCCCGCCCCGACGGCCACCGGACCCCACGGCGACACCTCGGCGGCGACCTCGGTGCGGACCAGCACCGGCGACACCCGCTCGGGCGCGGACCGGCCCGGCCGATCCGCATCGACGGTGAGCGCGGAGACGGTGCCCAGCCCGAGGACCTCGGCGCTGAACTCGGCCTTGAACGGTCGGCTCTGGTCGAGCCCGAACGTCCCCTCCGCCGGTGTCACCGCCTCGCGGGGCGAGGTCGCGGTGCCCTCGACCGTCACCCACGGCAGCACCACCGCGCAGGCGAGCGTCACCCCGGCGACGGTGGCGACCCCGGCGAGCGCGGCGGTGACCAGCCGCGCCGGCGGGATGCGCAGCCGGCCCGGTACCGCGAGATACACCCCCGCCAGCGCCGCGACCGACACCGCGATCGCCGCGCCCAGGGCCAGACCCGCCCCGGGCCCGGCGGTGAGGGAGGCCAGCAGCGTGGTGGTGTCGGGCACCTCGGCGCGGCCCAGGAGATAGTCCGACCTGGCCTCGGCGTCCGCGGCCGTGCCGATCAGGGTCACCGCGCCGGCGGTCATGCCCGTCACCCCGGCGGCGAGCAGTGCCGTCAGCCCCACCGGGCGCAGTACCGGCACCAGGACCAGGGCGGCGGAGATCAGGGCCAGCACGCCTGCGGCGAGGGCGAGCACACCCCACGGTCCGGTCTCGGCGGTGATCGCGGCCCGCACATCGTCCGGATGTGCACGGTCGCGGCCCGTGCGGCCCTCACCGTTGGGGGTGAGCACCAGCTCCGAGACCGCGCCCAGCCCCGAGACGTCGGCGGTCACCTCCTCCCCGCTGGCGGAGGAGGAGGGCAGGACCGACTGCAGGTCCAGCGGGCTGGACCGGCTCGACTGCGGCCCGGGGCGCTCCGGCACCGTCACCGTCCCGTCCACCCGGGCCCAGGTGAGCATCGCCGAGGCGATCAGCAACACCCCGCCGATCAGGGCCACCACGGCCACGGCGATGCGGCGCAGGTCCACCCCGGACCGGCGGTCGGCGACGGGCGCGGGCGCGTGCGGGGACGAAGACATCGGCGGGACCTTTCCGGCAGAAGCGGTCCGGACGGGGGACCTGTATCACCCCGCCCGGACGCGTGAGCAGTCTGACAGAGCCGCCGGCGCCGTGCCCGGTGAGCGCGGGCCGCGGTCAGCGCGCGGCGACCGGCCGGCGGTGTGTCTGCGGCGCCCCGCCGCGCGGGGACGTCACCGGCCCGGCCCGTCCGGCCTGCCCGGCGCGGCCAGGTGCGCAGCCACCAGTGCCGAGACCAGGATCGCGATCGCGGCGCCCAAGGCGAGGACGGCGCCGGTGCCGGGGGAGACGGACACGAACAGGGTGCCGGGAGAGACCGCCTTGCTGCTGCCGCTCAGATAGTCCATCCGGGCCGTGGGGTCGGACTCGGATCCCAGCAGGCTCTTCACCGCGGCGATCACGCCCATGGCGCCCGCGAGAAGCAGTCCCGCCAGCCCCCAGTTCCGGAGCCGGGGCGTCGGGGGCAGCACCGCGGCCAGTACTGCGAGCACGCCTGCGGCCAGGGCGAGCGGGCCCCAGGGTGCGGCGTGCGCGGAGATCGCGTCGCGCACATCATCCGGGCGGGCGCGGTCCGGCCCCGTGCTGTACGGGTCCCTGGGGTGGAATCTCGTCCGGGTCAAGGCCAGATCCGAGACCGTGCCCAGCCCTAAGACCTCGGCGGTCACGTCCTCGGCACGGTCGTCGATCCCCGGCCGATCGAACAGGCCGTGCGGGCGTGCCGTCGTCTCGTCCACCGCCACCAGGCCGTCGACCCGGGCCCAGGGCAGCACCACCGAGCCGATCAGCAGCACACCGGCGATCATGCCGATCGCGGTGAGAACGAAACGCAGCACGGACGCACCGCGCCCGGCGGCGGGCACGGAGGAGGTCGTCGGCATTCCCAGCCCCTTCAGAAAGAGCGGTCCGGACGGGGGACCCGGGGTCGCCCCGCCCGGGCGTGTGAGCAGTCTGGCAGAGCCGCTGGCGCCGCGCCCGGCGTGCGCGCCGCGGTCAGTGCGCGGAGGCCGCGGCGATGCCGACGATGGTCACCGGCAGCAGCAGCCCGACGACCAGCCACACGATCCACGGCCATGCGGCGGCCGTCCGACCCGGAGTGGGTACCGGGCGGAGGGGATCGATGACGATCACCCGGGTCCCGGCCGTCCGATCGAGCATGCCGCCGCCGGGATGCAGCGACATGGACCGGAACATGAAGAGCACGAACACCACCGTCGCGAGCAGCAGCAGGCTCCAGGCCAGCGTCACCACCACGTAGACGTCCCCGGCCCCGAGGGTCTGCGCCCACATCAGCACCGCCATGAGCAGCGGCAGCAGGGCCGGCAGGTTGCGGGTCACGGCCTGGGTGCGGGTGGGGCGGGCGCCGCGGCCGTCGCCGACCGCGGCGATCGTCACGGCCCGCTTGCCCAGGGTGCGGCCCGAAGACTCCTCGAACGCGGTGTAGTAGACGAACGGGATCGATCCGACGACCAGGGCCAGCACCAGACCCGCCAAGGTGGTCGCGACTTCCGGGGCGTCGTCGAAGGCGCCGATCGATGTTCCGGCCAGACCGCCGCACAGCAGCATCAGCAGCACCACCGCCACCAGGTCGGCGGCGAACGCGCCCATGCGCTTGCCGACCGGGGCCGGGTCGCCGGGCATCGGCGCCGACGGGGGCGTGAGCGGTCCCGCGACGTGCGGCGGGACCGGCGCGCCGACGGGCGGGGGCATCGGCGGAGGCGTCGGTGCGGGCACCGCCCCGGACACCGGCGGCGGTCCCGGCGGCAGGTGCGGACCGGGATGCTGCCCCGGATGCGGTCCGGTGTGCGGGCCCGGGGGCGGCGATGCCGCGGGGCCGGGAGCATCCGTGGGAGGCGCGGCGGCGCCCGGTGCGGGCGGGAACGCCCCGTGCAGGTGATCCCAGGGCGGGGCGATGGGGGTCGGCCCCGACTGCGCCGGTGGTGCAGGCTGCCCGGGAGGGGTCTGCGGAGGCGGTGGGGTCGGCTGCCCGGGCGGGGCCTGCGGAGGCGGTGCCCACCCCGGCCCGGCCGCCGGGCGGAAGCCGGTGTGGCGCTTCTCCAGAACGAGTCCGACACCGGCGGCAGCCAGGGTGGCCAGCCCCGCCACCAGCGCGATCACCGGACCGGGGCCGGCGGTGACGTGGAACTTGGTCAGCGGGTCGTAGAACTGGGTCCGCGGGGAGCCGACCGTGATGATCCCGCCGACGAAACCGAGCACCCCGGCCACCACGGCGGCGATCAGCGTCGCGGTGCGCCCCCGGATCGTGCCGTACAGCACGGCGGCGGTGGTGACGGCCAGTCCGGCCACCAACGCCAGCGTCGCCGGCACCCGGTGGATGTACGGCTCGCCGGTGGGTGCGTCCCGCTCGGTGCCGAAGCCGTCGATGGTGAACTTCACGGTCACCGCGTAGGCGCTGTCGGCCACCTGGAGCCACGGCGTCATCGGGGTGAAGATCAGCGTGACCCCGGCGATCAGCAGTACCCACAGCAGGGCGAAGCGCGGATCGCCGGAGCGGATCACCCCCGGATCGCCGTCGCCTCGGGGCGGGGGAGCGGGACGCGGGGGAAACGGGGAACCGGGCGGGACGGGCGAGGACATGGACACCGGCCTAGTCTCGTGCTTTCACGGTTAGGTGACCGGTCAGCGGGTCAAGAGATAACGAAAGGTGCCCCTACCTGCGACAATGGGACTTGTCTAGAGACTCATACGCGCAGAAAACGGAGCACCTTTCTGGT
>JAJYRZ010000208.1 GCA_021793835.1 Actinomycetes bacterium | reverse complement strand
CAGGGTCAGTCCGGCCCGCACCGGCACCCCGCGGGCGGCGAGCACGCGCACCGATTCGGCCATCGTCGCCCCGGTGGTGACCACGTCGTCGACGAGCACCACCTCGGCACCGGCCGAGGGGTTCGGGCCCGCCCGCCGGGCGAGGCGTACCCGCCCGCGCATGTTCTCGTCGCGTTCACGCGCCCCGAGCCCGACCGAGTCCGCGGCGCCCGGCGCGGTCTCGAGCGCCGGCCACACCCGCGGCCGGGCACCGAAGACCTCGGCGGTGGTGTGTGCGGCCGCCTCGGCGATCCGGCGCACCGGGTCCCCGCCGCGTCGGCGCGCCGCGGCCCGGCGGGTCGGGGCCGGCACCAGCACCAGCGGGGCCAGTGCGGCCGGGGCGATCTGGCCGTCCTCGCGCAGGCGCGCCAATCCCAGTGCCAGCAGCGCGCCGAGGTCGCGGATCAGATCGGTGCGGCCGTGTTCCTTGGCAGCGAGCACCACCTCGCGGCGCGGACCGGCGTAGCGACCCATCGTCCACAGCGGCACCTGCGGGTCCAGTCGCGGCCGCACCGGTTCGGGGCCGTCGTCGAAGGCCGCCCGACACGGCGCGCACCACCCCACGCCCGCACGCCGACAGCCCCCGCACTCCAGCGGCACCGCCAGTTCGATCGCCGCCGCCAGCCACCCCCGCAGCCCGCGGCCCGTCCCCCCGGACATCGCTCCCCTCCCCCTCCGCGTGCCCCGCCGGCGCCCCCCGCGCCGGTGCCCGGCGGTCAGCCCCGGGTGATCACGGCGGTGTCCTCGCCGCCGAGCCCGGGCACATCGCGCCAGAACGGTTCCTCCCCGCCGCCCGACGGCAGTCGCAGCCGGGTGACCCCGCGCCCGTCGACCACATAGGCGGTCTGTCCGACCATCCCGATCCGGGTGACCGGTTCGAACAGGTTCCGGCTGGTCACCGACCGGACCTCGAACCCTTCCGGGTCGACCATGGTCACCGCGATCTCGCCCGGTTCGCGCAGCACCACCAGCGATTCCGCGCCCGCCCAGTCCAGCGCCACCGCGGCGTCGCCGAGGGAGAACGCGATCGCCCGCGGCGCGGTGAGTCGGTGCGCTCCGTCGTCGTCCTGCACCGCGGCGGTGACGTAGACCCGGCCGCCGACGATCATCGCCATGCGCACCCCGTCCCAGGACATGCGCAGCGCGGTGACCGGTCCGCCCAGATCGCGCACCGCACGCGAATCGACCTCCTCGGTGTGCCACGTGCCGTCCGCACCCCGTTCCAGGCGCAGCAGCCGTTCCTCGTCGGCCACCACCCACAGCGCGTCGCGGCCGACCGACCAGGTCGGCACGGTCAGCGAGTCGGCCTCGAGCACCATCTCCGGCGCCGCGCCGGACTGGACCGGGCCCACCAGCAGCTGCGCGGGACGGGTGCCCGGATCGCCCGCGCGCACCGCGGCCATCGTCTGTCCGTCACGCGAGAGCGTCCCGGACTCCAGGTCCTGCGTGTCCGGCCACACCACGCCGCCCGGACCGGAGTCCTCGTCGAGCTGGTGCACCCGGCCGTGGCGCAGCGCCAGCAGCTCCGGTCCGTCGCCGACCGGTCCGGGCAGGAACCCGGTGAGCTCCTCCGCGTTCCACGGATCGTCCCGGCCCGGCATCAGCGGGGCACCGTCGGACAGGATCTCGTACGGTCCGGCCACCCCGGCCGACGACAGGGTCCACACCAGCTGTGCGACGAGCCGTTCCCGGTTCTGCGGGGCGAGCCCGCCGATGCCCTGGAAGTCCATGCGCAGCCCGCCGAAGCCGAAACCGGATTCGCTGTCGCGCCCGTCGAGTCGGGTCAGCGTACTGCGCAGGTGCACGTCCGGCCCCAGTTCGGTGCGCACCGCATCGCGCAGCGTCGGGCGCGGCCCCGCGATGAGCAGGTCGATCAGTTCGGCCGCGAGCTGGTCGCTGCGCAGCGACAGCCACCGCTGATCGGCCACCAGGGTCGCCGCGTCGGGGTCGAGGTAGAACAGCGAGACCTGCTGGTAGGAGTTGAAGAACTGGGACCGGTCGATGATCACCCCGTCGGGCAGCTGGTCGATCACCCACAGATCGCCGCGGCGCACCATGGTGATCCGGGTCTCGAGCGTGCCCTCCTCGGCGCGGAAGACGCCCATCTCGTCCAGGTCGCCGACCTTGGCCGCGCGCAGCAGCAGCGAGGCGCTGTTGTCGGTGCGGTCTTCGAAGAACACGTCGATCTTGTCGACCAGCGACACGCTGGTCTCCGCGTCCCAGCCGCGCGCGGCGTCCTCGCTGAGGAACCGGCGGGCCGCCGAGTGCCGCCCACCCGGTTCACTGGACGCCTTGACGAAGTCGCGCAGCAGCAGGTCCGGTTCCCGGCCGGCCTCCGGTTCGGGCACGTCGGCGACCCCGTCGATGCGTTCGACCGTGCTGACCGCCTGCGGTGTCGAGGACGTGGGCACGCCCGCGCAGGCCGCCAGTGCCAGCAGCAGTGCGCCGAGCACCGCCGCCGTCGCCGCTCGGAGCGGCCGGATGCCGCGCCCTGCGGTCCTGCCGTGCTGCCCGCTCACCGGTTCTCTCCGTCGCCCGTGCCCGGATCGGCCTCGCCCGCGGTCTCGGGGTGCGGAGCCGCGGGCCGGTCCTGCGGGGCCGATGCGGAGGTGCGCGCACTCTCGCCCGCCTCCAGGGCGCGGCTGCCGCGCAGCGGCAGCGGCGAACCGACGAACACCGCGCCGCCGCGCCGGCGCGGCAGCGTCATCCGGAAGCACGCCCCGGTCCCGGGCGCACCGGCGGCCTCCAGGCGCCCGTTGTGCAGCCGCACGTCCTCCCAGCTGATCGCCAGGCCCAGACCGGTGCCTCCCGAGCGGCGCATCCGCGACGGGTCGGCCCGCCAGAACCGGTTGAACACCAGCTCCTCCTCCCCGGGACGCAGCCCCACTCCCTGATCACAGACCAGGACCGCGATCGAATCGAGGTCCCCGCGCAGGCGCAGCAGCACCGGCCGCCCCTCACCGTGGTCGTAGGCGTTGGCCAGCAGGTTACGCACCACCCGTTCGACCCGGCGTGGGTCCACCGCCGCGGAGACCGGTTCGTCCGGCAGGTCGACCAGCAGTTCGCTGCCGGTCTCCTCGGACAGGTGCGCGACCTGCGTCATCGCCGCGCGCACCGGCCCGCGCACGTCGATCTCCTCGAGCGACAGCTCGGCCACGCCCGCATCGTGACGGCTGATCTCCAACAGGTCGGCCAGCAGCGATTCGAAACGATCGAGCTCGGTGATCATCAGTTCCGCCGAGCGCGCCAGAACCGGATCGAGCTCCTCGCGCGAGTCGTGGATCATGTCGGCGGCCATGCGCACGGTCGTCAACGGGGTGCGCAGTTCGTGGCTGACGTCCGAGGTGAACCGCTTCTGCAGGTTGCCGTACTCCTCGAGCCGGGTGATCTGCCGCGAGAGGTTCTCGGCCATGTCGTTGAAGGCCTCGGCCAGCCGGGCCATGTCGTCCTCGCCGTGCACGGGCATGCGCTCTTTGAGTCGGCCGCCGGCGAACCGTTCGGCGATGCGCGCGGCCGACCGCACCGGCAGCACCACCTGCCGGGTGACCAGCAGCGAGATCGCGGCCAGCAGGCCGAGCAGGACCAGTCCGCCGGTGAGCAGGATGCCGCGCACCAGCGCGAGGGTCTGTCGTTCGCCGTCGAGCGGATACACCAGGTAGAGCTCGACCGGGGCCATGTCGGAGCCGGCCGGCGAACCGATCACCAGGGCCGGGCCGCGCCGGGACTCCGAGCCGTCGAGCTCGGTGTACTGGTAGCTGAGTTTGCCGGCGAGCACGAAGTCGCGCAGCGCGGCCGGCACCTGACGCACGGGCCCGGCCGACACCTCGGCGCGCGGCCCGGTGCCGGGCACGATGATCACCGGTTGGAAGGCGCCCGCGGTGCTCTCCCCCGCCCCTTCCCCACCCGGGTCGGCGAGCACCGTCTTGGCGGTCTCGAGCCGGTTCTCCAGCGCCCCGCCGGCGTCCGAGGCGTCGAGGATGCGGTCGACGGTGCCGCGGGCGCGTTCGATCTCCTCGGTCGCGGCCTGCACCTTCGCGTCGAGCATCCGGTCGGTGATCTGGCTGCTGAGCACGAACCCGAGCACCAGGATCACCACCAGCGACATCGCCAGGGTGGAGACGACCACCCGCAGCTGCAGCGAGCGCCGCCACAGCCGACCGATGCGCTGGCCCCGGTCGCTGATCCGTCGCGCGGCGGTCGTGGCCAGACCGTTGATCCGGCGCCGTGACCGCACGCGACCGATCACGGGGGTCCGGCCTTGTACCCCACGCCGCGGACGGTCAGCACGACCTCAGGGTTGTCCGGGTCGCGCTCGATCTTCGCGCGCAGCCGCTGGACGTGCACGTTGACCAGGCGGGTGTCGGCGGCGTGCCGGTAACCCCACACCTGCTCGAGCAGCACCTCGCGGGTGAACACCTGGCGGGGCTTACGGGCGAGCGCCACCAGCAGGTCGAACTCCAGCGGGGTCAGTGCGATCTGCTGGCCGCCGCGGGTGACCTGGTGGCCGGGAACGTCGATCTCGACATCGCCGATGGTCAGGTTCTCGCTCGGTTCGTCGGCCTGGCGGCGCAGCCTGGCGCGCACCCGGGCGATGAGCTCCTTGGGCTTGAAGGGCTTGACCATGTAGTCGTCGGCGCCGGACTCCAGGCCGAGCACCACGTCGACCGTGTCGGTCTTGGCGGTGAGCATCACCACCGGCACCGTCGACTCCGCCCGCAGTGCCCGGCACACGTCGATGCCGTTCATCCCGGGCAGCATCAGATCCAGCAGCACCAGGTCGGGCTGGAACTCGCGCAGCCGCGGCAGCGCTTCGAGCCCGTCGCCGACCACCAGCGGCTCGAATCCTTCGGCCTCGAGCACGATCGTCAGCATCTCGGCCAGGGCCGCATCGTCATCGACTACCAGGATCTTGGGCTTCATGTCCTCGTCAGGGGGCTCGGCGGGGCGGTGGATCGTCTCTCCCGTCACCTTACCGCTGCCCCGGCCCACCGGCCCGGATCATCGCCGCGCGGTGTCGGCGAGTTCGGCGGCCAGCTGATCGAGCGCGTCCGCGGAGTCCACCCGATCGGGGGTGAGCACCGT
>JAJYRZ010000207.1 GCA_021793835.1 Actinomycetes bacterium | reverse complement strand
ACGCTACGAACTGCGCGCGGTGCCCTCCGGCCCGGTGACCCGGGCGGGCGGCGACGACGCGGCAGTCGCAGCGGGACAGAGGTGAGGACGATGCGTACGACGACCGCACCGGCGCGCCGACGCATCCGCCGGGCACTGATCGGCGGGGCCGCGGTGGCCGCACTGACCCTGACCGGGGCGTGTTCCTCGGGCGGCGGCAACGACGGCACGGCTGACGGACCGCAGGCCCAGTCCGAGCTCGCGGTGGAGATCGCCACGAACGTCTCCGAACCGCAGGTACCGGTTTCGATCACCGTCGACGGCGCCCAGGCGCCGATCGATGCGATCAACACCACCGAGGACGGGGTGCTGCACGCGCCACAGGACGTCGGACGCATCGGGTGGTGGGCGGGCTCGGCGATGATCGGCGCCGAGGAGGGCACCACGGTGCTCACCGGGCACGTCGACGAGGTCGACCAGGGCACCGGTTTCGCCGGCGCCCACTTCGCGGGCCTCGAGCTGGGCCAGACGGTCACCGTCACCAGTGCGGACGGCACCGAGTACGTCTACGAGGTGACCGAGAACGATCGGGTGGAAAAGCGCGGCGCACTGCCGCTCGAACGGCTCAACGATCTGGACGGCGAGCCGGAGTTGGCGCTGATCACCTGCGGCGGCGAATTCGTCGGCCCGCCGCTGGGCTACGAGGACAACCAGATCGTGTGGTTGCGCCCGGCTTGATCCGCCGTGTGACCGTGCCCCGGCGCGCCCCTGCGGCCGACCGGGGCACGGCCGCGCCGGAAGGTGCCATGATGGGACGCATGATCTTCATCGTCGCCAAGTTCACGGTCAAGCCCGAATACGCCGACACCTGGATGGACCACGTCGCCGAGTTCACCGCAGCCACCCGCGCCGAGCCGGGCTGCCTGTGGTTCGACTGGTCGCGCAGCGTGGAGGACCCGAACCAGTACGTGCTCGTCGAGGCCTTCAAGGACGACGCCGCCGAGGCGCACGTCACCAGCGACCACTTCCGCAAGGCGCAGCAGGATCTGCCGCCGCTGCTGCAGTCCACCCCGCTGGTGCGCAACACGATGATGGAGCGCGACGAGTGGGATCTGCTCGGCGAGATGGCCGTGGACTGATCGCCCCGTACTTATAGCGCGCCGCGACAGGCGCGCACCGATCGCCCGCCACACCGGCACCGGCCGCGGCCCCCTGGGGGAGTCAGACGGACGTGCCCGTGTGGCGGGCGTCGTCGTTTCCGCCGCCCGTCCGCCGAGGGCCGGGCCGTCCCGGCAGGCCGGGGACGACCGGTGAGGAGTGGTCATGAGTATCGCGATCCGGCGCCGGATCATCTGCGAACCCGACTGATGACCGAAGCGCGGCGGCGGAACGGACCCCGGCGGGGCCGCCAGACTGCGCGCTAACCTCGAGGTGTGCGCGGAGAATACAAGGTGCCCGGTGGAAAACTCGTCATCGTCGACCTGGAGACGGAAGACGATCGGGTGACCCGGGCCGCGGTGTCCGGAGACTTCTTCCTCGAACCAGACGAGGCGCTCGAAGACCTCAACGCCGCGGTGACCGGGCTGCCGGTCACGGCCGATGCGGCCGAGATCGGCGCGCGGGTGGCCGCCGCCCTCGGGCCCGACACCGCGATGATCGGCTTCAGCCCCGAAGCGGTGGGGATCGCGGTGCGCCGCGCACTCGGCCGCGCCACCGGATGGCAGGACCACACCTTCGAGGTGATCGATCCGGTCGTGCTCGACCCGACGATGCACGTCGCACTCGACGAGGTGATCTCCCGCCAGGTCGCAGCGGGGGAGCGGGCGCCGACGCTGCGCTTCTGGGACTGGGACTCGCCGCTGGTGGTGCTCGGTTCCTTCCAGTCGGTGCGCAACGAGGTCGATCTCGACGCTGCGGCCGCGCACGGGATCGGGGTGGTGCGGCGGATCTCCGGCGGCGGGGCGATGTTCATGGAGCCGGGCAACTGCATCACCTATTCGCTCGCCGTGCCCGCCTCGATGGTCGAGGGTCTGAGCTTCGAACGCTCCTACGAGTTCCTCGACCAGTGGGTGATGGGTGCGCTCGCGCGCGTGGGCATCACGGCCCGGTACGTCCCGCTCAACGACATCGTGTCCGATCAGGGCAAGATCGCCGGCGCCGCCCAGAAACGCTTCGCCTCCGGCGCGGTGCTGCACCACGTGACCATGGCGTACGACATCGATGCGCAGAAGATGGGGGAGGTACTGCGGGTGGGCAAGGAGAAGATCTCCGACAAGGGCATCGCCAGCGCCGCCAAGCGGGTGGACCCGATGCGTTCGCAGACCGGGATGGCGCGCGGGGCGATCCTCGACGCTTTCGGCGCCCACTTCCGGGAGAACTATCCCAGCCGCACCGGCGGCTACAGCGACGACGACCTGGCCGAGGCACGCCGGTTGGTGGACACCAAGTTCGCCACCGACGCCTGGACCCACCGGGTGCCGTGACCGCGGCGGGGCACGGCGGCGAGTTGGCCGCCCGGCTGGACGCGATCACGATCGAGCAGCTGCGCGCGGGCGGGACCACCAAGTGGGCCCGCCCGGACGGGGCGATCGGCGCGTTCATCGCCGAGATGGACTTCGGCACCGCGCCCGCGGTCACCGCCGCCCTGCACGACTTCGTCGACTCGGGACGCTTCGCCTATCCGCCGAAGGACCTGGGCGCACAGATGCGCCGGGCGACCGCGGACCTGTTGGCCCGCGAGTACGAATGGCAGCTCGACCCGGAGCGGATCCGACCGCTGCCCGACGTGCTCGCCGGGTTCGTGGCCGCCCTCCGGCACTTCTCGGCGCCGGGGACGAAGATCATCGTGCCCACCCCGAGCTACATGCCGTTCCTCACCGCGCCCGCGACCGAGGGGTGCGAGGTGATCGAGGTGCCGATGCGTGCAGGTCCCGGCGGTTTCGCCGACGACCTGGACGCGATCGCGGCCGCCTTCGACGCCGGCGGGGGCCTGCTGGTGCTGTGCAACCCGCACAACCCGACCGGCCGGGTGTTCACCCGGGCCGAGCTCACCGCGATCGCCGAGGTCGTGCAGGCCAAGGGCGGGCGGGTGTTCGCCGACGAGATCTGGGCACCGCTGGTGTTCGGCGGCCACCGACACCTGCCGTACGCCGCGCTGTCGGAGGCCACCGCCGCGCACACCGTCACCGCCGTGGCCGCATCCAAGGGCTACAACCTGCCCGGCCTGAAATGTGCCCAGCTGGTGTTGAGCAACGACGAGGACGCCGCACTGTGGCGCGAGGTCGGGTTCCTGACCGAGCACGGGGCCGCGAACCCGGGCATGGTCGCCACCGCCGCCGCCTACGACCGGGGCGGACCGTGGCTGACCGAGATCCTCCGGTACCTGGAACGTAACCGGGCCACGGTCGCCGACTTCCTCGCCGCGCGGCTGCCCCGGGTCGGTTTCCACGTGCCCGAGGCGACCTATGTGGCGTGGCTGGACCTGTCCGACTACGACCTGCCGGGCGGTCCGGCCGCCTTCCTGCGCGAGCGTGCCGGCGTGGCCTGCACCCCCGGCACCGACTGCGGCGCGATCGGGGCAGGGCATGTGCGGCTGATCTTCGCGATGCCCCACCCGCTGCTGGTACGCGCACTGGAGCGCATCGCGGCAGCACTGGAGACCCACGCGGCCTGAGCGCCGCACCGGCCGTCCAGGCCGCGCCTGCGGGCCGCGTCGACTGTGGTCGGGGCCACCGACACCGCGGGGATCGCGTAGCGTCGTCCAAGCCGACGACCGGTGGCCTCACGCCCGGCGTGAACCGACTGCATGGAAGGTTGCGATGACCGAACGACCCGACCAGCCCGATTCTCAGCCGACCCCGGAACAGGACTTTCCGCCGCTCACCTCCGGCGACCCCGCCGCAGCCGGCGCGCCCGGACCGCAGCCCGGCCCGGACGTGCGGCGACTGATCGTCACCGTGTTCGCGGTGCTGGTGGTGCTGGTCGGTGTGGGTGTGGGCATCGCCGCCTGGGCGGGCGCCTTCGACGGCGACGGCTCCTCCGGATCGTCCGGCTCGGTGGTCACCGCGGCCGACGGCACGGACGAGCATCAGATCCAGTCCCGCATCGAGGCGTTGGCCACCGCCTACAACGACAAGGACGTCGCCGGTTTCGCCGGCAACTTCTGCAGCATGCAACGCGTGCAGCTCGAGCAGCTGATCGAGGTCACCGAGGCGACCGCCGACGAGATCTTCCCCGGCGATTCGGTGTCCATCGAGGGCTTCGAGGACATCACCATCGAGGGCGACCAGGCCACCGCGGAGGTGGAGATGACGATGGTCGAAGAGGGCGGCGAGGACTTCAACGGCGTCGAGACCCACCAGTTGGTGCGCGAAGACGGGGACTGGCTCATCTGCGGCTGACCGCCGTAGCTCGCCGAACCTCGTGCCGGTGGCGCTCGCAGTGAGGAACACGGTGCCGGCGGCGATACTCGTCCGGTAGGGGTCCGGCCGACGGATCCAGTGGACCCGAAGGAGTGGTGATGACCGACCCCCAGGACCCGGCATCGGGCGGCCCGCACGACCAGCAGCCCGGCCCGCCGCCGGGCCCGCATCCCGGTCATACCCCGGGCCCGCCGCAACCTCCCGGATCGGCGCAGTCTCCGGGCCCCCAGCAGCCCCTGTGGCAACAGAACCCGGCGCAGCAGAATCCGCAGCAGCCTCCCTGGCAGGCGGGGCCGCCCCCGCAGCAGCCTTGGCAACAGCCTGTACCGGGGCAGGGGTACAGGCCGCAGCCCGGGCCGGGGCAGGGTTATCCGCCGCAGCCCGGTCCGGGGCAGGCCTGGCAGGCGGGGCCGCCCGAGTACGGGCCCGGCGGCCCGCAGCCGAAGAGACGGACGGGCAAGATCGTCGCCATCGGCCTGGGCGTGGCCGCCGTCCTGGCCGGCGGTGGGGTGGGTATCGCAGCCGCCCTGGGCGCGTTCTCCAGCGATGACGGATCGGTGAGTAGTTCGAGCGAACCGGATGAGGTCTTCCACGCGATGCTGGATGCGGCCAACAGCGGTGAGTCCGAGGAGTTCCTGTCGCTGCTGTGCCGCGAGGACCGCGACGCCGTCGAACAGGAGATGGCCGCTCAGGGACTGGAGACCGACGAGCTGTTCCCCGCGAGCGGAAACGT
>JAJYRZ010000206.1 GCA_021793835.1 Actinomycetes bacterium | reverse complement strand
GATCTCAGGTGCTCGTCGACGTCGGCGTCGAGCCGGGCGGCCGGCACATCGGCCCACCCGCCGTGCAGTTTGTCCGCCCGCGCCTCCTCCCTGTCCGGATAGTGCGGGGACTCGGCGTAGGCGGTGGCCACCTGCAACGCGAACTCCGGATCGAGCCCGAGCGCCGGATCGACCAGCACCAGAGCCCGCACCCGGTCACCGAGCCCGTGGGCCAGGTGGGTGACCAGGTTGCCGCCGAAGGAGTGTCCGACCAGTACCGGACGGACATCGGGGAACAGGTCGAGCACTGCGGACAGGTCCGCCACATGCGCTTCGATCGACCACGGCGGGGTCCAGGGTGAACGGCCGTGCCCGCGCAGATCGGGGGCGAGCACCCCGACCGGTCCCAGGGCGTGGGCCGTCGGCGCCCAGCGCAGTCCGTGTCCGGTCAGCCCGTGGACGGCCAGGACCTGAGGGGCGGCGCCGTTCGGCCCGAAGCGATGCAGGTGCAGCGGTGGCATGGTGGTGATCTTCGCAGAGTCGCCCCGCCCTCCGCGGCGGTGTCGGATGCGCGTGCTGTGATGGGCCCCGGGACGGGCGGAGATCGGAACCGGTGACAAGGAGGTGCGGCCATGGCGCAGACAGACCCGCGGGATGCGGGGCCGGTGCGGCCGGACACGCGCCTGCAGCTGGTCTCACCGCCCCCGGCGGAGACCACGCCGCGGCACTGGAGCGGGCCGGCGGGCGCGCTGCTCGGGCGCGCCCCGGGACGCGCCGGCGGGGCCGGGCCGACGGTGCCGGTCCTCGGTGGCCCCGGGACCGGTAAGACCTCGCTGCTGGTCGATCTGGCGGTCGCCCGGCTGCGCGCGGGGGTGGACGCCGAATCGATCCTGATCCTCACCCAGTCCGCGGCCGCGGCGCAGCGGGTACGGGCCGCGGTGACCGCGGAGCTGCTGGCCGGAGACGGCGCCGTCCCGGCCACCCGCGAGCCGCTGGTGCGCACCGTGCACTCCTACGCCTTCGGGGTGCTGCGACTGCGGGCCGCCGCCCGCGGCAACCCGCCGCCGCGGCTGATCACCGAGGCCGAACAGGACACCATCCTGCGAGAACTGCTGCGCGGGGAGATCGAAGACGGGGCCGCGGATTGGCCGGACCGGCTGCGCCCGGCCCTCGGCCTGGTCGGATTCGCCCGGCAGCTGCGCGATGTGATGCTGCGCGCCGCCGAACGCGGTTACGGCCCCGAGGACATCGAGGCGCTCGGCCGCGCGGAGGACCGGCCCGACTGGGTCGCGGTAGGCCGGTTCGCCGCCCGCTACGAGCAGATCATGCTGCTGCGCGGCTCGGTGGGGATCGAGGCGCCCGAGGCGGTCGATGCGACCCTGGACGCGGCCGAACTGATCAGCGCCGCCCTGGACGCCTTCGCCCTGGACGAGGACCTGGCCGCGGCCGAACGTCGGCGGATCGGGCACCTGCTGGTCGACGATGCGCACCTGCTCGACCCGCATGCGGCCCGGCTGGTCGACACCCTTGCCGAAGGGGCGGGGCTGACCGTGATCGCCGGGGACGGCGACCAACAGGTGTTCCGGTTCCGCGGCGCCAGCGCCGACTATCTCGACCGCCTGGCCGAACGCGCGGGGGACCAGGCCGTGGTGCTGACCGACAACCACCGGTCGGCCGCGCCGATCGCGCGGGTTGGCGCACAGATCGCCGCCCGCCTGCCCGGACTGCCCGGCCACCGAGGGGCCCTGGCCCCGGCGCAGGCCCCGCCCGGCGAGGTGCGGGTGCGGGTGTTGCCGAGCCCGGCCGACGAGGCCACCGAGATCGCCGACATGCTGCGCCGGGCACACCTGTCCGACGGGGTGCCGTGGCGCGAGATGGCGGTCGTCGTGCGCTCGGTGCCGTCGATGCTGCCCACCCTGCGCCGCGGCCTGCTCGCCGCCGGGATACCCGTGGTCACCGACGGCGGTGAGCTGCCGCTGGCCCGCCGCTACGGGCCCGGGGCGATGCTTTCCGCGCTGCGGGCGATCACCGATCCGCTCTTCGGCGCCGACGAGGCGCTCGCACTGATCTCCGGCCCGCTGGGCGACGGCGACCCGGTGGTGGTGCGCCGCTTGCGCCGCGGCCTGCGGCGGATCGACACCGCTGCCGGCCGCGACCGCGACTCGGCCCACGCGCTGCGCGACGCACTGCTGGCCGACACCGCCCCGGCCGGGCTGACCCGGGTGGAGGCGGCGCCGCTGCAGCGCGCCCGCAAGATACTGGCCGCGGGCCGGGAGGCCCTGGCCGAAGGCCGCAGCATCGAAGAGGTGCTGTGGGAGGTGTGGCAGGCCTCCGGGCTGGAGCGGCGCTGGGTGCGGACCTCACACCGGGGCGGACCGGCCGGCGCCCAGGCCGACCGGGACCTCGACGGGATGATCACCCTGTTCGAACTGGCCGCCGACTACGTCGACCGGCTGCACGGATTCCGGCCCGCCGGCTTCGTCGACTACGTGCGCGACCGTGAACTGCCCACCGAGACCCGGCCCCGCCCGGGCCGTGGACCCGACGCGGTCGAGGTGCTCAGCGCCCACTCCGCGGTCGGCCGCGAATGGGACGTGGTGGCCGTGGCCGGCGTGCAGGAGGGGACCTGGCCGAACCTGCGGCCGCGCGGCACCCTGCTCGGTGCCGAGGACATGGTCGATGTGATGGACGGGCTCGGCCGGGTGCCGGGCGGCCGGACCGCGGTGTTGGCCGCAGACGAACGCCGACTGTTCCTGGTGGCCTGCACCCGGGCCCGCCGGCGCCTGCTGATCACCGCGGTCGACGACGCCGCGCACGGCGAACAGGTGCCGTCCCGGATGCTCGAGGGCCTGCGCGACGACCGCGACGACGGGCCCGGCCCCGACGGCCCGGACGGCGATATGCCGCCGGGCCCGGACGGCGGAGACGCAGGGCCCGGCGGGCAGGACGAGACCGGTCCGACCGACCCGCACGCACCCGAAGAACCGGAGACGGTCCCGCCGACCCATCCGCCCACCGGACGCCTGCTCACCCCGGAGGTGCTGGTCGGGGAGCTGCGCGCGGTGGTCGGCGCCGATCCGGGCACCGACCCGCAGGCTCGCGCGCGCCGGGACCGCGCCGCGGCGCAGCTGGCCCGGCTCGCCGCAGCCGGGGTGGACGGCGCCCACCCGGACCAGTGGGCGGGCATCGCCGAGACCAGCACCGACCGTCCCCTGTGGGACGGCGACGGGCCGGTGCCGCTGTCGCCGTCGACGATCGAGAAGCTGCAGCAGTGCGATCTGCGCTGGATGCTCGAACGCGCCGGCGGCACCGACGGATCCACCGTCACGGCCGTGTCCGGCACCCTGGTGCACACCCTGGTCCAGGCGGTCGCCGAACGCCTGCCCGATGAGGAGATCGATCTGCAGCTCCGCCGGGTCTGGGACCGGGTCGAACTCGGGGCGCAGTGGTACTCCCGGCACGAACTCGCCCGCCACCAGGCGATGGTCGACGCCTTCCGGACCTGGCTCGCCGGCACCCGCCACGAACTGACCGCCACCGGCGTGGAGATCGACGTCGACGCGACCCTGCCGGAGAGCGACGACGGGCCGGCGGTGCGGCTGCGCGGCCGGCTCGACCGGCTCGAGGTCGACCCCGACGGCCGGCCGGTGATCGTGGACGTCAAGACCGCCCGCAACCCGGTGACCAAGGCCGATGCGGCCGCGCACCCCCAGCTGGCCGCCTACCAGGTGGCACTGGCCGCCGGCGGCGTGCCGGGCACCGACACCGAGCCGGGCGGCGGGCGGCTGGTGTTCGTGGCCAAACCGGACCGCCACGGCGCCGCCACCGAACGCATCCAGCCGCCGCTGGGGACCGAAGGACTCGATGCGTGGCGGGCCCAGATCGCGGCCGCGGCGGCCGCCACACAGGGGCCGGAGTTCACCGCCACGGTCAACGACGGCTGCCGGCACTGCCCCGTGCGCAGCAGCTGCCCGGCCCAGGACGAGGGAAGGCAGGTCACCGGATGAGCGAGCGCGCACAGGTCAGTCCCCGACAGATCGCCGAGGCGCTCGGCCAGTTCCCGCCGACCGACGAGCAGGCCGCGGTGATCGCGGCCCCGCTCGAACCGGTGCTGGTGGTCGCCGGTGCGGGCGCGGGCAAGACCGAGACGATGGCCGCACGGGTGGTGTGGCTGGTGGCAAACGGCCTGGTCGAACCCGATCAGGTGCTCGGCCTGACCTTCACCCGCAAGGCCGCCCAGGAGCTGACCCAGCGCATCCGGCGCCGACTGGCCCAACTGGCCGGATCGGCCCTGCTGCGGCGCGTCGACCCGGGCTCTGCGATCCGCGACCGTCTGCGCACCGCCGAACCGGAGGTGTCGACCTATCACGCCTATGCGGGCCGGCTGATCGGCGAATACGGCCTGCTGCTGCCGATGGAGCCGTCGGTGCGCATGCTGGGCGAGACCGAACTGTGGCAGACCGCCCACCGGGTGGTCAGCGAATGGGACGGTGACCTGGACACCGCCGCGGGCCCCGGCACGGTGACCGAGCAGGTGATCGCCCTGGCCTCCGAACTCGGTGAGCACCTGGTCGACCCCGCCGAGCTCGACGACGCGCACCGGGAACTCGAGCACCTGCTGTTCACGTTGCCGCCGGGCCCGCGCCAGAAGGCGGAGCCGAGCAAGAAGCTGCGCGAGATCATCGCGGTGCAGGAACGGCGTGCCGAACTGCTGCCGCTGGTGGCGCGACTGGCCGCCGGACTGCAGCAGGACGGGGCACTCGACCCGGGCACCCAGATGTCGCTGGCCGCGCGCCTGGCCGCCGCCCACCCGGAGGTCGCCGACAGCGAACGGGCCCGCTTCCGCGCGGTGATGCTCGACGAGTACCAGGACACCGGGCATGCCCAGCGGGTGTTGCTCTCGGCGCTGTTCGGTGCGGGCGTGGACGGCGACCGCGCCGCCGTCGCCGCGCAGTCTCCGGTCGCGGTCACCGCGGTGGGCGATCCCATGCAGTCGATCTACGGCTGGCGCGGCGCCTCGGCGGCGAACCTGCCGCACTTCGTCACCGACTTCCCCGGCGCCGCCGGCCCCGCCACCCGGCTCGAGCTGTCGACCAGCTGGCGCAACCCGCCCGAGGCACTGACCCTGGCCAACGCGATCTCCGCGCCGCTGCGCAGCACCGGGGTGCCGGAGATCGGAA
>JAJYRZ010000205.1 GCA_021793835.1 Actinomycetes bacterium | reverse complement strand
GATCCCGGCGATCACCCCGGCCCCGGGGCCGACTCCCTCGTACATCTGGTATCCGGCCAGCGGGGCGATCTCCAGCAGCGGGGTGCCCGGGTCGAGCAGGCGCTCGACCCGGTCGCGCGGCAGCAGCTTGCCGCGCGCGACGTGCCGCGCGCGCGAGCGGTCCGAACCGCCGCGCGCAGCCTCGGCCAGCCGGTCGCGCAGTTCGGCGACCAGGGCGCGGTGCTCACGCACCCGGCCCTCGGTGGTGTCGGTCATCGTCTCTCCTTCGGCAGAAGATCGTCAGGGGCGGCAGGCGGTCGGCCGGCTCAGCCCAGGCCCAGTCGGTCGATGGCCACGGCGCGCATCTCGACCTTGCGCACCTTGCCGGTGACGGTCATCGGGAACTCGTCGA
This sequence comes from Actinomycetes bacterium, assembly GCA_021793835.1. Lineage (GTDB taxonomy): Bacteria > Actinomycetota > Actinomycetes > Mycobacteriales > Mycobacteriaceae > Tomitella. The sequence goes on along the minus strand of JAJYRZ010000205.1, from coordinate 4,842 downwards.
CCACGTGCACATAGCGCGGGATCTTGAAGTGGGCGAGGGTGCCGGCGGCGAAGGCGCGCAGCGCCTCGGCGGTCAGTTCCGTCGCGCCGGGGCGCAGGATCACCCACGCCATGAGCTCCTCGCCGTAGCGGTCGTCGGGCACCCCGATCACCTGCGCGTCGACGATGTCGGGGTGGGTGTAGAGGAACTCCTCGATCTCGCGCGGATAGATGTTCTCCCCGCCGCGGATGACCATGTCCTTGATCCGGCCGGTCACCCGGACATAGCCCGCCTCGTCCATCGTGGCCAGGTCGCCGGTGTGCATCCAGCCGTCGGCGTCGATTGCCTCAGCGGTCTTGTCGGGTTCGTTCCAGTACCCGCGCATCACCGAGTAGCCGCGTGTGCACAGCTCCCCGGTCTGACCGCGCGCCACCGTCTCACCGGTCAGCGGATCGATGATCGTGATCTCCAGGTGCGGGCCCACCCGCCCCACGGTCTCCACCCGCTCGTCGAAGCCGTCATCGCTGCGGGTCTGGGTGGACACCGGGGAGGTCTCGGTCATGCCGTAGCAGATCGACACCTCACGCATGTGCATCCTGTCGATCACCTGACGCATGATCTCCGCCGGACACGGCGAGCCGGCCATGATGCCGGTGCGCAGCGAGGCCAGGTCGTAGTCGGCGAAGTCCGCCAGGCCGAGCTCGGCGATGAACATCGTCGGCACCCCGTACAGCGAGGTGCACCTCTCGTCCTGCACGGCCTGCAACGTCGCGGCGGCGTCGAACCCGGGCGCGGGGATGATCACCGCGGCGCCGTGGCTGGTGGCCGCGAGGTTGCCCATGACCATGCCGAAGCAGTGGTAGAACGGCACCGGCACGCAGATCCGGTCGGCCTCGGTGTAGTCGATCAGCTCGCCGACCAGATACCCGTTGTTCAAGATGTTGCGGTGTGTGAGCGTCGCACCCTTGGGCGCCCCGGTGGTGCCGGAGGTGTACTGGATGTTGATCGGATCGTCCGGCGAGAGCGTCTGCGCGACCGCGTCCAGCCGGTCCTCGTCGATCGCGGTGCCGGCGAGTTCGGTCCAGCGCGGCGAGCCGAGCAGCACGGTCTCGCGCAGGTCCGGACAGCGCGGGGCGACCTCGGCGAGCATCGCGGCGTAGTCCGCGTCCTTGAACTCGGGCGCCGCGATGACCATCGCGATCTCGGACCGGGTGAGCGCGTATTCGAGTTCGCGCAACCGATAGGCGGGGTTGATGTTGACCAGGATCGCCCCGATCTCGGCGGTGGCGTACTGCACCGCCATCCACTCCCAACGGTTGGGCGCCCAGATGCCCACCCGCTCCCCCGGCGCGATGCCCGCGCCCAGCAGCCCGGTGGCCAGGGCCCGGATCTGCGCGCGGAACTCCCGGTAGGTCAGGCGCCGGCCCTCGGCGAGGTCGACCAGCGCCTCGCGGTCCGGGAAGCGGGCGGTCGTGGCGGCCAGGTCGGCCCCGATGGTGGTCTCCAGCAGTGGCGGTGCGGCCGGGCCGGCGGCGTAGGAGACGGCGGCGGTCTCTGCGGTCATCGTGCGTCCCATCGACGTTCAGTTAGCGAACTGTAACCGAGATTAGCGGCAAAACTCGGCTGTGTCCAGGGTCACGCAGACGGCCCGGCGCCGTGGACGGATGGCCGGATCGGCGCGGCGGCCGGCCGCGCCCCGGTCAAAAACGCCGATCGAACCGGTACCAGTCACCGGAGTGATGACGCAGGGTGTAGCGGTCATCCGGTGCGGTCGGCGTCCCGCCGGGCGCGTACACCCAACCGGCCTGGTCCACCAATCCGCCGGTGGTGAAGAAACAGGCCCCGTCCGCGCCCCGGGCGACCTGCTCCACGCGCAGCCCGCCGATCCATCGGGCCTGGCCGGAGTCCGCACATCCCCTCCCGGCCTGCTCCAGTGCGCCGCGGGAAAGCCACAGGTTCGCCGCGGCCGGCAGCCCGGTCGCCGCGGCCGCCCCGGTGATCGCGACCGCGATCACCGGCGCCAGAACGTATCGCCGGACCCGGTACCCCCGGAACCTCCCGTAGCCGAGGACGGCCAGCCACGCCGCGCCGAGCACCCCGGCGGGCCAGATCAGATAGAGCAGCCAGAACCGGTCGATCACCCCGCCGGCGATCACCAGCGCCACCAGGCACAGCACGATGATCGCCGCAGCTGTCGCCGCCGCGCCGGCCGCCCACCCGCGGCCGGGCGCGCCGCCGTCGATCAGACATCCCCCCATGATCCGTCCCTTTCAGTCCGCCGCGGGCGCTCGCAGAGCGGCCAGCGCCATCGCGCGCAGCACGGTGCGCATGCGCTGCCCGGGCAGCGCCGCCGGTCCGGCAGCGTGCGGGGTCGAGTTGATCAGCCCGAAGACCGCATGGGCGCGCAGCCGGGCCTCCTCGGCCGAGAGCTGCGCATCGAGTTCGGTCAGCACCTCCACCCAGATCTCGACATAGCGGCGCTGCAGACGCCGCACCTGCCGACGGGGTGCGGGCTCGAGCAGGGCGAGGTCACGATCCTGGATGCGGATCAGGTCGGTGTCGGTCAGCGCGAACTCGACATGGGCGGCGACCAGCCGATCGAGGGCCTCGGCCGCATCACCGGCCCGCGCACGCTCGGCCTGCCCGCCGGCGAGCAGCCGCTCGCTGATGCCGACCAGCAGCTCGACGAGCACCTCCTGCTTGCCGGCGAAGTGCCGGTACACCGCCGGCCCCGACACCTCGGCGGCCGCACCCAGATCGGCGATCGACACCGCCCCGTAGCCGCGCTCGGCGAACAACCGGGCGGCCGCATCCAGCAGTGCGCGGCGCCGGTCGGCCTTGCGCTGCTCCCGCGACCCGGCGCCGACCCGGCCGGCGCCCCCCTCGACGCCCGGGCCCGCCTGCGCATCTGACTCCATATCGCTCACGATACGACCCGCCGCCCGCCCCTCCCTCCACCAACACTGCGACACGGTTGGTATCGTTTCGCTACTTTAAGTATCGAACAAGGGGTGGCCGTGGTGTTCTCCAAGCTCGCCGACCTCGCTGCGCGCGGTGCGACGCGCGGCGACGAGGACAGCCCCGCTCTGCGGCGCCTGGGGCGCTGGGTGCTCGACCACAAGGGTGTGGTCATCACGTTCTGGGTCGCCGCGATGGTCGCGGTGACCTTCCTGCTGCCGTCGCTGGAGACGGTCGCGCGCGAGCAGGCCACGGACCCGATCCCCGCCGATGTGCCGTCGTTCCAGTCCCTGGACGCGATGGGCGAGGCCTTCGGCGAGCCCGGGGCCTCGGCGACGGTGTTCGCGGTGCTGACCAATCCGGGCGGCTTCGACGCCGGCCGGGCCGATCACGATCGTCTCGTCGACCGGCTCGCCGGCATGGACGGGCACGTCCGGTCCGTGCGCGACCTGGCCGCCGACCCGATCACCGCGGCCGAAGCGGTCAGCGACGACGGGCTGACCTGGTACCTGCCGCTGGGGCTGACCGGCCGGTTCGGCAGTCCCGAGACCGCCGATGCGGTCGCCGCGGTGCGCGAGGCCGCCGACCAGTCGCTCGCCGGCAGTCAGACCACGATGCATCTGACCGGGCCGGCCGCGACCTTCACCGACCAGGTCGACACCATCCAGTCCGAACTGCTGGTGATCTCCGCGGCCACGCTCGCGCTGATCGGGGTGATCTTGCTGATCGTCTACCGCTCCCCGGTCACCGCCGCCCTGCCGCTGCTGGTGATCGGGGCGGGTCTGCTGGTCGCCCGCGGCGTCCTGGCGGGTCTGGGTCTGCTGGGGCTGCCGGTGTCGGAGTACTCGATCGCGTTTCTGACCGCGATCCTGCTCGGGGCCGGCACCGACTACTCGGTGTTCGTCATCGCCCGCTATCACGAGCGCATCCGGGCCGGCGATACCTATGACCGCGCCCTGGTCGCGGCGACGGCGAGTATCGGCCGGGTCATCATCGCCTCGGCGTTGACCGTGGCGCTGGCGCTGACGGTGATGCTCTTCGCCGATCTGTCGGTGTTCGCCACCGTCGGCCCGGCCTGCGCGCTGGCGGTCCTGGTCGCCCTGGCCGCGGCGATGACCCTCCAGCAGCCGGTGCTGGCCCTGGCGGCCCGCCGCGGCCGCGGTCTGCCGGGCCGTGACCTGACCGGCCGGCACTGGTACCGGGTGGGGGCGACGGTGGTGCGTCGTCCGCGCACCATGCTCGCGGCGAGCCTGGCGGTGCTGGTGGCCGCCGCGCTGCCGGCGGCCGGGATGGTGCTCAGTTTCGACGACCGGGCCGGGCAGCCCGGCGAGACCGACAGCAACCGCGGTTACGCACTGCTCGATGCGCATTTCCCGAAGGACATCACGATCTCGGAGTTCGTGATGGTCACCGCCGATCACGACCTGCGCACCGCCACCGGCCTGGCCGACCTGGAGCAGATGGCCGGCCGGCTCGCCCAGCTGCCCGGTGTCACCCGGGTGGTCGGGGTGACCCGGCCGGCCGGCCGACGACTCGAACAGGCCACCGTGACCTGGCAGAACGAGCAGATCGGCGCCGAACTGGCCGGTGCGGTCGCCGACGGCCAGGCGCGCCGGCCGGACCTGGAGCAGCTGCGTGACGGCGCCGCCCAGCTCGCCGAGGCCCTGGCCGAACTCCAGTCGCGCATCGACACCGAATTCGCACCGCTGGCCGAGACGGTCGATGCCGCGGCCGGGGCGGCCGGGCAGTTGGCGGCCTACCGGCCGTGGCTCGAGCGCCTCACCGGCGCGGCCCCGGGCATCGACGCCGCGACCGAGGCCGTGCCCCGGGTCGGTGCGGCGGCCGATCAGGTGCGCGCGGCGGTCACGGCCGTCGCCCCGGCCGGCGCCCCACTCGAGAACATGA
>JAJYRZ010000204.1 GCA_021793835.1 Actinomycetes bacterium | reverse complement strand
TGGGGCTGACCGAGATGGGCCTGACCAAGTACCTGATCGGCGAGCTGCTCAAGTCCGAATCGGGCCGCATCGACACCCTGGCGGAGTTCGTGCCCACCGCCGAGGGCCACGACTGGGAGCTGATCACCGCCGGGCAGCGGGTGCAGATCATCCGCAAGCAGGGCGCCGGCGGGGTCCTGGAGTTCGGCACCGCCGTCATCGCCTCCGGCGACGGCACCATCGCCGGACTGCTGGGCGCCTCCCCGGGCGCCTCGAACTCGGTCGACGCGATGCTCGACGTTCTCGACCGGTGTTTCCCGCAGCGCATGGCCGACTGGCGTCCGAAGATCGAGGAGATGGTGCCCTCCTACGGCACCGACCTGGCCGGGAACAAGGCGCTGTTCGACGAGCTGTGGGCATGGACCACCTCGGCGCTGCGCCTGGACCAGGCCCCGGTCCGGCAGTAGCGGGCCCGCGCAAGGGCCGCCCCGCGGGCAGGCCCCGCAGCCCGAGTGTGCTTCGATCGTGCCCCGTCGGCCCTGGTCCGGCGGGGCACGCCCGTGTCCCACCCCGCCCGTGTCCCCGGCGACCGCACCGTCGCCCCCCCGGGAGTCCTTTCCCACCCACAGTCACAAGGAGCGACGATGAGCGCAGCGCACCCGGCCTACCTGGCCGGTCTGGACCTGGCCGGCCGGACGGTGGTGGTCGTCGGCGCCGGATCGGTGGCCCAGCGGCGACTGCCCGCCCTGCTGGCCTGTGGTGCACGCGTCACCGTGGTCTCCCCGGCGGCCCGGCCGGCGATCGAGGCGATGGCCGACGAGGGACGGCTCACCTGGATCCGGCGCGGCTACACCGCCGGGGACCTGGCGGGCGCCTGGTACGTGCTCGCCGCCGCCGACGACCGCAGCGTCAACGCGGCCGTCTCGGCCGAGGCCGAACAGCAGCGCACCTTCTGCGTGCGCGCGGACGACGGGGCGGCCGGCAGCGCCGTCACCCCGGCCGCGGCGACCGTGGACGGGGTGAGCATCGGGGTGCTGGGCGCCGGCGATCACCGCCGCTCGGCCGCGGTACGCGACGGACTGGCCGCCGCCCTGCGCGGGGAGGGGGCGGCTCTCGATCCGGGACCGGCCCCGGCTGGGGTGGCCCTGGTCGGCGGCGGGCCGGGCGATCCGGAGCTGATCACCGTGCGCGGGCGCCGGCTGCTGGCCCGGGCCGATGTGGTGATCACCGACCGGCTCGGCCCCACCGATCTGCTCGGCCAGCTCGCCGCCGACGTCGAGGTGATCGACGCCTCGAAGATCCCGTACGGCAGATCGATGGCGCAGGAGAAGATCAACGAGTTGCTGATCGACCGCGCCCGGGCCGGAGCCTTCGTCGTCCGGCTCAAGGGCGGCGATCCGTACCTGTTCGGCCGCGGCTACGAGGAGCTGCAGGCCCTGACCGAGGCGCAGGTGCCGGTGACCGTGGTGCCCGGGGTGCCCTCGGCGCTGTCGGTGCCGGCGGCCGCCGACATCCCGGTCACCCACCGCGGGGTCACCCACGAACTGACGATCGTCTCCGGGCATCTGGCCCCGGACCACCCGGATTCGCTGGTCGACTGGCCGGCGCTGGCGGCGATGAACGGCACCCTGGTGATCATGATGGGCGTGGCCAAGCTGGCCGCGTTCACCGAGGCGCTGATCGCCGGCGGACGCGATCCGCAGACCCCGGCGGCGATGATCTCCGACGGCACCACCGACCGGCAGCGCACGGTGCGCGCCGATCTGGCGGGCCTGGCCGCAGCCGCCGCGGAGGCCGGCATGGCTCCGCCGGCGATCACCGTGATCGGCCCGGTCGCCGGGCTCACCCCGCAGGGCTGAACCGTCCCGCAGGACCGTCGACTCGGCCGGACACCGCCCGGCCGCGTCTTCAGCGCACGACCAGGGTAAGTTCGGTCTCGCCGGAGATCTCCGGCTCCAGACCGGCCGTCGCGGCGAGCTCGGCGAGCGCGGCCAGATCGTGCGGGGGGTTCTCGGCGCGGATCAGCGCGCCGGCCAGCACCCCCTTGTAGTGCTTGTTGAAGTGGCTGACCACCTTGCGCGTGCCGTCGGGTTGGACGGACTGCACGGGCACGGTCACCGCGCCGGGCACCGGACCGAGTCCGAGGTAGGCGCCCGAGCGCAGATCGATGGTCAGCCCGCCACGCCGAGCGGCCTCGGCGACCAGGGCGGGGGTGAGCGCCGGCTTCCACAACCGGGCCAGGGTGCCGCGCCCGGGCAGCCGGGAGCCGGCCGAGAGTCGATAGGCCGGGATCGGATCGTCGGCGGCGACCGCGCCGAACAGGGCCGACCCGATCATCACCCGCTCGCCGGCACGTGCCCACTGCGCATCGGTCAGCGCCCCGGCATCGACGGCGTCGAACAGCACCCCGGTGTAGCGCTTAAGGGCACGCATCGTCGGCGCGGTCGTCAGCCCGGCGTTGCGTTCGACCTCGGCCAGCATCGTCGGGCGCAGCTTGAGTGCGGCCAGCGCGGCCTCCGGATCGGCCGACAGGTCGATCAACTCGCCCAGCAGCGCCTCGCGCACATCGGTCAGTTCGGGCAGGGCCAACTCGGCCGGGCGCAGCGGGTCGCCGTCGCCGCCGGGCGCCTTGGTCTCGGAAGGGGGAAGCAGTACCAGCACGATGGGCCAGGCTACCGGCGGGACGCGGCCGGCAAGAGACTAGGATCGATCCTCGTGATCACCCGACTGTCGCACCTGTTCCTCCGCACCCTCCGAGAAGATCCGGCCGATGCCGAAGTGCCCAGCCACAAGCTGCTGGTGCGCGCCGGCTACGTCCGCCGCATCGCCCCGGGGGTGTACTCCTGGCTGCCGCTGGGCCTGCGCGTGCTGCGCGAGGTCGAGCGGGTGGTGCGCGAAGAGATGGACGGCATCGGCGCGCAGGAGATCGCGCTGCCGGCGCTGCTGCCGCGTGAACCCTACGAGGCCTCGAACCGGTGGACCGAATACGGCGACGACCTGTTCCGCCTCAAGGACCGACGCGGGGGCGACTACCTGCTCGGACCCACCCACGAGGAGATGTTCGCCCAGACGGTCAAGGGCGAGCTGCACTCGTACAAGGACTTCCCGGTCACCCTGTATCAGGTGCAGACCAAGTACCGCGACGAGGCGCGCCCGCGTGCCGGCATCCTGCGCGGCCGCGAGTTCGTGATGAAGGACTCCTACTCCTTCGACCTGACCGACGAGGGCCTGACCGCGTCCTACCGGGCCCACCGGGACGCCTACGAGCGGATCCTGGCCCGGCTGGGCGTGGAGTACGTGATCGTCGCCGCCACCTCCGGGGCGATGGGCGGCTCGGCCTCCGAAGAGTTCCTGGCCGTGGCCGACGTCGGCGAGGACACCTATGTGCGCTGCGCCGAATCCGGCTACGCCGCCAACGTCGAAGCCGTGGTCACCGCCCCGGCCGAACCGCTCCCGATCGACGGACAGGCCCCGGCGCGCGTGGTCGACACCCCCGGTGCGACGACCATCGAGGCGCTGGTGGACTGGGCCAACGGTCCCGACGGCATCGCCGCCGTGCTCGGCCGCGAGGTCACCGCCGCCGACACGCTCAAGACCATCGTGGTCAAGACCCGGACCCCGGGCGGGGAGTGGGAGCTGCTGGCGATCGGCGTGCCCGGCGACCGCGAGGTCGACCCCAAGCGGCTCGAGGCGGCCCTGGAGCCGGCCGAGTACGAACTGATCGACGAGGCCGACTTCGCCGAGCATCCGTTCCTGGTGCGCGGCTACATCGGTCCGCGCGCCCTGCAGGCCGCGGGCGTGCGCTACCTGGTCGACCCGCGCGTGGGTGAGGGCAGCAGCTGGATCACCGGCGCGGATGCGCCCGATCAGCACATCACCGGGCAGGTGTGCGGCCGGGACTTCCACCCCGACGGCACGATCGAGGCCGCCGAGGTGCGCGACGGCGACCCGTCACCCGACGGGGCCGGGGTGCTCACCGCCGCCCGCGGCATCGAGGTCGGGCACGTGTTCCAGCTGGGCCGCAAATACACCGACGCCTTCGAACTTGACGTGCTCGGCGAGAACGGCAAGCCGGTGCGCCCGACCATGGGCTCCTACGGCATCGGCGTCTCGCGCCTGGTCGCGGTGATCGCCGAGCAGATGCACGACGACAAGGGGCTGCGCTGGCCGGCCGAGGTGAGCCCGTACGACGTGCACGTGGTGATCGCCAACAAGGACCAGGCCGCCCGCGACGGCGCCGAGGCGCTGGTCGCCGAACTGGATGCGGCCGGGCTCACGGTGCTGTTCGACGACCGCAAGGCCTCACCGGGGGTGAAGTTCAAGGACGCCGAGCTGCTCGGCATGCCGCTGGTGGTCGTTCTCGGCCGCGGCTGGGCGGACGGCACGATCGAGCTGCGCGATCGGCTCACCGGGGAGACGAGCACCGCACCGGTGGACGGGGCGGCGCAGACCGTGCGCGAGGCGGTCGCCGCCCAGCGCCGCGGCTGACCGGGAAGCGGGGACCGGATCCGAGGCGGTCCGGTCCCGCCCCGGGCCGCGTGTGGATCGGGCGGCGCGCTACCGGGCGGAGTCCTGATCGGGCCGGCCCGGAAAGGCCGTGGTGGCCGGGACGATCCCGGCGGCGACCCGCCAGCGCGCGGCACGCACCGCACAATCGGTCAGCGCCTCGGCGCCCAGTGTGCGCAGCTCGGCGGTCCGCGCCGATTCGAGCAGCGCATACCAGGACTGGGCGGTCTGCTCCTCGATGAGCACCGCCAGGTCCGCGGCCGCCTGCGGGGAGTCCACGACCCGGTCGACCGTGTACCCGGCCGCAGCGGCCGGCACGTCGGCGCCCGCGCCGGTGAGCAGCGCGGTGCCGTGATCGCGCCGGTCGCGGTGCGCGGCCAGGTGGTCCTGGATCTGTGCGCGCCGGTGGTCCTGCGCGTGCGCGAGCACCAGCCCGTAGGTGAACACCGCGGCGTGCTCGGCGGCCACCGCCTGCTGCAGGGCCGCGATGTCGGCCGCGCTCAGCTCCGCGGGTGCCGGGGACTGCTCGGACGAGGAGGTCGGGGAGGTCACAGGGAAAGCACCTCCGCCTGCGCGGCGCACGAGGCCGCGATCGCCCCGAGCAGCCCGGCCTGATAGTCGGCGGTGTCCGCCACGAGTCCGGCCGCCTCGGCGGCGGCCGCGCGCAGCCGATCGGCGAGCTGCGCGGTGTCGCGCACGTCGTCCTCGTCGTCCGCGGGGGCCGGAGCCGGGGTCTTGTCACCGGTCGGCGGGGCGACCCAGATCGG
>JAJYRZ010000203.1 GCA_021793835.1 Actinomycetes bacterium | reverse complement strand
GTTACGGGTACCCGTGCTGGTCGGGCGCCGGGACACCGGAGGGGCAGAAAGCCCGGAGCCGGAACCCCTCAGCGGGGTCCCGGCTCCGGGCTCATCGGCAGGGCGTGATCAGCGGGCGAACAGCAGCGCGCGCTTGACCTCGGCGATGGCCTTGGTGACCTCGATGCCACGCGGGCACGCGTCGGTGCAGTTGAACGTGGTGCGGCAGCGCCACACCCCGTCGACATCGTTCAGGATGTCGAGCCGCTCAGCGGCGGCCTCGTCACGGCTGTCGAAGATGAACCGGTGCGCGTTGACGATCGCGGCGGGGCCGAAGTAGCTGCCCTCGTTCCAGAACACCGGGCACGACGTGGTGCACGCGGCGCACAGGATGCACTTGGTGGTGTCGTCGAAGCGCTGACGGTCGGCCTGAGACTGGATGCGCTCACGGCTCGGCTCGGTGCCCGAGGTGACCAGGTAGGGCTTGACCGCACGGTAGGCCGCGAAGAACGGCTCCATGTCGACGATCAGGTCCTTGAGCGTGGCCAGTCCGCGCAGCGGCTCGATGGTGATGGTCAGCTGCTTGGACGGATCCTTGGGCAGCATGTCCTTCATCAGCAGCTTGCACGCCAGGCGGTTGACGCCGTTGACCCGCATCGCGTCCGAACCGCACACGCCGTGGGCGCACGAGCGGCGGAAGCTCAGCGTGCCGTCGAGGTAGCCCTTGACGTACAGCAGCAGGTTCAGCAGCCGGTCCGACGGCAGCGCCGGGACCGCGAAGTGATCCCAGTGCTCGCCCTTGTCGTCGTCGGGGTTGAAGCGGGCGATCTTCAAGATGACCGTCACCGAGCCCTCGGGAGGCTCCGGGAGTGCGGGGGCGCCCGCTTCGGGAGTCGAGATGATCGTTGGGGTGGCCATCAGTACTTACGCTCCATCGGCTCGTAGCGGGTCTGAACCACCGGCTTGTAGTCCAGACGGATGTCGGAGAGCAGTCCGTCGCCCTCCTTGTAGGCCATGGTGTGCACCATGTAGTTCTCGTCGTCGCGATCGGGGTAGTCCTCGCGGGCGTGGCCGCCGCGGGTCTCCTTGCGGTTGATCGCGCCGACGACGGTGACCTCGGCCAGTTCGAGCAGGAAGCCGAGCTCGATCGCCTCGAGCAGGTCGCTGTTGAAGCGCTTGCCCTTGTCGTGCACGGCGATGTGGTTGTACCGCTCCTTGAGGGCACGCACGTCCGTCAGCGCCTTGTTCAGGGTCTCGTCGGTGCGGAACACCTGGGCGTTGGCGTCCATCGTCGCCTGCAGCTCGGTGCGGATGTCGGCCACCCGCTCGTTGCCGTGGTCGCTGAGCAGCAGCTCCAGCCACTCGTCGACCATCTGCGTCGGGTTCTCCGGCAGGTCGACGAACTCGGTCGCGTTGGCGTGCTCCGCGGCGGCGATGCCGGCGCGGCGACCGAAGACGTTGATGTCGAGCAGCGAGTTGGTGCCCAGGCGGTTCGCCCCGTGCACCGACACGCACGCGCACTCACCGGCCGCGTACAGGCCTGGCACGATGTCGTCGTTGTTGCGCAGCACCTCGGCCTTGACGTTGGTGGGGATGCCGCCCATCAGGTAGTGGCAGGTCGGGTAGACCGGCACCAGTTCGTGGACCGGATCCACACCCAGGTAGGTGCGGGAGAACTCGGTGATGTCCGGCAGCTTCTCCTCGAGCACGTCCTCACCGAGGTGGGTGACGTCGAGGTAGACGTAGTCCTTGTGCGGACCGGCGCCGCGGCCCTCCATGACCTCGAGCACCATCGAGCGGGCGACGATGTCGCGCGGGGCCAGGTCCTTGATCGTCGGGGCGTAGCGCTCCATGAAGCGCTCGCCGTCGACGTTGCGCAGGATGCCGCCCTCGCCGCGCACGGCCTCGGAGATCAGGATCCCCAGGCCGGCCAGGCCCGTCGGGTGGAACTGGTGGAACTCCATGTCCTCCAGCGGCAGGCCGCGGCGGAAGACGATGCCCATGCCGTCACCGGTGAGGGTGTGGGCGTTGGAGGTGGTCTTGTACATCCGGCCCGAGCCGCCCGTGGCGAAGACGATCGACTTGGCGTGGAAGACGTGGATCTCGCCGGTGGCCAGCTCGTAGGCGACCACACCGGTGGCGACCGGACCGGAGTCGGTCTCGGTCAGGCACAGGTCCAGGGCGTAGAACTCGTTGTAGAACTGCACGTCGTGCTTGACGCAGTTCTGGTAGAGGGTCTGCAGGATCATGTGACCGGTGCGGTCCGCGGCGTAGCAGGCCCGGCGCACCGGGGCCTTGCCGTGGTCGCGGGTGTGGCCGCCGAAACGGCGCTGGTCGATCTTGCCCTCGGGGGTGCGGTTGAACGGCAGCCCCATCTTCTCCAGATCGAGCACCGCGTCGATGGCCTCCTTGGCCATGATCTCGGCGGCGTCCTGGTCGACCAGGTAGTCGCCGCCCTTGACGGTGTCGAAGGTGTGCCACTCCCAGTTGTCCTCCTCGACGTTGGCCAGCGCGGCACACATGCCGCCCTGCGCCGCGCCGGTGTGGGAGCGGGTGGGGTAGAGCTTGGTCAGCACGGCGGTGCGGGCCCGGGGGGCCGCCTCGATGGCCGCGCGCATCCCGGCGCCGCCGGCGCCGACGATGATCACGTCGTAGCGATGTTCCTGCATGAAAGTCTGTGCTCCTGGGAAGACGGGCCGGTCAGCTGATGGTCGGGTCGAAGCTGAAGATGACGTAGCTGCCCACCGCGAGGATGAGCACGGTCGCCACCGCCAGCACCGTGTTGAGCCAGAACCGGGTGGAGTCCTTGCGCGAGTAGTCGGCGATGACGGTGCGCAGGCCGTTGCCGCCGTGCAGCATGGCCAGCCACAGCATCAGCAGGTCCCAGATCTGCCAGAACGGGTTCGTCCAGCGATCGGCGACGAAGGCGAAGTTGATGCGGTGCACACCGTCGTCGACCATCAGCATCACCGTCAGGTGCGTGAGCACCAGGATCAGCAGGGCGATGCCCGACAGGCGCATGAACACCCAGGCGAACATCTCGAAGCCGCCACGGCGGGGGTGACGCGCCGAGCGGGGGTTGTCGAGGCTGGCGGGCCGGTCGTAGGAGCGGCCGAGGGTCTTGGCTTCAGTAGTCATGTCTGTCCTCACCAGTTGTCCACGATCAGCTGGATGATCCGGTAGGTGGCGGGGATCATCACCACGATCCACACGACGGCCACGGCCCAGAGCATCTGCTTCTGGTACTGGCAGCCCTTGGACCAGAAGTCCACGGCCATCACGCGCAGGCCGTTGAGTCCGTGGTAGAGCACGACCGCGATCAGGGCCAGCTCCATCATCCCGACGAGCGGGTTCTTGTAGGTGTCGATCACCGAGTCGTAGGCCTCGGGGCTCACGCGCAGCAGCGCGGTGTCGAGCACGTGCACGAACAGGAAGAAGAACGTGGCGACACCGGTGATCCGGTGCAGTGCCCAGGACCACATGCCCGGGTCGCCCCGGTAAAGGGATCGGGTCTGCCCGCTAGCTGCGAGCGCTGGCGTAGTGGTCATTGCGTGCGAGGCCTCCAACGTCTGTGGTGAATCGGCAAGTCACGTGGACACGGGGGCGGTGATCTACCGGTGTGGAACCGGTGATCCGACCGGGGTCTCAGACTCGTCGAGAACCTGAACCGACAGATGAACTCTAGTCCCACGATAGGGCGGGTTCTAATCGGCCATCCGTTCTTCGGCCGGAAAAGATGCGAAGGTTAGCGCAGGCTAACCGAAGGATCCGGGGGGTGGGAGGAGCGAGTCGGCGGCCAGGCGAGCCCCGCGGTGGCAGGATGGGCCACGTGCACACGATCGACTGGGAAACGCTTCAGAGCAGCGCATTCGAGATGGTCCGCCGGTCCTACGCCCCGTATTCGGGTTATCCGGTCGGCGCGGCAGCGGTGACGATCGACGGCCGGACGGTGACCGGCTGCAATGTGGAGAATGTCTCATCGGGGCTCACGCTCTGTGCCGAGACCGTACTGGTCGGTAACCTTTTCGCGCTCGGCGGCGGGCGCCTACGGGCCGTCGCGGTGGTCGACGGGGCGGGGCGCCCGATCGCCCCGTGCGGGCGGTGCCGGCAGGTGCTCTACGAACACGGCGGCCCCGATCTGCTGGTGGCCGGGCCGGACGGTCCGTGGACGATGGCCACGCTCCTGCCGCACCCCTTCGGCCCCGACGATCTGGCCCGCCGCGGCCGCCCGGTCACCACCGGACCCGAGCGACTGCCGGGACCGCCGGCCGGATTGCCGGAGGGGCATCGCGCACTCGGCGCCGGGGAGACCGGGGAGCCGGGGGACGGCGACCGCGGCCGCTCCGACGACGCGGGGCCCGTGCGGTGAGCGCAGCGGGCGCGGCCGGCTTCGACCCGGTGTCGGTGATCGCCGCCAAACGTGACGGCCGGGAACTGACCGGTGGCCAGATCGACGCCGCGATCGCCGCCTACACCTCCGGTCGGATGGCCGAGGAACAGATGGCGGCCCTGCTGATGGCGGTCTACCTGCGCGGGATGACCGCCGCGGAGACCGTGCGGTGGACCGCGGCGATGACCGACTCGGGCGCGCGGTTGGACTTCACCGACCTGCGGCGGGCCGGTCGGGCGCTGCCCGCGGTGGACAAACACTCCACCGGCGGCGTCGGCGACACGGTCACCGTGATGCTCGCCCCGCTGGTCGCGGCCTGCGGGGCGGCGGTGCCGCAACTGTCGGGCCGCGGACTCGGCCACACCGGCGGGACCCTGGACAAACTCGAGGCGATCCCCGGCTGGCGCGCAGAGGTGCCGGCGGACCGGATGCGCGAGATCCTGCGCGAGTCCGGCGCGGTGGTGTGCGCGGCCGGCGCCGACCTGGCGCCTGCCGACAGGAAGATGTACGCGCTGCGCGATGTGACCGGCACGGTCGAATCGATCCCGCTGATCGCCGCGTCGATCATGAGCAAGAAGATCGCCGAGGGCGCCGGCGCCCTGGTGCTCGACGTCAAGGTCGGGCGCGGGGCCTTCATGACCGACCTGCCGCGCGCCCGGGAGCTGGCCGAGACCATGGTCGAGCTCGGCGCCCGCGCCGGACTGCCGACCACCGCGCTGCTGTCCGGGATGGACGTCCCGCTCGGGTATGCGGTGGGCAACGCCGTGGAGATCGCCGAGGCGGTCGAGGTGCTCGCCGGCGGCGGGCCGGCCGACCTCGCCGGGCTCACCGTCACCCTGGCGGTGGAGATGCTCGCCGCGGCCGGGATCACCGAAGATCGGAA
>JAJYRZ010000013.1 GCA_021793835.1 Actinomycetes bacterium | reverse complement strand
GGGCCAAGGCCGCGGAGCTCGCGCGCGAATCGTTGCGCCTGCAGCGCGCCGTGGCCGCCCGCTTCGACGAACTGAAGGCGACCTATCGGGCGGCCGCGCCCGAACTGACCAGTAGGGACAGGTGGGCACGTGTCTTCGACCAGTGACCTTCTCACCCGCTCGGCCGCGGCCGAGGTACCGGTGATCGCGGCCGTGCAGTCCACCGTCGGCACCCTGCCGGCGGCCGTGCCGGTCTCGCGCGCGATGTCGCACTTCGGCGAGCACGCTCTGGGCTGGTTGGCCGTGGCCGGAGTCGGCGCCGCAGCCGATCCGGATCGGCGCGGCCGATGGCTGTCGGTGGGGGTGGCCGCTTTCGGCGCGCACGCCGCCTCCGTGGTGATCAAACGTGTGGTGCGCCGCCCGCGCCCCGACGACCCGCAGATCACGGTCGGCGTCGGCACGCCCAGCAGGCTGTCGTTCCCGTCCTCGCACGCCACCGGCGCGGCCGCGGGTGCGCTGCTGGTCGGGCGGATCACCGGACTGCCCGCGTTCACCGCGGTGGTGCCGGCGATGGGGATCTCCCGGCTCGTGCTCGGTGTGCACTATCCGACCGATGTGCTGGGCGGAGTCGCGCTCGGCACGGGTGTGGCCGTGGCCGTGGACCGGCTGCGCGGGCGGGTACCGTTGCTGCGGGATCGCGGCGATAAGGGCCGCGCCCAGGCGGGAGGAACACGATGACCGATCCGATCGGCGAACGGCTGCCGGGCCTGGAACCGGTGGACGAACCGACCGCCACCGACGCGCTCGACGCCGCGGCCAAGGTGCCCAAGACGGTCGTCGGCGCGCTGGTCAAGGCGATGCGGCCCTGGCAGTGGGTCAAGAACGTGCTGGTGCTGGCCGCCCCGATCGCGGCCGGCTCGCTGTTCGACGACGACATCATCGTCCCCGTCGCCATCGCCTTCGGCGTGTTCTGCCTGGCCGCCTCGGCCATCTACCTGGTCAACGACGCCCGCGACGTCGAGGTCGACCGCGTGCACCCGGTCAAGCGCTACCGGCCGATCGCGGCCGGGGTGCTGCCGGTGCCCGCCGCCTACACCGCGGCCGTGGTGCTCATGGCGGCCGCGATCGGCCTGTCGTTCTTCGCCGACTACGGGTTGGCGATCGTGGTGGGGATCTACCTGCTGGTCCAGCTCGGCTACTGCTTCGGGCTGAAGAACCAGTCGGTGATCGACATCGTCATCGTCTCCTCCGGCTTCCTGCTGCGCGCCATGGCCGGCGGTGTGGCCGCCGGCATCGTGCTCTCGCAGTGGTTCCTGCTGATCATGGCGTTCGGTTCGCTGTTCATGGCGGCCGGCAAGCGCTACGCAGAACTACAGTTGGCCGAGCGCACGGGCGCGAAGATCCGCAAGTCCCTCGAGGGCTACACGCCCAGCTACCTGCGGTTCGTGTGGATCCTGTCGGCGACCGCGGTCGTGGTGTTCTACGGTCTGTGGGCCTTCGAGCAGGACGCGCGCCCTGACCACTCCGGACCCTGGTACGCGGTGTCGATGGTGCCGTTCACCGTGGCGATCCTGCGCTACGCGGTCGACGTGGACGGCGGTGTGGCAGGCGCGCCGGAGGACATCGCCCGGCGCGACCGGGTGCTGCAGCTCCTCGCCGTGTCCTGGGTGGCCATCGTGGTCCTGGCGGCCTACGTGATCCCGAACCTCAGCTGAGCCGATGAGCGGGACCGAGCAGGGGCGCGACGTCGCCCCACCCGAGCAGCGCGAGACGGCCGGACCGGCCCGGACCCGCACCCGGCTCGGCGCCGCCGCCGGATGGCTGCGCACCCCGCCCGCGGTGACCACGCTGGGCATCGTCATCGTCGGCGCCCTGTTCTTCTGGGGCGGCTGGCAGCGCCGCTGGATCGCCGACGACGGGCTGATCGTGCTGCGCACCGTGCGCAACCTGATCGCCGGCAACGGCCCGGTGTTCAATGCCGGCGAGCGCGTGGAGGTCAACACCTCGGCGGCCTGGACGTATGTGGTGTGGCTGCCGTCGTGGATCACCGGCGCGCAGATCGAATACGTGGTGCTGGCGATCACCCTGATCTTCTCGGTCGCCGCGGTCGCGATGGTGATGCTCGGCGCGGGCCGGCTGCAGCGCCACCGCCGCCGCTTCACCGGCGCGGACGCGCCCGGGTCGGTGCTGCTGCTCCCGGCCGGGGTGCTGATCTACATCGCGCTGCCGCCGGCGCGCGACTACGCCACCTCGGGGCTGGAGACCTCGATGGTGCTGTTCTGGCTGGGCCTGGTGTTCTGGCTGCTGATGCGCTGGGCCACCACCGCCGCGCCGGGGCGGGCACAGGTGCTCACCCTCGGCTTCTTCGCGGGCCTGTCCTGGCTGGTACGCCCGGAGACGGTGCTGCTGGGGCTCGCGGTGCTGATCGTGCTGTTCTTCGCCCGCCAGT
Organism: Actinomycetes bacterium; assembly: GCA_021793835.1. Lineage (GTDB taxonomy): Bacteria > Actinomycetota > Actinomycetes > Mycobacteriales > Mycobacteriaceae > Tomitella. The sequence continues at coordinate 25,961 of JAJYRZ010000013.1, read as the reverse complement.
CCTGGGGCCGGCGCATCTGGTTGGTGATCGTCTCCGGCGCCGTGCCGGTGGGCTACCAGATCTGGCGCATGGGCTACTACGGCCTGCCGTATCCGAACACCGCGGTGGCCAAGGACGCCACCGAGGCCAAATGGGGCGCGGGCTGGCATTATCTGACCGACCTGTTCGGCCCCTACCTGCTGTGGCTGCCGCTGGTGCTGCTCGCCCTGGCCGGGGCGGTGCCGCTGATCGCTTGGCTGGCCGGCGGTCGCCGCGCCGCAGACACCGGCGACCGACCGGCGGTGTACCGGGACGCGCGTCCGCCGACCGCGGCCCGGTACTGGCGCCGCCTGCAGGACTTCGCACACAGCCCGGCCGGCGCGGTCACCCTGGTGCTCGCCGTGGCCACGGTGTGGCTGATCTACGAGATCCGGGTCGGCGGCGACTTCATGCACGGACGCGTGCTGCTGCCGGTGGTTTTCCTGTTCATCGCCCCGCTCGCGGTGCTGCCCCTGCCCCTGCCGCTGCCCGCGCGCGACGCCACACCGGCGGCCGCGGGCGGGGCGGCCGGCGGTGCGGATGCGTCCGGTCGGCGCCGCGCCTACGCGGTCACCGGGGCCGTGGCCGCACTGTGGGTCGGCATCTGCGGCTGGGCGATCGGCATCGTCGGGGCCGGCACGGACCTGCGGCCCGGGGTGGTCCCGCGCGACGGCATCGTCGACGAACGCGCCTTCTACATCCTGATGACCGGGCACGCCCACCCGATCACCGCCGAGCACTACCTGGATTATCCGCGCATCCGGGCGATGGACGACGCGCTGCGCCGCACCCCCGAGGGCGGCCTGCTGGTCGCCAGCGGCCTGGACAACTGGACCGTGGTCCCCGGCGACCGGGACGGGAGGCACACCGTGTACTTCCTGAACCTGGGCATGCCGAGCATGAACACCGATCTGGGCACCCGCATCTACGACCCGATGGGGCTGGCCTATCCGCTGGCCGCGCACACCGAACGCATCGAGGGCGGCCGGATCGGGCACGACAAGAACCTGCCCGTGGACTGGGTGGTCGCCGACCTGCAGCTGGCCGACCGGCACGAGACCGGGCTGCCCGGCTGGATCGACGAGGACTGGGTCGAGCAGGCTCGGGTCGCGCTGACCTGCCAGGAGACCCGGGACCTGTACGCCTCGTTCACCGGGGACCTGACCACTCGGCGCTTCGTGTCGAACATCCGGCACGCCTTCGACCGGACCGGCCACCAGATCGACGCGATCCCGCGGTTCGAGATCGCCCGCTGCGGACTCGAGATGCCCGAGGGCACCTCTTAAGCGACCTGAACGCAGCCTGAGACGATGCTGTGAGGAGTATCACGAGCAGGGGTTTAGGTGTAAGCGGGCCCTGTGACGTGGGCGGATCCCGAGGTGCGGGACGCATGGCGTGACCTGCGCCGTGTAACGGTACGGCATCAGGGCCCGATGTATTCGCAGAGAAGGGCTGGAACGGGCTCACCGGGTGACGACCCCGCACGTGAAGAGTGCGAACGGTTGCCACGACCGACAGGCACGCTCTAGTTTGTTTGATCGGTGTCGCATATCCCTACCGGGTGCCCCGGGCGGGCAGGTGCGTGGTGCCGCGACAGCGCGTAGGACGTCCGGAGTCGTATGACACCGACGTCGCAGACGGAAAAGAGGGAATGGTCCATGGCAGGGATGAACCAGCGGTCGACCGGAGTGATCCGACGTCGCCTGACCGGGGTCGGGGCGGCAGTCGTCTCGATGCTCATGATGATCGGGCTCGTCGGCACGGGCACCGCGGGTGCGTGGTCCGCCAACCCGGAGCGGGTGCACACCGACTGGGTCCGCTCGGATGCGATGCACCGCGACATCAAGGTCCAGTGGAAGGAAGCCAACGGCGGCGTCGCCGGGGCCCCCACGCTCTACCTCCTCGACGGCCTGCGGGCGCGGGATGACTTCAACGGCTGGGACATCATGACCAACGCCTTCGACAAGTTCCACAACGACCGCATCAACGTGGTCACGCCGGTGGGCGGCGAGTCGAGCTTCTACGCCGACTGGATCTCGCCGAGCAACTTCAACGGTCAAGAGGGCGTCTACAAGTGGGAGACGTTCATGATGCATGAACTCCCCAACTGGATGGAAGGCGTCAAGGGTGCGCGGCCCGATCGCAACGCGATCATGGGTCTGTCGATGTCCGGTAGTGCCGCCCTGTACTTCGCGGCCAAGCAGAAGTTCCGCTACTCCTTCGCCGGCTCGCTCTCGGGCTACCTGAACCTGTCCACCCCGGGCATGCCGATGTCGATCCGCATCGCGATGCTCGACGCCGGACTGTTCAACGTCGACGCGATGTGGGGCCCGCCCTGGGCCCAGGGGTGGGTCGATCACGACCCGTTCGTCTTCGCTCCTGAGCTGCGCGGTCTGAGCCTGTACATCTCCGCTGGTTCGGCCACCCCGGACCCGAGCAACGGCGACAACCCGGTCAGCCTGCAGGACCACTGGAACAACGGCATGGGCATCGGCTTGGAGGCCCTGTCCCTGGCCACCGCCAAGGTGTTCGAGCTGCGCCTGGACTCGCTGAACATCCCGGCCACCTTCTCCTTCCCGATCGGTGTCCACAACTGGAACAACTGGAACCGTGAGCTGGACAAGGCCAAGGGCCAGATCCTGGACGCCACCCGCTGATCGCGGAACCTGGACGATCCACGCGGACCCCGCCGGCAGCGCCCACAGGCGCGCGGCGGGGTCCGCTGTATGTCCGGCCTGAGTGCGTCCTCTCGGTCGGCGGCGCCCGGGAGCGGCGTGCCGTGGGCTGTCGGAGGGGCGGGAGGCGGAGCTTTCTGTTGCCGATGTGACACGAGTTCGGCGTGTGGTCAGTGTGAACTAGAGGTTGAGGGTCTATCGTGACGGTGATCAAGACTTCGCCGAGGCGCCACGCGTGCTGCGGTGACCCCAGAGACGAGGGATGAACGAGATGGGCACAGTCAATCCGCGCCGCACCGCGCAGGTGGACCGGGCGTGCCGTGCGCCCCGCCGGATGCGCCTGGCCGCCACCGGCGCCGCGCTGCCGCTGATCATCGGCCTGGGCCTGCCGGCGGTCGCCTCGGCCGCACCGGCCGGCCCCGTGGCCGCCGCACCGGCGCTGTCCGCACCGATGCTGGCCGCCGACCCGGTGCCGGGCGTCGAGGTCACCGACGTCGAATGGATCACCGACCGCCGGGTCGCGCTGTGGATCTACTCCCCGGCGATGGACGAGGAGATCCAGGTGCAGATCCTCGTGGCGCGCGACTGGCACAACAACCCGGGCGCGACCTTCCCCGAGATGCTCATGCTCGACGGGCTGCGCGCTCGCGACGACGCCTCGGGCTGGACCATCGAGACCGACATCGAGCGGTTCTTCGCCGACAAGAACGTCAACGTCGTGCTGCCTGTCGGCGGCGAGTCGAGCTTCTACACCGACTGGAACGAGCCGGAGAACGGCAAGAACTACCAGTGGGAGACCTTCCTGGCCAAGGAGCTCCCGCCGGTGCTGCAGAACGAGTGGCGCACCACCGACAAGCGCGCGATCACCGGGCTGTCGATGGGCGGCACGGCCGCGATCATGCTGGCCGAGCGCTACCCCGAGCAGTTCGTCTACGTCGCCTCCTACTCCGGCGTGCTCAACACCACCTCGCTGGGCATGCCACAGGCCATCCAGTTCGCCATGCTCGACGCCGGCGGCTACGACGCGGCCAAGATGTGGGGCCCGCCGGGCAGCGAACGCTGGGTCGAGCAGGACCCGATGCGCCACGTCGAGGCCCTGCGCGGCAAGAGCATCTACATCTCCTCGGGCAACGGCTTCGCCGGCCCGCACGACGAGCTGTCGGGCATCCCCGGCATCTCCACGAACTACGCGGGCATGGGCCTGGAGATGCTCTCGCGTCTGACCAGCCAGAACTTCGCGGGCGCACTGGCCCGCGAGGGGATCCCGGCCACCGTGGTCTACCGGCCGTCGGGCACCCACTCCTGGCCGTACTGGCAGTTCGAGATGCGTCAGTCCTGGCCGCAGGCCGCCGAGGCCCTCGGCGTCGAGGTCGGCGAGCACGAGTGCACGGTGCGCGGAGCGATCAAGCCGGTCGCCGACGCCAACCCCTGGCTGGGCGCCTGCCTGACCGAGGAGTACGAGGTCGACCGCGGTGTCGGCCAGGACTTCATCGGCGGCCAGGCCTTCTGGTCGCCGGAGACCGGGGCGCACCTGACCGGTGGGCTGATCGGCGGCCGCTACCAGACCTCCGGCGGACCGGAGGGCCCGCTGGGCTTCCCGACCACCGACGAGATCGACACCCCGTTCAAGCGCGGTGCGTTCAACCACTTCGAGCACGGCTCGATCTACTGGTCGCCGGCCACCGGCGCGCACACCGTGACCGGGCCGATCCTCGACGAGTGGTCGGCGCTGGGCTGGGAGAACAGCGCGCTGGGCTTCCCGGTCTCCGAGGCGCGCCGCACCGGGGACGACCGCGGCTGGTACCAGGACTTCGAGGGCGGGGTGGTCTACGCGCTCGACGACGGCGACGGCGCCGCGGTGTACGGCGAGATCCTGCGCGTCTACTCCGATACCGGCGGCTCGCGCGGCCCGCTCGGACTGCCGGTGCGCAGCGAGCAGGACACCCGCGGACAGTTCGGCAAGTTCTCGGCCTTCGAGAACGGCAACCTGTACTGGTCGCCGCTGACCGGGGCACACCCGGTGCTCGACGGTCCGATCATGGACGCCTGGGCGGACGAGGACTACGAGGCCGGCCGCTACGGCTTCCCGACCGGGTCCCAGCGCGAGGTCGACGGGCGCATCGAGCAGGACTTCCAGTTCGGCACGATCGTCGTCGAGGCCGACGGCCGGCTGCGCAGCGCCCGGGCCGACATCGACGACACCGACACCGACACCGACGCCGGTGACGGCGACGGCGAGCGCGGTGCGGACGATGAAGACGCGCGCGGTGAGGGCGAGGACGGCGACGAGTCCGACGCGCAGGCCGACCAGACGGACGACGAGGTCGAGGGCAGCCGCGAGATCACCGAGGACGACGACGAGGACGACGGGTCCGGCGAGGACGAGGACGACACCGTCGAGGAGTGAGTGAGCGGTGACGACGCCGGCCCGCGGTGTGCGGGTCGGCGTCGTCGCCTCCCGCCATGACCGATACCACGGCCGAGACGCCCCCGCGCACCCGGTGCGGGCGGGTCTTCGTCGGTACTGTGGCTTCCGGAGCGGCCGCGAACGGTCGGCTCGGCACTACGAGGCAGGTAAGGACCGAACACGATGCGCACAGCTGTAGGACGCGGACTGGTGGCCGCGGCCGCCCTCGCCGCGGTCGCGGTGACGGCCGCATGCGGCGGAGGGGACTCCACGGTCAGCGCGACGCCGAGCACCGCGGCCCCGACCGAGGCGAGCTCGGCGGAGACCACCTCGGCCGAGCCCACCGAGACCGGGGACGAGGACCGCGACAAGGACGACGAGGACGAGGCGGACGGCGACGAGCTGCCCGAATCGATTCCGCCGGAGACCCCGGTCGAACTGCCCGAGGACTACCCGGGCCCACAGGCGCCCGAACTGTCGGAGCGTGACCAGGGCTTCCTGGACGCGCTCGGCGAGGCCGGCGTGGAGTACAGCGGGGACGGCGAGATCGCGATCAACGCCGCGAACCTGGTGTGCGCGGCCGAGGAGGGCCACTACGACGAGATGCAGATGCGCGCGTTCGTGCTCGCCATCGTCTCCTCCGACGCCCAGATCCTCGGTAAAGAGGTCGACGGCGCCGCCATCACCGAGACCTACATCGACACCGCCCGCAAGGCCTACTGCTGATCGTGGCCAAGGGGAGCGGACCCGGCCGCTGGATCAGGCTCGCGCTGGTCGGCATCGCCCTGGCGGTGCTGATCATCGTGGTGATCGTCGCCGTGCTGTGGTGGCGCGGCCGGCCCAGTGAGAGCCCGCCGCCGCCACCGCCGCCGGTGCCGGGCGAGCCGGAGACCCAGCCCGCCTCGTGCACCGACGTGCAGGTGATCGCGGTGCCGGGCACCTGGGAGTCGGCGGTCGACGACGACCCCCACGCCCCACAGGCCAACCCGAACGCCCTGCTGCTGCAGGTCACCGGATACCTGCAGGACCGGTTCGATCCCTCGCGCGCCGAGGTGCTGACCGTGCCGTACGTGGCCGAGTTCGCCAACCCCACGGCCCCGCCGCAGACCACCTACGACGACTCCCGTGCCGCGGGCACCGCGGCCACCCTGGAGATGATCTCCGAGCGGTCGGCGGAGTGCCCGCTGACCGGCTACGTGCTGATCGGCTTCTCCCAGGGCGCCGTCATCGCCGGGGACGTGGCCGCACAGATCGGTGCCGGCGACGGGCCGGTCGCCCAGGAGCGGCTGCTCGGGGTCGGCCTGGTCGCCGACGGTCGGCGTGACTCCGAAGGCCCGGGCGCGGCCGCGCAACAGTTGGGTGTGCCCGCGGGCCAGGGCGCCGAGGTGATGCTCGGTTTCCTCGGCACGATTCCGGGTATGCCCGGCACGACCATGACCGGTGCGCGTCCGGGCGGGTTCGGAGAGGTCGCCGACCGGGTGGTGCAGATCTGTGCGCCCGCCGACCTGATCTGCGATGCGCCCAACGAGGTCGTCTCCGATCTGCTGGGCACCATCGGCAAGCTGACGCAGGCCGCCGCGGCGCCGGTGCACGCGCTCTACGACTCCAATCCGATCATCGACGGGACGACCGCCACCGCGTTCCTGCGCGACTGGGCCGCCGAGATCATCGAGGACGCGCCGGTTCCGCGCACCGGGTGACACGCCGCGGCACGCCCCGGAGGGACGCCGGATCCGATTCGGAGAGCCGAGTCGGTAACATGTTCGTGATCTGAGTGTGTGGATCGGGCGCCGAGGCGGTACGCGGCGTACCGGAAGGTGCGGATCACCTCACTCGGTGAGTATCGTCATGCACTTCGGGTCGTGGCCGACCCGGTGCCGATCGGTGCCGCCGTGTCGGGTGGGCGGGGTTTCGCGCGAAGGAGTGACAGGAGCACGCATGAACTCGTTGGACGAATACCTGGACCAGTATCTCGATGAGACTGGTCAGGTGGCGATCACCGACGGGCGAACCCTTGTCGATCACGTCGAGGCGAACACCGTCAAAGCGGGCGACCAGCTGGTCTACCGCTTCCTGAACTACTCGGTCAGCCGTGACGGTGAGGCCGCCGAGCTGACCTGGTCGCAGTTCGGTCGGCGCGTGCGGGCGGTCGCCGCCCGGCTGCAGCAGGTCACCGCCCCCGGCGACCGGGTCGCGATCCTGGCGCCGCAGGGCCTGGACTACATCATCGGTTTCTTCGCCGCGATCTACGCCGGCACCATCGCCGTGCCCCTGTTCGACCCGGACGAGCCCGGCCACGGCGACCGCCTGGACGCGGTGCTGGCCGACTGCCGCCCCGCCGCGATCCTCACCGCCACCTCCTCGGCCGCCGGGGTGCGCGGCCTCTTCCGCGCCCTGCCCGCCAAGGAGCGTCCGCGCGTGATCGCCGCCGACGCGATCCCCGACGAGGTCGGCAAGACCTGGACCAACCCCGGGTCCGGCCTCGACGACGTGGCCTACCTGCAGTACACCTCCGGTTCCACCCGCACCCCGGCCGGCGTGGAGATCACCCACCGCGCGGTGCTGACCAACGCCATGCAGATGGCGCTGAGCATCGGCCTGGACCTGGATTCGCGCGGGGTGACCTGGCTGCCGCTGTTCCACGACATGGGGCTGCTGACGGTGATCCTGCCCGCGGTCGGCGGCAGCTACATCACGATCATGTCGCCGCGCGCGTTCGTGCAGCGCCCGGGCAGGTGGATCCGCGAACTCGCGGCCGTCGACGGCTCGCCCACCTTCGCCGCCGCCCCCAACTTCGCCTTCGAGCACGCCGCCCTGCGCGGCCTGCCCAAGGAGGGCGAGACCCTGGACCTGTCGAACGTGCTCGGGCTGATCAACGGCTCCGAGCCGGTGACCCCGTCGTCGATCCGCAAGTTCACCGAGGCCTTCGCCCCCTACGGGCTGCCCGAGTCGGCGATCAAGCCGAGCTACGGCATGGCCGAGGCGACCCTGTTCGTCTCCACCACCGCGCAGGGCTCGGCCCCGCAGGTGGTCTACGTCGACCGCGACGAGCTCAACGCCGGCCGCATCCTGCGCCGCGCCGAGGACCACCCGAACGCGGTGCCGCAGGTGGCCTGCGGCTACGTCGCGCTGAGCCAGTGGGCCGCGATCGTCGACCCGGAGACCGGCCGGGAACTGCCCGACGAGCAGGTCGGCGAGATCTGGCTGCACGGCCAGAACATGGGCATCGGCTACTGGGGCCGGCCCGAGGAGTCCGCCGAGACCTTCCACAACAAGATCACCGAGCGCCTGCCCGAGGGCAGCCGCGCCCAGGGGGTCGCCGAGGACGCGTCCTGGCTGAGCACCGGGGACTTCGGCGTCTACATCGACGACCAGCTGTTCATCACCGGCAGGGTCAAGGACCTGATCATCGTCGACGGGCGCAACCACTACCCGCAGGACGTCGAGGCGACCGTGCAGGAGGCCTCCAAGGCCATCCGCCCGGGCTTCGCCGCCGCGTTCGCGGTGCCGCTGAACCAGATGCCGGCCGCGGTGTTCGACGACGCCGGCTCGGGCCTGGTGTTCGACAGGGAGGACGCCGCCGAGCAGCTCGTCGTCGTCGCCGAGCGGGCACCGGGGGCGGGCAAGGCCGATCCGGGCCCGATCTCGGACACGGTGCGCGCCGCGGTCTCGGCCACCCACGGGGTGACCGTGCGTGACGTGCTGCTGGTCCCCGCCGGTTCGATCCCGCGCACCTCCAGTGGCAAGATCGCCAGACGGGCCTGCAAGGCCGCATACATCTCGGGCACGCTGCGCGGGGGCCACACCCAGCAGGCCTTCCCCGACGAGCCCAACGAGTAGACGAAGAAGCGGGTCGCATGACTGAACCAGCGTCGGACGAGCAGCACAGCGAGGACCGGACCGCGGCGCAAGCCGCGGAGCAGGTCGCCGCCGGGGGCGCGCACGACGAGGCCCCCGCGGCCGATGCGACACCGTCGCCGGCCGCGCAGTCGGAGCAGACCGCCCCGCGCCCGGACATCACGGTCGCGGGCCTGGCGGACTTCCTGACCGACTGGGTCGCCCGCACCACCGGGATGCCGCGCGCCGAGATCGATCAGGACCGCCCGCTCGAGGAGTTCGGCCTGTCCAGCCGCGACGCGGTCGCGCTGTCGGGCGAGATCGAGGACCTGACCGGCACGGTGCTCGACGCGACCATCGTCTACCAGCACCCGACGATCTCCACGCTCGCCGAGCGCATCGTGCTCGGCCCGCCCGAGGTCACCGCCGATGCGGTGGACGACGCGTTCTATCTGGGCTCGGCCGGCCCCGGCGCACACGACATCGCCATCGTCGGGCTCGCCCAGCGCCTGCCCGGGGCGGGCGAGACGCCCGAGCAGCTGTGGCAGATGCTCGACGAGGGCCGCGACGGCATCACCGACCGGCCCGAGGGCCGCTGGGACGAGTACGCCTCCGATCCGGTCATCGCGGCCGCGATCGCCGAGGCCAACACCCGCGGCGGCTACATCGAGGACGTCGAGCTGTTCGACGCCGAGTTCTTCGGCATGTCCCCGCGTGAGGCGGAGATGGTCGACCCGCAGCAGCGCCTGGCCCTGGAACTGACCTGGGAGGCGCTCGAGCACGCCCGCATCCCGGCCAGCGACCTCAAGGGCCGCCCGGTGGGCGTGTTCCTCGGCTCGTCGGCCAACGACTACCAGCTGCTGGCCGTGGCCGATCCGGCCACCGCGCACCCGTATGCGATCACCGGCAACTCCACCGCCATCATCGCCAACCGGGTGTCGTACTTCTTCGACTTCCGCGGCCCCTCGGTCGCGATCGACACCGCCTGCTCCTCCTCGCTGGTCGCCGTGCACCAGGCGGTGCGCGCCCTGCGCGGCGGCGAGGCCGACGTGGCCGTGGCCGGCGGGGTCAACATGCTCGTCGCCCCGGCGGCGAGCCTGGGCTTCGACCAGCTCGGGGTCATGGCCCCGGACGGCCGGATCAAGGCCTTCTCCGCGGATGCGGACGGGATGATCCGCTCCGAGGGCGGCGGCGTGCTGGTGCTCAAGCGGCTGGCCGACGCCGAGCGCGACGGCGACGACGTGCTCGCGGTGGTCTCCGGCAGCGCCGTCAACCAGGACGGGCGCTCCAACGGGCTGACCGCACCGAACCCCGACGCGCAGGTCGACGTGCTGCGCCGGGCCTACCGTGACGCCGGGATCCTGCCGTCGACGGTCGACTACATCGAGGCCCACGGCACCGGCACCGTGCTCGGCGACCCGATCGAGGCCGGGGCGCTGGCCCAGGTGGTCGGGCGCGGACGCGAGAGCGAGACCCCGGCGCTGCTGGGCTCGGCGAAGACCAACTTCGGCCACCTCGAGGCCGCGGCCGGCGCCGCGGGCCTGATCAAGGTCGTGCTCGCCATGCGCCACGACCGGCTGCCGGCGACCCTGAACTACACCGGCCCGAACCCGATGATCGACTTCGACGCCGCCCGGCTGAAGGTCATCGACTCCGGCGCCGAGTGGCCGCGCTACTCCGGCCGGGCCGTGGCCGGGGTGTCCGGCTTCGGTTTCGGCGGCACCAACGCCCACGTGGTGGTGCGCGAATACGCCGAGATCGCCCCGGCCGACCCGGCCGCAGGCGACTCGGACGACACCGCACCGGCCGAGACGGTCGAGACGGCGGAGGCGACCGAGACGGCCGCGGCGGAGACCGAGACTGCTGAGACGGCGGCCGTGCAGGCCGCGCCCACCGCCGAGGCCCACGAGGCCGAGGACGGGCCCGTCTACACCGAGGCGACCGGTCCGGTCGTGCTCGTGATCTCGGCCGCGATGCCGTCGCGCCGCCGCCGCGCCGCCGAGGACCTGGCCAACTGGCTCGAAACCGCCGAGGGCTCGGTGGCCGACCTGGAGGGACTCGGGCGCACCCTGGCCCGGCGCAACCACGGCCGCTCGCGCGCCGCCGTGCTCGCCTACGACCGGGCCGAGGCGATCGCCGGGCTGCGCGCCCTGGCGGCCGGCAAACCCGCCCCGAACGTGCTGTCGGCGGACTCCCCGGCGGCCAAGGGGCCGGTCTGGGTGTTCTCCGGCTACGGCTCGCAGCACCGCAAGATGGGCAAGGAGCTGTACCTGACCAACGCGGTCTTCCGGGCCGAGGTGGACCGGGTCGACGAGCTGGTCGAGTTCGAGTCCGGCCATTCGATGCGCGAGATGTTCTTGGACGACGCGCAGAACTACGACGTCGAGACCAGCCAGGTCGGCATCTTCACCATCCAGATCGGCCTGGCCGCAGTGCTGCGCCACCACGGCGCCGACCCGGTCGCGGTGGTCGGCCACTCGATGGGTGAGGCCGCCGCCTCCTACGTCTCGGGCGGGCTGTCGCTCGAGGACGCGGTGCGGGTGATCTGCGTGCGCTCGCGCCTGATGGGCGAGGGCGAGGCCACCCTGGTCGGCGACGACATCCGCCGCATGGCCCTGGTCGAGTACTCGGCCGAGGCGATCGAGGGCGTGCTCACCGAATACCCGGACCTGGAGGTGTGCGTCTACGCCGCACCGAACCAGACCGTGATCGGCGGGCCCGAACCGCAGGTCGAGGCGATCGTGGCCCGGGCCGAGTCCGAGGGCAAGTTCTCCCGGATCCTGCAGGCCAAGGGCGCCTCGCACACCTCACAGGTCGATCCGATCCTCGGTGAGCTGGCCGCCGAACTGGCCGGCATCGCCACCTTCCCGCCGACCAGCGGCGTCTACTCCTCGGTGCACGAGGGCGACTTCTTCCCGGCCGGATCGGAACCGATCCACGGCGAGGACTACTGGACCAAGGGCATGCGCCACAGCGTGTACTTCGACCAGGCGGTGAAGAAGGCGCTGGCCGCCGGGCACACCACCTTCGTCGAACTCGCGCCGAACCCGGCGACGCTGATGTCGATCGCGATGACCTGCTACGACCAGGGCGTGCTCGACCCGCAGCTGATCTGGACGCTCAAGCGCAAGGAGGACGATGCGCTGAACCTGCGCACCGCCCTGGCCACGCTGTACGTGCACGGGCACCGGGTCGACCTGGACACCCTGTTCGCGCCGGGCCCGTACGTGGACGTGCCGCGCACCAGCTTCCAGCGCAAACACCTGTGGATCGACACCCGCATCGCCACCGGCGGCGGGGTGCGCATGCCGGGCGCGCACGTCGCGCTGCCCGACGGCACCCACGCCTGGGAGGTGATCGCCGACGCGGTCACCGACCCGGCGCTGCTGATCACCGCCGCGGCCGCCGAGGTGCTCGACGACGCGCAGCTCACGGCCCTGGAGACGGTGGGTGAGGTGCCGGCGACCGGCACCGTGACCACGACCGTGACCCCGCACCCGGGCGGGGCCGCGGTGCGTGTGGACGCGCGCAGCGCCGACGGGGTCTTCCGTCCGCTGGCCCGCGCCGTGCTGTCCGCGGCCGGGGAACGCACCGAACGTGCGGTGGCCGCGGCCGCCGCGGTCGCCCGCGAGGCCGCGCACGATCCGGGCGATGTCACCGAGGTGGACTACGACGCCGGTTCCGCGGCGGAACGCTGGGATCCGGACGGCGACGTGCCGCTCGAGCACCGGCTGCGCGAGATCGTCGCCGAGTCGATGGGTTTCGCCACCGAGGACCTGCCGACCGAGATCCCGCTGATGGAGCTCGGCCTGGACTCGCTGATGGCCGTGCGCATCAAGAACCGCGTCGAGTACGAGTTCGACATCCCGCAGCTGCAGCTCCAAGCGGTGCGCGATGCCAACCTCGACCAGGTCGCCGAATACCTGCGCTACGCCGTCGACAACCGCGAGGAGGTCGCCGCGCTGGCCGAACGGCAGGCCCGCGAGGCCGCCGAGGCCGCGGCCGCCGGCGGGCAGGCGGTCGGCGGCACCTACGCCGCCCAGGAGATGGCCGAGGAGCTGCCCGAGACCGCGCAGACCCCGGCGGATCCGGCACCGGCCGCCGACACCGCGGCCGCGGATCCGGCCGCCGAGACCGATGCGCCGGAGACCGTGGACGGGCAGGCCGCCGACGTGCCGCCGCGCGATGCGGCCGAGCGGCTGACCTTCGGCCTGTGGGCCGTGGTCACCGGATCCTCGGCCCGCGGGGTGTTCAACCGCCTGCCCGAGATCGACACCGCACAGGTCGAGGCGCTGGCCGCCCGGCTGAGCGAACGCGCCGGCGGCGAGATCACCGCCGACCAGGTGCGCGGGGCCGGATCGATCGAGCAGCTGTCGGACCTGGTGCGCGAGCACCTGGAGGCCGACGTCGGACTGGTGCGCACCCTGCGCGCCCGGCCCGAGGGCTCGACCGCCACGCCCGTGTTCGTCTTCCACCCGGCCGGCGGTTCCACCGTGGTCTACGAGCCGCTGCTGCGCCGCCTGCCCGCGCACACCCCGATGTACGGGTTCGAGCGGGTCGACGGCGAGATCGACGAGCGCGCCGCCCAGTACCTCGAGCCGCTGCGCGAGATCCAGCCGCACGGGCCCTACGTGCTGGTCGGCTGGTCGCTCGGCGGGGTGCTGGCCTACGCGGTCGCGCAGCTGTTGCGCGCCGCGGGCGAAGAGGTCGACCTGGTGGGCCTGATCGACGTGGTGATGCCCGGCGAGCAGATCCCCGACACCGAGGACGAGCGGCGCGCCCGCTGGGAGCGCTACATCGCGTTCGCGGAGAAGACCTACGGGGTCGAGGTGCCGCTGCCGGTCGACGAACTGGCCAAGACCGACGACGAGGGGGCCGTGGAGTTCCTGCTCGGCCTGCTCGACGGAGTGGACCTGCCGATCCCGTCCGGGGTCATCGAGCACCAGCGGACCTCCTTCTTGGAGAACCGCGCACTGGCCCGCGCCGCCGCACAGCTGACCGCCTACGACGGCAAGACCGTGCTGTACATGGCGGACAGCTACCACGAGGGCGCGATCGAGCTCGAGCCCGCCTATGCCACCCGGGCCGCCGACGGCGGCTGGGGCGAGGTGCTGTCGGACCTGGACATCGTCCAGGTCGGCGGCGATCACCTGCAGATCGTGGACGAACCGTATATCGCCACCGTCGGCGCGGACCTGACCGCCCGACTCGCCGCGATCGACGCCGCGCGCGGCTAGACACCGACGCCGCGGACCGAAGGAGCAACACTGTGACCACCGCCGAGAAGCTCGCCGAACTCAAGGCCAAGCTGGAGCAGGCCCGGGAGCCGGGCAGCGCGCGTGCGATCGCCAAGCGCGACGCCGCCGGTAAGCCCAGCGCGCGTGCCCGCATCGAGTCGCTGCTGGACAAGGGCTCGTTCGTCGAGTTCGGTGCGCTCGCCCGCACCCCGGGTGAGGGCAACCCCTACGGCGATGCGGTGGTCGCCGGACACGGCACCCTGGAGGGCCGCCCGGTCGCGGTGTTCTCCCACGACCAGACCGTCTTCGGCGGCACCGTCGGCGAGATGTTCGGCCGCAAGGTCGTCGCGGTGATCGACCACGCCGCCAAGGTCGGCTGCCCGATGATCGGCATCAACGACTCCGGCGGTGCGCGCGTGCAGGACGCGGTCACCTCACTGGCCTGGTACGCCGAGATGGGCCGGGCCCAGGAGAAGCTCTCCGGTGTGGTGCCGCAGGTCTCGATCATGCTCGGCAAGTGCGCGGGCGGCGCGGTCTACTCGCCGATCAACACCGACGTGCTGGTGGCCACCGAGGACGCCTACATGTTCGTCACCGGCCCGGACGTCATCCGGGAGGTCACCGGCGAGGAGATCAGCCTCGAAGAGCTCGGCGGCGCGGCCAAGCAGCTCGAATACGGCAACCTGCACCACGTGGCCAAGGACGAGGAAGCCGCCTTCCAGTGGGTGCGCGACTACCTGAGCTACATGCCGGAGAACATCTTCGCCGAGCACCCGGTGATCAACCCGGGCCTGGAACCGGAGGTCACCGAACACGACCTCGCGCTCGACACGCTGATCCCCGACGCCGACAACTCGGGCTACGACATGCACGACGTGATCCTGCGCGTGTTCGACGACGGCGCCTTCCACGAGCTGGCCTCCGGGGTCGGCGACAACGTGATCACCGGGTTCGCCCGCGTGGACGGCCGCCCGGTCGGGGTGGTCGCCAACCAGCCGATGATGCTCTCGGGCGCGCTCGACGCCAAGGCCGCCGACAAGGCCGCCCGGTTCATCCGGGTGTGCAACGCCTTCAACGTGCCGCTGGTCTTCCTGGTCGACACCCCCGGCTTCATGCCGGGCGCCGACCAGGAACGGATCGGCGTGATCCACCGCGGCGGCCGCATGCTCGCCGCGTTCGTCGAGGCGACCGTGCCGAAGGTGACCGTGGTGGTGCGCAAGGCCTACGGCGGCGGCTACGCGGTGATGGGCTGCAAGCAGCTCGGCGCCGACATGAACTTCGCCTGGCC
Organism: Actinomycetes bacterium; assembly: GCA_021793835.1. Lineage (GTDB taxonomy): Bacteria > Actinomycetota > Actinomycetes > Mycobacteriales > Mycobacteriaceae > Tomitella. Next base: position 10,499 of record JAJYRZ010000013.1, on the reverse strand, counting down.
CACCGCCCGCATCGCGGTCATGGGCGCGGAGGGCGCGGTCACCCTGCTGCGGCGCCGCGAGATCGAGGCGGCCGGCGAGGACGGCCCGGCCCTGAAGCAGCAGCTGATCGACATGTACAACGAGTTCATCGCCACCCCCTACATCGCGGCCGAGCGCGGCTACATCGACGCGGTCATCGAACCGTCGTCGACCCGACTGCAGCTGCGCCGCGCGATGTCGATGCTCGCCGGCAAGCGCATCCCGCACCGGCCGCGCAAGACCGCCCTGGTGCCCCTGTGACCGACTGAACGACCCCCCGCGGGCAAGGCACCCGCCGGGGACACCGAACCGGACCGCGCCCACCCCGCCACGGGGTGGGCGCGGTCTTCTCTTCTCCGTCAGGACGGCAGCCCGAGACTCGAGAGACCCGGATCGGGGTGGCCGGTCGGTGGCGGCTGCGTTCAGGAGGCCGCTGCGGGCGCAGCCCTTCGGCGGCTCGGGCGGCCGCGCGCTCACCGCCCCTCCCGGCCGGGGCAGGGGAGGGGAGGGCGTAGGCCGTGAGCAGAGTGCGGCCGGGGCGCGCCGGGGCGCACAGACGGCGGCGGCGCCGACCCCCGCAGGTGGGGGCCGGCGCCGCCGGTCGGACCGTTACTTGTAGGCGTGCTTGATCTGCGCGGGCGCCCACAGTCCGTGACGGGTGGCCTCACCGAGTTCGAGCTCGGCCTCGGTCGCGTCCGGCACGCGCGGGACGAACCGCTCGAGCGAGCCCCAGTCCCGATCCCAGTCGTTGTTCTGGTAGCTCGGCACCGTCTCGGCGTCGAGCAGCAGACCGGTCCAGCCCAGCGGGCCGCCACCGATGTCGTCCTGCCAGGTGTTGGTCGAGCTCACCGCGAGGCCGCGGTCGGGCAGGATGCGGAACTCGGGCTTCTCGGCCACACCGTTCAAATGGTTGAACGGACGCTGGCACGGGAAGGCCAGGGCGACCGCCCAGTCCAGCAGCACCGGGGCATCGGAGCCGACGTACTGCTGCAGGGTCTGGGTCTGCGCGATGCGCGGCGGGGTGAAGGCCAGCCACTCGTTGAGCGACGGGTTGTCGTCCAGGGCCACCAGCCGCACCGCGGTGGTGCCCTCCGGCGCATCGTCCAGCGGCAGCCGCAGGTTCCGCCAGGACGGGGACGGACCGATGTCGATCAGCGAATCGTCGCCGAGCACCTCGTAGTCGTCGCCGTCCGCCCGGCCGAACTCCACGCGCAGGTTCCAATCGTTGATCCGACCGGCCGCCGAGACGACCAGCAGCTCGTCGTCGGCCACGGCGTTCTCGGGCAGCTCGTACCAGGCGGTGGTCGTCCACGCGGTGGACTGATCGGACGAGTCGAAGCTGCCCACCACCGGGGTGGTCTCCGGGTCGAGCCCGAACGGCAGCGCCGCATGCGAGCCGTTCACGCCCGGCTCGGCGTTGCGGCCACCGCCGGTGCCGGCGCTGTTGGAGCGACGCTTGGAGTCCGAACCGGTGCCGACCACGCCGGGCTGGACCCATTCCAGCTCCGAGGACAGGTCGGTGGGCAGACCGTCGGGGGTGAAGCGCTGGCTGCCGCCGGCGGTCAGCGCCTCGGCGGCCGGCACGTCGGCCGTGAGCATCCCGGCGTTCGGATCCGGTTCGACGAGGACCTCGTCGCCCTGCGCGCACACGTTGCCGCGCAGCGAGTCGAGGTTGCCCTTGCCGACGGTGAAGCCCGGCCACTGCAGGTAGATCGCGGCCGACATCGTGGCGATCTGGAAGATCAGCATGAACGCGGCCATCACGGTCAGCGGCGCCGCCACCAGCGGCGAGAGCTTCTGCACCCGCGACCGCGCCCCGGCGGCGTCGCCGTCGGCCTCCCGGCGCTTGGCCACGAACGGTTCGCGCACATGCAGCACCAGGGCGACGACCAGCGCGATGATCATCAGGGCGATGAACACCGAGGCGATCTTGATGCCGCCGATCTCGGGCCGGTGTCCACCGAAGGGCACCGCGTAGTTCGACACGTACCACCAGCTGTTGGAGGTCTCGAACGACAGCGCCATCACGAACATCAACGCCGCGGTGAACAGCGCCCGGTTCCGGCCCGATCGCAGCGCGGTCGAGGCGACCGCGAGCGCGGTCAGTGCGCCGAGCGCACCGGCGAAGCCGGCGTAGACGCCGAAGTGGTGGCTCCACTTGGTGGGGTTGAACATCATCACGGCCAGCGAGATCGCGGTGATGCCCACGATGCGCCGGCTGGGGCCGAGCGCGGCACCCGGGATGCGGCCCTTGCGGAAGAGCATGGCCGCACAGGTGATCAAGCACAGCAGCATGGTGAACACGGCGAAGCGGCGCGCGTTCGACCCGTCCGGCGAGGTCGTCATCAGCGCCTCGTAGCGCAGGTACTCCATGTACCACTCCTCGGCGGGGCCGAGGTCGGTCTTCATCGAGGTCGCGTCCAGCACCGAGCGGATCGTGGTGTCGGCGAAGACCAGGGTCAAGATCACCGTGCCCGAGGCCAGCAGCGGGGCGAGGGTGGCGCCCCAGCCGATCTCCTTGGCCCGGGCGACGATCACCCGCACCAGCGGGCGCGCCGCGGCCAGCAGGGCGGCGGCGGCGATCGTGCCGGTCGGGCCCACCGACAGGGTGAGCCCTGCGATGATCAGCGCGACCGCGATCGGCAGCACCCGTCGGGTGGCGATGGCGCGTTCGATCGACACCCACACCAGCAGGGCGCCGAGCGCGATGTACGGCTCGGGACGCAGCCCGTTGTTCAGCGGCAGCCAGAAGGCCAGGAACAGCAGCCCGCCGGTCCAGGCGACCACCGGGGTCGACCGGGCGCGCCTACCCAGGCGGGGCAGCACCTCGCGGCTGATCACCAGCCAGGCCAGGATGCCGGCGATCAGCGCGGGCAGGCGCAGCAGGATGCTGGCCGGGCTGATGTGGTGCAGCAGCGTGAACATGTAGTACGAGGCGCCGAACGGCAGCTCGGGGGCGGCGAACCAGCGGTAGTAGTTCGACATGTAGCCCGAATGCTCGGCGGCCCGGGCCATGGTCAGGATGTAGCCGTCGTCGGCGGTGTTGGCGCCGATGAAGTGCCAGAGCACCAGCACCCCGACGACCACGCCGTCCTTCAGATCGAATCGCCACCACCGTCGCGGCAGGAACCGGCGGTGTCGCCGGCCGTCGGTCTGGTCGAGTCGGGCCAGGGTGATCAGCGAGATCAGGGTCAGCAGCACCGCGAGCACCATCGCGACGATCTTGACCACCGTGGGCGAGGACGAGTAGCGCGAATCGATCTCGGCGCTGAACTCCAGCCCGGCCGGGGCGTCGCCGGTCAGGTCGGTGAACACCCCGACCGTCTGCGGCCGGTGGTCCCCGCCGATGCCCTTGACCACGTCCTCGCCGTCGCCGCCGACCAGGGCCGCGGTGGTGGCCTCCTCGTTGGAGGTCACCGTCAGTTCGGCGCAGCCGGAATCGGCGAGCTCCTCGGCCGAGAAGCGGCCGACCAGGATGTTGCGGGTGCGCACCTCCACCGAGTCCGAACCGGCGGAGACGAACATCGCCCGCTGGATACCGCCCTCGGAGGCGTCGGTGGGTGCGGTCGCCAGCAGCACCTCACGGTCGTCGGACTCCAGCGCGTCCTCGATCAGGGTGCACGGCAGCGCGGCCTCGAGCTCGACCGGCTGGTAGCCCACCAGCGGCGCGGTGACCGAGTTCACCGAGCCGGCCTGCGGCCAGTTCAGCTGCGCGGTCGTCTGGGTGATCGGCAGGATCGGCGTGAGCAGGGCCAGCAGCAGGCCGAGCAGTCCGGTCACCGTCGCCAGGATGCGCGCGGTGCGGAACGACGAGGCGTTCATGCCCGGGCGCGGGGCGCGGGATGGGGTGGCGGTATCGGTCACGGCGGGAGACACGTCCTGGGATGCTAGTCGGTCGGGGGCGGATGGGGCTTACCGGCGCACGATCACGGTGAACGGGCCGATGGTGCTGACGGAGAATTCGGGGGCGTCGAACAGTGCGGCGGGGAAGGTGATCGGGAAGGTCCGCACGTTCGGATCGTTGGGGTAGACGTCCTCGGAGAGCTTGAGGGTGTAGTCCTCGCCGTCGGCGCGGAAGACGAAGGCCTGCGGGGCCTGCCAGGGCGAGTCGTCGAGCCGGGCCAGCAGTTCGGCCGGGTCCGCGGACTGCGACCAGGCGATGATCTCGTCGGTGCGGGCGTCGAACATCCCGAGCGGATTGGCGTAGTGCGAGGAGATCGCCTGGAATCCGCGGTAGGGGAAGAACGACAGCAGGTGCGCCTCGGTGGTCAGCACCACCGTCTCCTGCGGCGGGGTGGGCACCTGGGAATCGATCGTCTCGGCGATCTCGCCGTAGTAGGAGGCCGGGCCGGGGGCGTACCGGTCGGCGCGCTCACCGTCGCCGTCGGTGTCGCGGTAGGCCACCGAGATCTCGGTCGACAGCACATCGGGGACGTCCTGGACGAAGGCCAGCGTCCCGGCCAGTGCCACGATCGCGGCCGCGGCGGTCACCGCGCGCACCCGGTCGGCGCTCTTCTCGCGCCCACCCGCACCGGCGCGGGCGCGCGCCCACCGGGTCAGATCGGCCGCGGCGAGCGTGCCGGCCGCGCCGAGCACCAGCAGCAGCACCGGTTCGAGCCGGAACCCGAGCAGAGTGGTGCCCAGCGCCGTCAGGGTCATCGAGGCCAGCACCCACAGATAGATCGCGACCACGGTGAGCGCGAAGGCCTGCGCGATCACCGAGGTGCGGATGCGCCAGACGATCCAGATCAGGCCGGTGATCGTCAGCAGGCCGAGCAGGCTGATCTGCAGCATCGGCAGCGGCAGGCGGGCGCCGGCCTCGGGCAGATAGCGCATCGCGGTCGCCGGCCCCGATTCGGCCGTCAGCCGGCGCACCAGGAACGGTCCCCACGCGATCAGCGCGATCGCCCCGGCGAGCACCGCCACCGCGAGCAGCCGCACGACGGGACCGAGCCCGGCGCGCAGCGCGGCACCCGACCGGAAGGAGACGCCGTGCGTGCGCGCCGCGGCGGCCACGGCCAGCCCGGCCGCGACCAGGGCCATCAGCACCACGGTCATCGCGGCCAGCCCGGTGTACAGGGTGTAGAAGGTGGCCGAGACCCCCAGGAACACCCCGGTGGCGACCAGGCCCGCCCAGTGCCCGCCCGGGCGCAGCGCGCGCCAGGCCAGCACCGTCACCGGTGGCAGCAGCAGCGCCACGACCGCGCCGTAGGGCTCGGGGGAGGCGTACGCCAGAGCCAGCCCGGTCTGCGCCAGACCGATCGTCACCGCCAGGTGGGGGCGCACCAGCCGGGCCCACAGCGCGGCCGAGACGGTCGCGGCCACGGCCAGCGACAGGATCGACCACGGCTTGTACATCGCCCAGCCGGCCGTGTCGGTCCACGAGGCGAGCCGCCCGCCCAGCCAGAACCAGCCGGCCGGATAGTAGGGCGGGGTGTCCGCGTAGTTCATGTCCGTCAGCTGCGCGGTCGCGGCCGTGCGGGTGAGGTACTGGGTGCGGAACTGCTGGTCGACCGAGACGCCGAACAGATACAGCCGGGTCGCCGACAGCGGCAGCGCGAGCGTGACGGTGGTCAGCCCGGCGATACCGATCCCGCCGAGCGCCCGGCCCCACCGCGAGGCGGTGTCGCGGCGCAGCAGCCAGAGCCCGGCCCCGGCCAGCGCCACGGTCACCACCTGACCGACCGTGGTCAGCGCGCGGGTCAGATGCGAGGTGGTGAAGGCCGGGAAGTCGACCCGGCCCACCGCCCACAGGCCGACGACCGCGACGAGCGCGGCCAGGACCGCCGCGGCGACCAGCTCACCGACCGCGCCACCGACGCGGCGCGCCGACCGGGCGGGGCCGGTCGGCGGGGCGGGGTCGGCGGCACCTGTCGCCGCGCCGGTCACGCTCACACCGGCAGCTTGCGGAAGATCTTGCGCGGGATGTGCCGTAGCACCATCATCACGTAGCGGAACGCGCCCGGCGCCCAGACGATCTCCTTGCCCTTGGCCGAGGCGGCGACGGCCATCCTGGCCACGTCCTCCTTATCGACCGTCAGCGGCGCCTCCTCGGCGCCGGTGGCCGCCCAGTGGTCCATCGTGGTGCGGGTGCGCACCTGGCCGGGCCGGATCACCGTGACGGTGACCCCGTGCTCGGCCAGCGCCTCGCCCAGGCCCAGATAGAACCCGTCCAGGCCCGCCTTGGTGGAGCCGTAGACGAAGTTCGAGCGGCGCACCCGCTCACCGGCCACCGAGCTCATGGCGATGATGCGCCCGTGCCCCTGGCCGCGCATGCGCTCACCGAGCAGCACCCCGACCGACACGGCCGCGGTGTAGTTCACCCCGGCCACACGCACCGCCTCGGCCTGATCCTGCCAGAGCTGTTCGGCATCGCCGAGCAGCCCGAAGGCCACCACCGCGACGTCGACGTCGCCGCCCGAGAAGGCGGCCTCGATCGTCGCCGGATGGCTCTCGGTGTCCAGGGCCTCGAAGTCGACGATCTCGACCTCGCGGGCCCCGAGCGCGCGCAGCTGCGCGGCCGCCTCCTCACGCGGGGCGGCGGGCCGGTCGGCCAGCACCACCCTCACCGGCGCCTTCGCCAGATATTCGGCGGCGATCGCCAGCGCGATCTCCGAGCAGCCGCCCAGCAGCAGCACCGATTGCGGATTACCCACGGCGTCGATCAATTCAGCTCCAACCTTCTGGCCATATCGGACATGAACACCCCGGTCGGGTCGACCTCCCGGCGCACGGCGATCCACTCGTCGATGCGCGGATACATCGCGTGGAAGGTCTCCGCGGAGGTGCGCGACTCCTTCGCCAGGTACAGCCGGCCGCCGAACTCGAGCACCCGGCGGTCCAGATCGGCGAGGAACTCGTGCAGGCCCGGCCGGATCGCGAAGTCCACGCACACGTTCCAGCCCGGGATCGGGAAGCTCAGCGGCGCCTTGTTGCCCGGCCCGAACAGCTTGAACACGTTGAGGAACGAGTAGTGCCCCGAGGCCTGGATGTCGGCGACGATCGACTTGAACTCCTCGACCGCGGTCACCGGCACCACGAACTGGTACTGCAGGAAACCGTCCGAACCGTAGGCGCGGTTCCACTCGCCCACCAGGTCGAGCGGGTGATAGAACTGCGTCAGGTTCTGCACCTTGCCCCGATAGGTGCTCGACTTGCGGAACCACAGCTCGCCGAGTGCGGAGAAGGTGTACTTGTTGGCCAGCCCGTTGGGGAACACGTCGGGCAGGGTTAAAAGCGTGGGCGCATCGAACTTCAGCGGATTCTTGCGCAGCTTCTTCGGCAGCTGATCGAGCGTGGCCAGCGAACCGCGGTCGACCGCCGCCCGGCCGAGCTTCGGGGCCGGGGAGATCGCGTCGAACCAGGCCGACGAGTAGTCGTAGTGCGCCTCGGAACCGTCCGAGTGCAGCGCGATCGTCTCCTCCAGCGACTCGGTGCGGTCGCCGTCGGCGATGAAGTAGGCGGTCTCGGTCGGCGTCATCTTGATCGTCGCGCGCAGGATGATGCCGGTCAGCCCCATCCCGCCGACGGTCGCCCAGAACAGCGCGCCCTTCGGATCGTGCTTGCCCCCGCGCGGGGTCAGCCGACGGATCTGCCCGTCCGCGGTCAGCAGCTCGAGCGCGGTGACGTGGTTGCCGAAGCTGCCCGCGCTGTGGTGGTTCTTGCCGTGGATGTCGGCGCTGATCGCCCCGCCGACGGTGACCTGGCGGGTGCCCGGCAGCACCGGCACCCACAGGCCCAGCGGGAGCGCGGCCTTCATCAACTGGTCGAGGGTCACCCCGGCGTCGACGTCGACCAGGGCGCTGTCGCGGTCCATGCGGTGGATGCGGTCCAGCGCGGTCATGTCGACGACCAGACCGCCGGCGTTCTGCGCCGGATCGCCGTAGGAACGGCCGAGCCCGCGCGCGATCACCCCGCGCTTGAGGTGCGCCGGGGCGCCGTCGGCCCGCTCGGCGGCCTCGGCCACGGCCGCGGCGATCACCTCGGGGTCCTCGGTGCGCAACACCTGCGCGGTGGTGCCTGCGGTGCGGCCCCAACCGGTCAGCCGCTGCGAAGTCGTCGGCGGCAGGCCGGTGCGGGTCTCGTCGGCCGCGGGGGAGCTGCTGTCAGCGGTGGTAGACATCGGGGCAAGGTTACCGCGCGGTCGCGCCCGTGACGGGCTTCGCAGGCGTGATGTCGGCGACCGTGGGGCGGCCGGGCGCGTCAGCAGCGCCCGGCGGGCAGCCGGTCGGACTCGGTGACCAGCCAGCCGGCGATCCGATCGAGCATCGCGGTGCCGGTGTCGTGGTCGTTGTCGGTCGGCGCCGCGGCGACCGCGACCGCCGTCGCGCCGCGCGCGGTCTCGATCACCCCGAACTGCCGCACCAGGTACTGGTCGGCGCCCGGGCCCCAGCCGCCCTTGAAGTGCGCCCCGTCGATCAGGCCGAGCCCCCAGCTCTGGTCCTCGTCGATCTCGCCCATCAGCTCGTACACGGTGGCGGCGGCCTCGTCGTCCTCGGCCAGGCAGGGCAGGCCCGCGGCGAACAGGGCCTGATCGTCGAGCCGCCAGTCGCTGAGCCCGTAGCTGCGGTCGTCGTCGTCGAAACCGTCGGTGCGCATCTTCGTCCTGCGGTCGCCGGCGTCGCGCAGCACCCGGTCGTACTTGTCCACCCAGGTGTCGCGGTCGCCGAGGGAGAGCCACAGCTGCCAGGTCGCGTCGTTGTCCGACCAGCGGATCGCCGAATCGACCAGATCGGAGACCGCGTCACCGTTGTCGCGCAGGGCGGCGATCGCCAGCGGCGGCTTCATCGTCGACCAGGACAGGAAGTCGATGGTCTCGCCGTCGGGGTCGGCCGTGCCCGCGGGGGTGGGGGTGGCGGTCGGATCGGTCGGATCGGTCGCGGGGCTGCCGAAATACCAGACCTCGTCGCCGTCGACCGGCACCAGGGCGACCGCCGCCTGTCCGTCGAAGGTCGCGTTGACCGAATCGAAACCCTCCGCCAGCCGCAGCTGAGCGAGCTGCGCATCCGCTGCCGCCGCCGGGGCCTGGCCGCCGGCGGCCGCGGACGAACCGGACGAGCCGCAGGCGGACACGGTCACCGCCGCGACCGCTGCGAGTGCGGCGACTCCGGCGCCGAAGCGTCGGGCGCGCGCGAAGGGAAGCGGGGCCATCGGTGCGGACCTTTCGGGTCGGTGGCGGAGAAGACCGGTGATGGTGAAGACAAGCGATGGTAACGCCGGAACCCGGCGCGGCGCCGACGCCCCCGGTCGGGATCGATCCGGTACCCGGGCCGAGATGTCGGGGCGGGATGTCGGGGCGGGGTGCGATGATCGTGCGGTGATCTTCTCGGGGGGAGTCCTCGTCCTCATCGCCGCCGCGGTGCTGATCCTGCCCGGGGCCGCTCTCGGGTACGCCCTCGGGCTGCGCGGACTGCTCCTGTGGGGTGCGGCCACCGCGTTGACGCTGGGGTTCACGGCGTCGGCGGCCCAGGCCTACTCGGCACTGGGCATCGACTGGACGCCGGTGGCGGTGCTGGTCGGCCTGGTGGTCACGGTCGCGATCGCCGCCGGTGTCACGGCGCTGGTGCGCCGGTGGCGGCCGCAGTGGTACCCGGCGACACCGCGGCGGACCGGGACGGCGGTGATCTCGGCGGTGGGGCTCGGCGCGGCGGGCCTGGCCACCGCGATCATGCTGGCCGGCACCGGCCGGCTCACCCGGATACCGCAGGGCTGGGATTCGATCATGCACGGCAACGCGCCCCGCTGGATCGCGATCACCGGCGACGCCTCGCCGTCGGCGCTCGGTCCGGTCGTGCAACCGGCGAACGAGGCCTACTACTACCCGGACGCCTTCCACGCGGTGGTCGCCCTGATCCTCCAGGGCCCGCGGCAGGCGATGCCCGAGGCGCTCAACGCGGTGGTGGCCGCCACGGCGCTGGTGTTCATCCTGTCGATCGTCGCGCTGGTGCAGCAGATCGACGCCCGCCCCCGCGCGGTCGCCGCCGCAGCCGCTGCGGCGACCGCCTTCTCCGCCTTCCCCTTCCTGCCGGCCGGCCACGGCCCGCTCTCGCCGTTCGCGCTGGCGCTGGCCGCGCTGCCCGGGGCGCTGGCGGTGCTGTGGCAGCTGCTGCGGCGGGTGTCCGCCCCGCCCGTGCCGGTCCTGGCCGTGGCGGTGGCCGGGGTGTTCGCCACCCACCCGTCGATCGCGGCGACCGGGGCGATCCTGGGTGTGCTGGCGGTACTCGGCCGACTGCTGTGGGGCCGGCGCGACCGCCCAACGTTGATCGCGCTGGCGGTGACCGCGGTGCTCACCGCGCTGGTCACCGCACCGCAGATCGACATCAGCCCCGCCGGCGACGTGCTGTCCTTCCGCTGGCCGGCGGTGTATTCGGTGCCGGGTGCGCTGCTCCGCCTGGCCCGGATGGACGGCATCCACGCCCCCGCCCAGTGGCTGCTGGTGGCCCTGGTGGTCGCGGGGGCGACCGCGGTGGTCCGTCGCCCG
>JAJYRZ010000202.1 GCA_021793835.1 Actinomycetes bacterium | reverse complement strand
ACCACTGACTGCCGGTGTGCTGTCTCACTGGCCGAGACTCTGCGTCACGGCTACGAGCCCGGAGTCGGCGCACGGGGCCGGCAGACCGGCCGCGCCCCCCGGGGCGTCTCGGTCCGATCCCGGTCGGTGGACAGCCCCGTGTGACGACGGGCACGCGAAGGGGGATGCTGAGCGCAACAGCGCATCCGGCCGGAGGCGGCGTCGACGCCCCTCCCATCGCCGGATGCGCGTGGAGGGAAGGGGAACCCATGGCGATCGGCACCACGCTCCGCCGCACGATGACCGCGACGGTGGGACTGTCCACGGCCGCGATGATGGTCGTGGCCTGCACGTCGGCCACCGATTCGGCCGGCTCCGGCACCGATGAGGCCACCGGGCTGATCAACGTCGCCGACGATCCGGGTGAGCCGAAGAGCGGCGGCACCCTGGCCTACGCCCAGTACTCGATGATCACCGACGTCGACCCGGCCGGCCGCGAAGAGGGCGGCTCGCAGGGCGGCAGCGAACTGGCCGCGGTCTACGACCTGCTGATGCGCTACGACCCGGAGACCGACGAGTACGTCCCGCAGCTGGCCGAGGACCTGACCACCGACGACGACGTGCACTGGACCTTGTCGCTGCGCGAGGGGGTCACCTTCTCCGACGGCACGCCGGTCGACGCCGACGCGGTGCTGTGGTCGATCGAGCGCTATCTGGACAAGGGCGGCTCGCACGGGCAGGCCTGGCGCGCCACGGTCGAATCGATCGAGGCGACCGACGACCACACGATCGAGATCGTGCTCCAGCGCCCCTGGGACGAGTTTCCGGCGATGCTCAACCTGGGCCCGGGCATGATCGTCGCGCCCTCGTCCGAGGACGGCGACGAGTTCACCCCGATCGGGGCGGGCCCTTTCGTGATCGAGCGCATCGCACCCGGCGAAGAGGTGTCGATGACCGCCCGCGAGGACTACTTCGGCGGCCGCCCGCACCTGGACCGGCTGGTCTTCCCGCACATCGTCTCCGAGCGCGGCCGGCTCGACTCGGTGCGCTCCGGCGACATCGAGGCCGCCTACCTGCGCAACGCCGACACCGTCGACGACGCGCTCGAGGCGGGCGAGCCCGGCTATGCGTTCATGGCCTCGATGTCCGGGGTGCTGGCGATCAACCAGCGCGACGGTTTCGCCGGCGCCGACGAGCGGGTGCGCCGGGCCATCGTGGCCGCGGTCGATCCGGAACTGTTCAACGACCGGGTCTCCGACGGGCTCGACCTGCCGGGTTCGGAGATGTTCCCCGACTGGTCGATCTGGCACTCGGGTGCCGACGGCCCGGCCTTCGACCCGGACGCGGCCCGCGAACTGCTCGACGAGGCCAAGGCCGACGGCTACGACGGCAAGCTGGTCTACCTGGGCCTGAACGATGCGCAGACCCAGCGCTCCGCCCAGGCCTTCCAGACGATGCTCGGCGCGGTCGGTTTCGACGTCGAGACCGACCTGACCGCGACCATGTCGGACCTGGTGCGCAAGATGTACGTCGAGTCCGACTACGACATCGGCTTCTCGGGCTTCAACGTGTTCGACCAGGCCCCGTTCATCCGACTGTTCGCCAACCTCGACAGCGCCTCGACCTCCAACGCGCTCGGGCTCGACGATCCGGAGATGGACGCGCTGCTGCTGGATCTGCAGGAGGCCGGTGACGCCGACGCCAAGCGCGCGGTGCTCGCCGACATCCAGGAACTGGTCGATCAGACCGCCCCGTTCTCGGCGGTGACCTCGCGCCGGCTGCTGACGGTGTGGAACCCGCAGACCCACAAGATCACCCCGACCCTGGACGGGATCCTGCTGTTCGACAAGGCGTGGGTGGAGTGACCCGCCGCTGACCCGCCATGCACTCGGGCCCGCCGACACCACCGGTCTCGGCGGGCCCGAGTGATAGAAAAGGTGTCATGAGCAACGTCGCACCCGAGGTGCTGATCACCGCGGTCGAAGGTTCCCCGGCGGCCGTGGCCGTCCACGACCGGGATCGGTGGCTGGACCTGTTCTCCACCACCGCCGAGGTCGCCGACCCGGTCGGTTCGGCGCCCTCGCGCGGCCGGGAGCAGCTCACCGCCTTCTATCAGACCTTCATCGCCCCCAACGACATCTCGTTCGCCGTCGACCACGACACGGTCGCCGGCCACACCGTGTTCCGCGATCTGACGCTGACCACGGCGATGGACGGGGCGGTCGATCTGCACGTGCCGATGCACCTGCGCTACGACCTGGTCGACGAGGGCGGCGAGTGGAAGATCGATCTGCTGCACGCGCACTGGGAGCTGCCCGCGATGGTCACCCAGCTGATGGGCACCGGACCGCGCGGCTGGTGGGCAGGCACCAAGCTCGGCCCGGCGCTGCTGACCAACCAGGGTGTGCGCGGCACGATCGGCTACCTGGGCGCGCTGCGCCGGGCGGGCGCGGCCGGCAAACGCGCCGTCGAGGGACTGCTGGGCGCCCTGGCGGCCGGTGACGGGCAGCGGGCGGGCTGGTTCCTCGAGGCCGGCATGCCCGTCGAGTTCCCGGGCGGGGCCTCACGCAGCCTGGTCGAGGTGGCCGAGCTCGGCGACACCCTGCACTTCTCCAAGCTGATCTCGGCCGGTTCGACCGTGACCGCGACCGTCGAGTTCGACGGCCGGCGCGGTGTGGCGCTCGCCGACTTCGGCCGGGACCGCAAACGGGTCTCGCGGCTGCGGCTGTTCCTGTCGGCCTGATCGGGTCCGGTCACCGCGCCGGCGGAACTGTCGCCGCGGAGCCCGCCACGGCGCGGACGATCGTGTTCAGGTTCACCGCGAAGATCAGCAGCACCACAGCGAGGCCGGGGACCAGTTCCAGCCCCAACGTGTCCCGCAGGCTCATTCCGGTGACGACGTACGAGAGGTAGACCGCGCCGGTCCCGACCGCCAACAGTGCCCACAGCGCGAGCGCACCTGGACGGCGGTCCCCGACCGCCAGACACACCACCGCCGCGCCGACGCCACCGACTGCCACCAGCAGCGGCAGGATCTGCTGACCAACCGCGATGAAGAACGCCGCGACCAGGAGCGGGACCGCGGCGAGCGAGACGAGCGCACCGCAGGTGCCCGCGCCGTCGCCGCGCCGGTGCGCTGCGGCGACACCGGGCCGCCACACACCGCGCAGCGTCCACAGGTTCAGGTAGTACACGATCGCCAGACCGGCCAGGAAGGCCATCACGTCCGGCCCCAGCGAGTCCTTGGTCTGCGTCCCGGCCGCGACGTACCGCACGAACAGCACCAGCGCGGCCACGATCCACACCGCCCACACCGTGAGCGCGGCCGGCCGCCGGTCGCCGTACGCCAGGCCGGCGCCGCCCACCAACACGCCGGCCACCGCCAACACCAGCGGCTGGACCGGCGTGTAACCGAACACCGTCACCAGCAGCAGGATCGGTGCGGCACCGACCGTCACCACCGCACCCCGCAGACCGCCCCGCGCCGACCGATCACCGGTGACCGCGCCGTTCCCGATGCTCATGACCGTCCCGCCCCCTGTGTCCGACGGTGCTGTCCGCCTCGGCCTTCGTCGGCCCCCGTCCAGCAGCAGCCTAAGCGGGTACCGCCGCGGTGTCGCGGCGACGATCAGCCCTGCGGCAGGGTGTCGACCTCCGTGCGCGGATCGGGGCCGCCGTCCTCCGGCACGGCCGCGCCGGCGCACCAGCGCCGCACCTTCGTATCGCCCCACACCTGGGCGGGCACCGCGCCGAGCAGCAGGTCGCGGGCCAGCGCCGGGTCGGTGCCGATCGGCTCGTCGGAGCCGGCGATCACCACGTTGCCGGTGCGCCGGCCCTTGAGCATCGCCGGATCGGAGATCAGTGCGACGTGGCCGAACACCGCGGCCATCGCCGCGCATTCGGCGCGCACCCCGCGCAGGTCCCGGGCGTCCCCGCAATTGACCAGGTAGATCCCGCCCGGTCCGAGGACCCGGTGGGCCTGGCGCACCGTCTCGACGGTGATCAGCGGATACGGGGTGGTGCGCCGGACGAACACGTCCCGGATGATCACGTCCCGGCTGCCGTCCTGGCGCCCGGCGAGCACCTCGCCGGCGTCATCGACCCGGATGCGCAGGCGCGGAGCCCGCGGCAGGTCGAACCACTGCCGCACCAGCTCGGCCAGCCGTCCGTCGATCTCGACCACCACCTGGCGGGCGTCCCGGTAGGTCGCGGCCGCCCAGCGGGCCATCGTGCAGGCCCCGCCGCCCAAGTGCAGCATCCGCAGCGGGGCCGGGCCCGGCCAGCGTTCGGTGATGAAGGCCGCGAACCAGCGCATGTATTCGAAGTCCAGTTCCGACGGATCGTCGAGGTCGATGTGGCTGGATTCGGCGCCGTTGATCTTCAGCACCCACGCGTTGGGGCGGAACGGGTCGCATTCGAGTTCGCAGGTGCCGGTGTCGATCTCGTAGCGCCCTGCTGCCGGACCACCGGTGTCGCCGCCGACTGCGCGGCCGTCGCCGCGGCCGCCGCGTGCCGGTCGTGACCGCCCTCTTCTGCCCCGTGCCATACCCGTGATCGTATCGATGCGCAGGTCAGCAGCTCGGCCCGGGCAGCAGCGCCGGGTGGGCGGTCAGCCAGTCGGTGACCTGGCCGGTCATCGCGGTGGCCGTGTCGAAGTCGCCGCCGTCGCCGCTCGCGGCGAGCGCGACCGCGACCGGACCGATCTCGGTGTCGACGACCCCGAACTGGCGGGCCAGATAGCGCCCGTCGGGCTCCGGGCCCCAGCCGCCTTTGAACCGGGCGCCGGGCACGGCGCCCAGCCCCCACGACTGGCCCGCGGAGACCTCGCCCATCATCTGCGCCACCGGATCGTGCGGGGCCGTGCACACGGTGGCCGCGGCGTAGCGGGCCTGATCGGCCAGCGGCCACACGGTCTGCCCGAAGATCGAGAACCCGTCGCGCAGGCGGACGGTGGGCACCGCGGGCACGGGCGCCCCGGCTGCGCCGATCTGCTGCTCGACCGCCTCCGCGGCCGCCTCGGGCCCGGCGAAACGCGCCCACAGGGCCTCGGCGGCCAGATTGTCGGAGACGGTGATCGCGGCCCGCGCATCGGCGTCTGCACCCGGGTCGACCGCGAGCGCGGCGCGCGCCAACGGCACCTTGATCGTCGACCAGGCGACCGGCGCGGCCGGCTCTCCGGCCGCGAAGACCTCCTGCTCCCCGCCCGGACCGGGCACCACCACGGCGATCGCGGCCCGGCCGGGCAGTCCGGCGGCGAAGGCGTCGAACTCCTCGGAAAAGCGCTGGGACTGTGCGGCGAGCGCGGCGTCTTCCGTCTCGCCCGGCGCCGGTCCGACCTCGTCGGCGGTCGTCTCCACGGCGGGTGTCTGCGCCGCGGGCGTCTCCC
>JAJYRZ010000201.1 GCA_021793835.1 Actinomycetes bacterium | reverse complement strand
CACCAAGGCGGCGTGGATCAACGTGGTCGGCTTCGTGGCGATGCTGTTCAACCTGTTCATCATCAACATGGTCGTCTCCGGCCTGCACTCCTACGCCGGGCTGAACTAGACCGGCACGCCGGACCGGGCGGGCCGTGAAACCGGCCGGGCCCCGACGCACGCGCGTCGGGGCCCGCAGCCGGTCTTGTACCGTCGTCGCACCGCCGGGGCGGGCGGGACTACTCCTCGGTGCCGTCGCGCGGCGGCGACGGTCGCAGGCTGCGCAGGAACTCCGGATCGTCGTCCGGGCCGTAGCCGCGCGGCCCGGACTGCGGGTCGGGGCCGAAGGCCCGCCAGGCCAGCACCGCCAGGGTCACGGCGCCGATGAGGGCGAGAACATAGATCACGACACATCGCCTCCTTACCGCCTCCCAGCCTAGCCGTCCGATCCGGCCGACGGAGGCCGTCGCCGTCGGTTGGGCCACACTCGGCCACCGGCGCGGGACGCGGCCGTCTCCGGGCCGGTAGCCTGGGCGGCGTGACTGAACAGACCCCTCCCGCGGTGGACGGCACCAAGGCCGGCCTGGCGAAGACGATGCTGCTGTACACCGGGCTGCGGTTGGCGATGTTCGCGGTGATCGCCGCGGCCATCTACTACGGCGTCAGCGCGGTGGTCGGCGAGTTCCCGCTGCTGCTCGCGGCCCTGTTCGCACTGATCATCTCGCTGCCGCTGTCGATGATCGTGCTCACCGACCTGCGCAAGAAGCTCAACCGGCAGATCGCGGCCGTGGAGGAGAATCGGCGCGCCTACCGCGCGGAGATGGAATCGCGGCTGCGCGGCGACGACGCCTGAGTCCGCACCGCGCGCGGCGCGGTGAGCAGATGCATCAGCCAGGCGATCGGTAGTGACGCCAGCACCGTGAGCTCGAACAGGCCCAGGGTCGAGCCGGTGAAAGGGCGGTAGCCCACCAGATCCATCACCAGCGCCATCACCAGCAGGTGGATCAGGAACAGCTCGTAGGACACCGAGCCGAGCCACATCACCGGCCGGCTCTCCATGATCCGGCGATACCAGCCGCGCGTGGGCATCACCAGCGGGGCCAGTACCCCGACCGTGATCACCAGATACAGCAGCGATTTTGCGATCGCGGCGCTCGTGTCGCGCGGCATGATCGTCGGCTCGCCCGCGAGCGGGGTGCAGGCCAGGGCGAACGCCCCGGCGGCCAGCGCCAGGCACAGCGGCGGCCAGATCCGCCCGGCCCGGGCCAGCAGCGGCTCGGCCAGAGCCAGCAGCATCCCGGCCGCGAACCAGCCGAGGAAGCTCGGCAGCCACAGCTGCGCGGTGATGTCGACCGGCACGGCGTCGTAGAAGAAGTCCTGGTGGGTCAGCCAGATCCAGCCCATGCTCAGCGGGATCAGGGCGGCGATCGCCGCGGCGGCCATACCGGGGCGGCGCCGCGACCGGCACACCCCGAACACGGTCAGCGCCCCGATCACCGGCAGTGCCAGATAGAACGCGACCTCGATCGCCAGGGACCAGTTCTGGGTGAGTGAATCGTGCTGATGGCCGTAGCCGTAGAGCTGGGTGAGGGTCATGTTGCGCACGAACCCCTCCCAGCCGCGTCCGAAGGGGCCGGCCTCGCGCACCAGATAGACCAGGTAGACCACGACGACGGTGAGCCAGTAGGCGGGCAGGATCCGGCGGGCACGTCGATACAGGTAGCGGCCCAGCGCCGGGGCCCGGCCCACCGGTGTGTCCCGGTCGCCGCGCAGCATCGCCGCCCACGGCCGGAACAGCAGGAACGCCGACAGGGCGAAGAAGACCGGGACCGCGACCTCCAGCCGGGAGTAGATGTAGCCGGTGGTGTCCTCGGCGTAGCGGCCGGTCCAGAACGCGGCGTGGGTGTAGATCACCGCGAGCGCGGCCAGCCCGCGCACCCCGGTCAGGCCCGCGGTGGACACCCGGCCCGGCGCGGCGGTCACGGCGCGTCCTTCTCCGCGACGACCGAACCGAGTTCGGCCGATGCCAGGCACAGGTTCAGATCCGGGCTGTCGGCGGCTACCCGCAGAGACTGCCCGCCGCCGACCAGACGGACGTAGGCGGTGTGCAGCCCCTCGCGCACCGGGACCTGCACCGCCTCGCCCTGCGGCATCGACACCGTCACCTGCCCGTCCTGATCGGCCAGATAGTGCAGGGCCACGGTCCACTCCCACTCCAGCACGCCCTCGGTGAGCACCAGCTCGCCGGTGCGGCCCGGATCGACCGGGGCCTGCGGGCCGGTCACCCGCGCCCCGCAGTCCGGCACGGGCCCGGGCAGGGTGTCGCGCACCGGCAGCAGCCGGCCCGGCACCAGGTGCCCGTCGTCGTCGAGAAGCTGCAGATCCTCGGTCCAGTCGCCGAACTCGGGTCGGGGTTCGAGTAGCGAGAACAGGCGCGCGGACTCGTTGTGCGGGGAGGCGACCGGCAGCAGCACCCAGATCGACACCGGCTGGCTCAGCAGCGCCGTGTCCCGGTCGGCCGCGGCCAGTGAGGTACGCACCTGCGCCACGTAGTCCACGGTCGGATTGTCGCGCCACCGGGCATCGAAGGAGACGGTCGAGACAAGCGACAGGGCGATGAAGCCGGTCGCCGCGGTACCGGCGAGCAGCCGCCGGGCCGGGACGGGGATCTGCGGCACTGCGGGCAGCGCGGACGGCCACGGCCGGCGCGGGGCGGACAGCACGATCGCCCCGGCGACGGTGAGCACCACCGAGGCGTCGGCGAAGTAGCGCAGCGTCTGGGCGAGCTCGCCGGCCGTCTCGTCGGCCGCCCGCCCGAGCACCATCGCGGTCAGCGAGGCCAGGACGTAGCCGGCCGCCGCCGGCCACACCGCGCCGATCCGGCGCCGACGCAGCAGCGAGGCCGCCACCACTGCGGCGAGGGACAGCCAGGCCGCCGCCACCAGCGCGGTGTGCGGGGTGGCCCACGGCGGGGACGGCGGCCACCGGTCCCAGGCGCCCGGGCCGCCGATCAGGGTCGGCACCAGCCCGAGCGAGAGCCCGTGGTGCAGCATCTGCGGCAGCCGGGTCAGGTTCCCCAGATCCAGCCGCGAATCGACCACCGTCAGATACAGCACCGTCCACGCGGCCGTCAGCAGCCCGAGCGGCCACCACAGCCGGGCCCCGGCCCGCCAGGTCCGCCGCCACACCCGCCGGTGCCCGCGCGCCCGCAGGGCGAGCATCGTCGCCACCACTGCGATCACCGGGATGAGCAGCGCCTGCTCGGTCATCACCAGCGCGGCGGCGAATCCGGCCGTGCCGCCGACCGCGTGGCGTATCCGGCCGGTACGCACCAGCAGCACCGCCTCGGTGATCACCCACGCGGTGCCGGCCTGCATCGGCAGCTGGTTGAGCCCGTTGGCCCACCACGCGAACGACGGCAGGGTCAGCGGGGAGAACAGGTAGAAGATCAGCGGTGCGAGCAGTGCCGGGCGCGAGCCGAGCAGCACCCACAGCATGCGCAGCACGGCCAGCGAGGCCAGCAGCTGCAGCACCACCAGGCTCGCTGCGGGCAGCGCCCAGCCCCACGGGTCGATCCGGGTCAGCGCCGAGGACAGGGCGAAGGCGCCCGGCATCAGATGCCCGTCGTGGTCGTAGAGCAGCAGCGCGGGCGACCACGGCGGATGCTCCCCGGCCCGGGAGATCAGGATCAGGTCGTCCCAGTAGAAGAAGCCGCGGCCGGCGACGATCCCGCGCACCACCAGCTGGGCGGTGATCAGCATCACCGCGACCACGAGGGTGGGGGAGGCCGCGGCGCCGCGCAGTCGACCACCGATCACAGGCGGCACCCTAGCCGACCCCGCACACGGCTGGACGGGTGCGCAGGGGTGCGGGCACGATGGGCTGATGACGACGGCGACGATACGAGTGGTGATCACCGCGATCGCGGTGTGGGCTGCGGCCTCGTGGGTGCCGGGGATCGCGGTGGACGTCGGCGACACCGGCACGGCCGGGGCGATCGCGATCTACCTGGTCGTCGGCGCGGTGCTGGCCCTGGTCAACGCCTACGTCAAACCGGTGGTGACCCTGCTGTCGCTGCCGCTGCTGATCCTGACCCTGGGGCTGTTCTATCTGGTGGTCAACGCCCTGATGCTGGGCCTGACCGCCTGGCTGACGAGTTGGCTGGACTTCGGCCTGATCGTCGACGGCTTCGGTGCGGCCGTTCTGGGTGCGATCGTGGTCGCGGTGGTGTCGATGGTGCTGTCGTGGGTGGTGCCCGCGCCCCGGGCGCGCTGAACAGGTCACCGGGCCAGCACGAACGCGACCGCCGTGCCGATCGCCCAGATCAGCATCGCCAGGCCGGTGTCGCGCAGCGCCGGGATCAGCGCGGCGCCGTGCCCGCCGCCGAGCACCGGGCGCGCCGCGGACCCGGCCACGGGGGCCGCGATCAGGCCGAGCAGCGGCCACGGGGACCCGGTCACCGGGATCAGCACCGCGGAACAGACCAGCGGGGCGATCAGCAGCACGGTGAACAGGATGCGGGTGCGCCGATCGCCCAGGCGCACCGCGAGCGTGATCTTGCCGGTCTGCGCATCGGTGGGGATGTCGCGCAGGTTGTTGCTCACCAGCACCGCCGAGGAGAGCGATCCCACCGCCACCGCGCCGAGCACACCCGCCCAGGTCACGGCGCCGGCCTGCACGAACTCGGTACCGAGCACCGCGACCAGGCCGAAGAAGACGAACACGGCGATCTCGCCGAAGCCGGCGTAGCCGTAGGGGCGTGATCCGCCGGTGTAGAACCAGGCGCCGGCCACGCACACCGCGCCGATCAGCAGCAGCCACCAGGCGCTGGTGACCGACAGCGCGATCCCGGCCGCGGCGGCGATCCCGAAGCAGGCGAAGGCCGCCTGCTTGACCCGCACGGGCGCGACCAGACCCGCACCGACCAGCCGGACCGGACCCACCCGCACGTCGTCGGTGCCGCGGATGCCGTCGGAGTAGTCGTTGGCGAAGTTCACCCCGATGATCAGCGCGACCGCCACCACCAGTGCCAGCAGCGCCTTCCACCAGGAGAATCCGCCCGCCAG
This sequence comes from Actinomycetes bacterium, assembly GCA_021793835.1. Classification (GTDB taxonomy): domain Bacteria; phylum Actinomycetota; class Actinomycetes; order Mycobacteriales; family Mycobacteriaceae; genus Tomitella. The sequence goes on along the minus strand of JAJYRZ010000201.1, from coordinate 362 downwards.
CGCGGCGGCGGCACTGCCGACGACGACGGGGGCGACGGCGTTGGGCAGGGTGCGCGGACGTGCGCCCTCGATCCAGTCGGCGATGGTGGCCATGGGGGCCAGTCTGGCACCGCCGGGCCGGGCGGCGGGCACCGGTGGGGCGCGGGTGTGACCTAGCTGTACTCGGCCAGGAGGTTGGTGACACGGCTGGCGGGTGGTTGACGTAGCGAAGACCTCCGGGTGCGGTGGGCGATGTCTACGTCGTCTACCGTCCGGAGGTCTTCGTGTCCCACCGTAACGCGCGTCTGAATTTTCATGGACGCCTCCTGCTCGTCGAACGCATCGACGAGCAGGGCTGGCAGGTTGCTCACGCGGCCAAAGCA
>JAJYRZ010000012.1 GCA_021793835.1 Actinomycetes bacterium | reverse complement strand
ACCCGTTCGCCACTCGTGTACCCCCGAAGGGGCCTTACCGTTCGACTTGCATGTGTTAAGCACGCCGCCAGCGTTCGTCCTGAGCCAGGATCAAACTCTCCGTTGAAAACCTAAAACCCACCAACCCCATCCCCGAAGGAACAAAGCCGGCGAATCAGTCATAGGCACACAGAAAGAAAGAAACCAACTGTTTCAAACAACTAGCAAAATCACCGACCCACCCCAAGACAGGGAAAAGGGGAAGAGCCGGCAAAAACCCCACACCAACACAAAGGCTGATGTGAAGGCACCAAAATTTCTTTGGCGCTGACATTCATCGACACACTGTTGAGTTCTCAAAGAACACGCTCATGAACCGATCCGGCGCGATTTCTCCGCTCCGGCTCCTGTTCGGAGCAACCCCCTCACTCTAGCGGATCGTGATCCGCTGTGCAAACCCGAGGGCTCGCCGTGATTCTTGCGGGGTTCACCAGCGGGGACCGGGGGCTTTCGCTCCCACTGCCTCGCTGGCCTGATCTAAGTTACGCGAACCGATTCCAAAACACCAAATCGGCTGGTCAACGCCGTTTCTCTGTCCTGTCCGGTGTGGCCGACCAGTTCGTACGGCCACACCGGACCAGGTTCAGCCCAGGCGGGCGCCGGCGATGTTGCGCTTGCCGCGGCGCAGCACCAACCACCGGCCGTGCAGGTAATCGGTCGGTTCGGGGCTCCACGTCTCGTCGCCGATCCGCTGGTTGTTGACCGAGGCGCCGCCCTCGCGCACGGTGCGCCGGGCCGCTCCCCTGCTCTCACACAGTCCCGCACCGACCAACAGGTCGACGATCGTGGGCCGGCCGGCCGGGTCGATCTGCGCGACCTCGGTCTCGGCGAGCGAGGCGGCCAAGGTCGCTTCATCGAGCTCGGTCAGCTCGGCGCGGCCGAACAGCGCCCGGCTCGCCAGCTCCACCGCCTCGGTCTGCGCCTGGCCGTGGACCAGCGTGGTCATCTCGGCGGCCAGGCGGCGCTGGGCGATCCGCGCATGCGGCCGCTCCTCGGTCTCGCGCTCGAGCTCGTCGAGTTCCTCACGGTCCAGGAAGGTGAACCAGCGCAGGTAGCGCACCACATCGGCGTCGGCGGTGTTGATGAAGTACTGGTACCAGGCGTACGGGCTGGTCATCTCCGGGTCCAGCCACAGGCTGCCGCCTCCGGTGGACTTGCCGAACTTCGTGCCGTCCGCGGCGGTCACCAGCGGAAGGGTCATCCCGTGGACCGATTCGGCGTCGACCCGGCGGACCAGTTCGACGCCGGCGACGATGTTGCCCCACTGGTCGGAGCCGCCGACCTGGAGCGCGCAGCCGTATCGGCGGCGCAGCTGCACGTAGTCGTGGGCCTGGAGCAGCATGTAGCTGAACTCGGTGTAGGACATCCCGTCCGCCTCGAGCCGCTTGCGCACGGTGTCGCGGGCCAGCATGACGTTGAGCGAGAAGTGCTTGCCCACATCGCGCAGCAGGTCGATGGCCGACAGGTCCTCGGTCCAGTCCATGTTGTTGGCGACCAACGCCCCGGTCGGTGAATCGTCGAAGTCGACGAACCTCTCGAGCTGGGCGCCGATGCGTCCGGCCCACTCGGCGACGGTGTCGGCGGAGTTCATGGTGCGTTCGCCGACATCGCGCGGATCACCGATGAGCCCGGTCGCGCCGCCGGCCAGCACGATCGGCCGATGTCCGGCCCGCTGGAACCGGCGCAGGGCCAGCAGCGGGATCAGGTGGCCCGCGTGCAGGCTCGGCCCGGTGGGGTCGAAACCGGCATACAGGGTCGTCGGTCCCTGATCGAGGGTCTCGCGCAGCCGGTCCAGGTCGGTGGACTGGGCGATCAGGCCGCGCCATTGCAGTTCGTCGAGGATGTTCACGCTCACCCCCTCATCTTCGCCCATCGGCGCCCGAGCCCGGCAGCGGGGCACGGGGGCTGCGCCGATACGCCGAGACCTCGGGGGCTCCGGCCAGCCACCAGCGCCACGGCACGTCCGCGTTCTGCGACACCCCGACCCGCGGTCCCCGGGCGATGTCCTCCGGTGCCGGACGGGGTCCGAGCACCAGGGATATCGCACCGCCGGCCAGCAGATCGGCCCCGTCATCCTCCGGCGCGATGCCCAGAGCCGCGCCGAGGTTTCCCGGGCCGCGCGCCCAGCGGACCGGATCGGTGATCGGGGCGCGGCGCGCGGCGACCCGATCGGCGCCGGCGGTGATCCGGCCGGCGCGCAGCAGCACCGCGGCCGCCCGGCCCTCCGTCCCGCAGGTGACGTTCATGCACAGGTGGATGCCGTGGCTGCGGTAGACGTACAGGTGCCCGGCCGGACCGAACATCACCGCGGTGCGCGGTGTGCGGCCGCGGTAGGCGTGCGAGGCCGGGTCGTGGTCGCCGGCATAGGCCTCGACCTCGACGATCCGGGCGGTCACCCCGCGGACGGTCAGTGCGGCACCGAGCAGCCCCACCGCGACGTCCGGCGCGTCACCGCTGAGCACCGCGCGGGCCGAGGCCATCTCAGCGGGCCGCGGCCGGCGCGTCCTTAGCGTCGGCGTCTGCGGCGGTGCGATAGACCAGTTCCTGCGGGTCGAGCGCGAACACCCCCGGCCCGGCCGGCGGGACGCCTTCCTCCCGCAGCTCGGCCGCCAGCGGCCGGAACCAGCGCGAGCTCGGGATCTTGTCGACCACCCGCACCACGTCGGGGCGGCGTTCGCCCGGGATCTTGCCCAGCGCCTCGTCCAGGGCGCCCGCGGTCAGTTCGTGTCCGTCGCGCACCGTCACGGCCAGCACCGCCAGTTCCGCACCGTCGGTGGCCCCGTCGATCGGCACCCCGTAGGCCACCGAGCCGGTGACCTCCGACAGCCGGCCCACCGCATCGACGATGGGCAGGGTGTAGACCGGCCCGCGCGGCGAGCGCACCACGCTGTCGACGGTGTCGACCATCCAGTAGTCGCCGTCGCCGTCGACGTAGAACAGGTCCGAGGTCTCCATCCAGGCGTCGCCGGGTTCGAACACCCCGCGCAGCACCGCCTGGGTGGTGTCCAGGTCGGTGCGCGCCTTCGACAGCAGTCGGCCCACCTCGCCCTGTTCGGCGCGGCGCAGCAGCCCGTCGCGCTCCTCGACGTAGCGACCGGCGATCGGGTCGTAGGTGGCCAGGGCGACCTTGGCGCTGCCCGGCAGCGGGCGGCCCTTGGATCCGGGCTTGGCGGTGCTGAGGTTGGCCAGCACCGCTCCGCCCTCGCTGGAGGCGTAGAACTCGACCACCTGGGCCGGGGCGAACCGTTCGGTGACCTCGTTCCACAGACCCAGCGGCATGCCCGAGCCGATGAACAGGCGGATCGGGTGGTGTCGGCCCAGTCCGCAGGCCGGATCCTGGGCCAGTTCGGCCAGCTGGGTCCAGGTGTAGGACACCACGGTCACCCCGTAGCGCTGCACCTCGGCGGCGAAACGCTGCGGATCGAGCCGTCCGGTCAGCGCGATCCGGGAACCGCCGGCCACCGCCCCGCCCAGCGAGGTCAGCAGCCCCGAGGGGTGGTTGAGCGGGGTCAGGCAGTAGACGGTGTCTCCGCTGTCCAGGCTCGCGGCACTGGCGGTACCGAACGCGGACAGGGCCCAGCGCCGGTTGGTGATCCGGCGGGCCTCGAGCTTGCCGCCGACCCGGCCGAACATGATGAACGCCAGGTCACGCGCCAGGCCCGGGTCGGGCCGGTACCAGCGCGGCAACGACACCGCCGACGGGTCGATCCGCTCCATGTCCACCACGGTCGTATCCGCCGGATCCAGGTTCAGGTCGCGCTCGTCACCGCCGCCGAGCACGTACACCGGGCAGCCGGTCTCACGCGCATCGGCCAGGTGGTCCGGGTCGGCGACGATCGCCTGCACGTCGGTCAGGGCCAGCGCCTCGTCGCGCCCGGTGCCCACCGGCAGCAGCACCGCGACCGCACCGATGCGCGAGAGTGCGGCGATGGTGGCCAGCGCACTGGGGCGGGTCTCCATCAGCACGCCGATCTCCGAGCCCTGCCGCACCCCGAGCGAGATCAGACCGCGCACGACGTTGTCGATGCGCTCGGCGACCGCGGTGTTGGTGTGCACCCGGTCTTCGAACACGAAGCATTCGCCCTCGGGTGCGCGTTCGGCCTGCTCGGCCATCAACGATCCGAGCGAGATGCGGGTGTGCGGCTGCATCTGGCCCAGTCGCGCCAGGCGCGGCAGGGTGCGCACCGCCTCCTCCGCGATCGCCGCGGTGGACCGGCCCACCTCGCTGGTGATGTGCGCGAGCCCGCGCGCGGCCCCGAGCCCCACCTCGGCCAGGCCGGTGACGGTGTGGGTCACCCGCGAGGACACCGACACCCCGGTCTGGCCCTCGCCGGCCTCGGCGGCCTGCATGGGCCCGATCTCCTCGGGCCGGGCGGGCACCGGATCGGCCCCGGCCATGACGGCCTCGCGCCAGTGCATCCAGGCCGCGGTGTCGGGCCAGGTGTTGTGCGCCGCGGTGGACCCGACGACCAGGCCGAAGTGCCCGGCGGTCATGGTGCGCTCATAGACGTCGGCGTGCGGGGCGGCGCGCACGATCCCGCGCACCGCCACCGGCTGGCCGATGTCGTCGACCTCGCCGATGAACGACAGCACCGGGCAGGTGATCTCGGCCAGCGACACCAGGCGGCCGTCGATGACGAAGCCGCCGGTCATCATCCGGTTGTGGGCGATGAACTGCTTGAGCAGCTCCGCGATCGCCGGGCCCGAGTAGGCGACGAAACCGTCGCGTTCGAGGAATCGGCGCTGGGCCTCGCGCGGCAGCAGCGCGTCCCGGTCGTGGAGTTGGCGCACGAAGTCGATGCGCGATTTGGCGGTCTTGGCCGGGTCGAACATCTGGAAACCCATCCGGGCCGCCCAGCCGGGCAGGTAGACGCGGCTGATGATGTTGTCGGCCAGAAAATCCGCGCTCCACGAGGCGATCGACGACGGCAGTCCGAACGGCAGCGCGGCCAGGGTGTCCACGGGGCTGCCGAAGGTGATCACACTGGCCAGGTCCTTGGACTGGCGCAGCGCCGCGGCCTGGTAGGCGAACATCCCGCCCTGCGAGTAGCCCGACAGGTGCACCTGCCGGCCGGTGCGGTCGACGACGGTGTCCACCGCATGGCTGATCGCCACGATGTGGTCGGCCAGGTTGCGGGCCAGTCCGCCGTCCTCGCGGTCGGGCGAGCCGAAGTCGATCACCCACGGGTCGATGCCGGCGTCGTGGAGCACCCCGGCCGCGCCCTTGTCCCGGGTGACGTCGTAGACGTCCGCCGACATCATCATCGGCGGGATCAGCAGCACCACCGGACGGTCGGACACCCCGCCGGTGGTCTCCACGGCCTCCGGGAAGTAGCGGCGCAGCCGGTACATCGGCCGGCGCTCGACCACCTCGTAGGGCGCGGACTCGTTTTCGGTCTCCAGGCCCCCCAGGCGCAGCACCTCCATACCGTTCTGCGCGGTGGCCAGAGCCCGGTTGACCGGTCCGGTGATGAGCCGCGTGCTGAAGAACATGCTGAGATCGCCCCTATCGCCGCGCGGTCCCGGGCCGCCCCCGGAACGCTTGTGTGCCGGGCACCACATTACCGGCCGGTCATCACCGGGCTCACCGCGGCATGCCCCTGACGACGGACCGGTGGCCGCGGTCCCGGGATGTCCCGGGTCCGCGGCCACCGGTCACGGCGCCGATATCAGGCGGGTCAGGCCCAGTCGCGCAACTGTGCGATGCGGTCGCGCACCCCGGTCAGCTGTTCGGCCACCCGCGGGCCCGCGGTCCCGCCGCGCGCGTCCCGGGAGGCGATCGAACCGGCGACGGTGAGCACCTCGCGCACCTGCGGGGTCAGGTGCTGATCGATCGCGGCGAGCTCGTCGTCGGACAGATCCTCCAGCCCCACCCCGCGGGCCTCGGCCGCGCGCACGCACGCCCCGGCCGCCTCGTGGGCGATGCGGAAGGGCACGCCCCGGCGCACCAGCCACTCGGCCACGTCCGTGGCCAGGGTGAATCCGGCCGGCGCCAGCTCCGCCATGCGCTGTTCGTCGAAGGTCAACGTGGCGACCATCCCGGTGACCGCCGGCAGCAGCAACTCGAGCTGGGCGACCGAGTCGAACACCGGCTCCTTGTCCTCCTGCAGGTCCCGGTTGTAGGCCAGCGGCTGCGCCTTGAGCGTGGCCAGCAGCCCGGTGACGTTGCCGATCAGACGCCCGGTCTTGCCGCGCACCAGTTCGGCCACGTCCGGGTTCTTCTTCTGCGGCATGATCGACGAACCGGTCGACCATTCGTCGGCCAGGGTGACGTAGCCGAACTCCGCGGTGCACCAGATGATGACCTCTTCGGCCAGGCGCGACAGATCCACCGCGATCATCGCCAGCACGAAAGCCGCCTCGGCGGCGAAGTCGCGCGACGAGGTGCCGTCGATCGAGTTCTCCGCGGCCGAGTCGAAGCCCAGATCGGCCGCGATCGCGTCCGGATCCAGCCCGAGTGACGAACCGGCGAGCGCACCCGAGCCGTAGGGCGACACGGCCGCCCGGGCGTCGAAGTCGCGCAGCCGGTCGACATCGCGCAGCAGCGGATGGGCGTGCGCGAGCAGGTGGTGCGCCAGCAGGATCGGCTGCGCGTGCTGCAGATGGGTTCGCCCCGGCATCGCCGCGTCCGGGTGCGCACCGGCCTGATCGGCCAGCGCCTCGACCACGTCGAGCACCCCGTCGGCGATGCGGCGCACCGCATCGCGCAGCCACATCCGGAACTGGGTGGCCACCTGGTCGTTGCGCGAACGCCCGGCCCGCAGGCGCCCGCCCACCTCCGGTCCGACCCGGTCGATCAACCCGCGTTCGAGCGCGCCGTGCACGTCCTCGTCCGATTCCTCCGGGGTGAACGTGCCGTCGGCGACGTCGGCGGCCAGGCGCTCGAGCCCGGCCACCATCGCCTCGTGGTCGGCGTCGGTGAGCAGACCGGCGGTGTGCAGCACCTTGGCGTGCGCGATCGAGGCGCGCACGTCATAGGGCGCCAGCGCCCAGTCGAAGTGGGTGGACTTGCTCAGCGCGGCCATCGCCGCGGCCGGGCCGCCTTCGAACCGCCCGCCCCACAGCGCCCCGGTGTTGGTGCCGTGCCCGCCGGCCCGCTCGGCGCTCACAGGCCCAGGTCCCGCTTGGCCGCGACCTTCGACGACAGGCCGTGCAGCTGCACGAAGCCCTTGGCGTAGGACTGGTCGAAAGTGTCGCCCTCGTCGTAGGTGGCCAGGTTGAAGTCGTAGAGCGACTGCTCCGAGCGCCGCCCGTCCACCCAGGCCCGGCCGCCGTGCATCTGCATGCGCACATCGCCCGAGACCCGCTCCTGGGTCTGGGCCAGGAAGGCGTCGAGCGCGTACTTCAGCGGCGAGAACCACAGGCCGTCGTAGACCAGCTCGGCCCACCGCTGATCGGCGGTGCGCTTGAACCGGGCCAGCTCACGCTCGAGCGTGACGTCCTCGAGCTCCTGGTGTGCGGTGATCAGCGCGATCGCGCCCGGCGCCTCGTAGATCTCGCGGGACTTGATGCCCACCAGCCGGTCCTCGACCATGTCGAGTCGGCCCACGCCCTGGGCGCCGGCCCGCCGGTTGAGTTCGACGATCGCCTCGAGCGGGGTGACCTTGCGGCCGTCGATGGCCACCGGCACACCGGCCTCGAAGGTGATGATGACCTCGTCGGGCGCCGTCCAGTTCAGGGTCGGGTCCTCGGTGTAGTCGTAGACGTCCTTGGTCGGGGCGTTCCACAGGTCCTCGAGGAAACCGGTCTCCACCGCACGGCCCCACACGTTCTGGTCGATCGAGAACGGGGAGGACTTGGTGACCGGGATCGGGATGGCGTGCTCCTCGGCGAAGGCGATGGCCTTCTCCCGGGTCCAGGCGTAGTCGCGCACCGGGGCCAGCACGTCCAGGTCCGGAGCCAGCGCCCCGAATCCGACCTCGAAGCGGACCTGGTCGTTGCCCTTGCCGGTGCAGCCGTGCGCCACCGTGGTGCCGCCGTGCTCCTTGGCCGCCTCGACCAGGTGCTTGACGATCAGCGGACGGCTGATCGCCGAGACCAGCGGGTAGCGGCCCATGTACAGGGCGTTGGCCTGGACGGTGGGCACGCAGTACTGCTCGGCGAACTCGTCGCGCGCGTCGACGACGATCGACTCGACCGCACCGCAGTCCAGCGCGCGCTGGCGCACCGACTCCATGTCCTCGCCGCCCTGGCCCAGGTCGATCGCCACCGCGACCACCTCGGCCCCGGTCTGCTTACCGATCCAGCTGATGGCCACCGAGGTGTCCAGCCCGCCCGAGTAGGCGAGTACGACGCGATCAGCCATGGTGATCCGCTCCTTCGTGTGTGTGTCGAGTCCGTCTTGGTTTTCGTTCTCACGACCCCCGCACCGCAGGGGTCGCACGGTCGTGCTCTTCTACCGGTGAGCCTACGGTCCCCGGCCGGGCGCGGGCGCGTGGGTCTAGACCAGATCCCGGAGCCTGCCGGCCAGTTCGGCCCCGGTGACCGGGCTGCGCGCGACCACCAGGATCGTGTCGTCCCCGGCGATGGTGCCCACGATCTCCTCGAGCCCGGCCCGGTCCAGGGCCGCGGCCAGGAAGGAGGCCGCACCGGGCGGGGTGCGCAGCACCGCCAGGTTGCCGTCGGCGTCCGCACCGACCAGCAGTTCGGCCAGCAGCCGGCCCAGGCGTTCACGCGCGCCGGCGCCCGCCCGCTGAGGCGCCGGATCGTCGTCGATGACGTAACGCGCGGTGCCGTCGGCCCCGCGGGTCTTGACCGCGCCGATCTCGTCGAGATCACGGGAGATGGTGGCCTGGGTGGCCTCGATGCCCATCTCGCCGAGCAGCTGCTGGAGTTCGGGCTGGCTGCGCACCTCGTGGCGGCCGAGCAGCTCGACGATCACCGCCTGGCGTCCCGCCCGGGTCGGCGGCACCGCCGCGGCCCCGGTGGTCACCGCTGCTCCAGCAGCCAGGCCATCAGCGCCTTCTGTGCATGCAGCCGGTTCTCCGCCTCGTCGAAGACCACCGAGCGCGGCCCGTCGATCGCCTCGGCGGTGATCTCCTGGCCGCGGTAGGCCGGCAGGCAGTGCATGACGATCGCCTCCGGGTCGGCCAGGTCGATCAGTTCGGCACCGAGCTGGAAGGGCCGGAACGGCGCCTGCCGGTCGATCCCGTCGTCCTCCTGCCCCATCGACACCCAGGTGTCGGTGACCAGCACGTCGGCCCCGCGCGCGGCGGCGGCCGGGTCCTCGGTCACCCGCACCGCGGCGCCGGTCTGTGCTGCGCGCGCCTCGGCGGCCGCGAGCACCGCCGGGTCGGGGGTGAATCCGGCCGGGGCGCCGACGGTGACCTCCACGCCCGCGGTGACCCCGCCGAGCATCAGCGAGTGCGCCATGTTGTTGGCGCCGTCGCCCAGGTAGGTCAGCTTCAGTCCCTCGGTGCCGCCCTTGTGTTCGCGGATGGTCTGCAGATCGGCGAGCACCTGGCAGGGGTGGAACTGGTCGGTCAGCGCGTTGATCAGCGGCACGGTGGCGGCCGCGGCGAACGCCTCGACGCGCTCCTGACCGAAGGTGCGCCACACGACCATGTCCACGAACCGGCTCATCACCTTGGCCGTGTCCTCGATCGTCTCGCCCTTGCCGATCTGGGTGGCCGCGGCGTCCATGATCATCGCGTGCCCGCCGAGCTCGGTGATGCCGACGTCGAACGACATCCGGGTGCGGGTGGAGGTCTTGTCGAAGATCACCGCCACCGAGCGCGGCCCGGCCAGCGGGGTGCGGGAGTGGCGGTCGGCCTTGAGTTCGGCGGCCAGGGCGAGCACCTCACCCTGTTCGGCCGGGCTCAGGTCGTCGTCGCGCAGGAAGTGTCGGGTCACCGGGCCGTCTCCTTCTGCGCCGCCTCGAGCACCGCGGGCAGGTCGGCGACGAAGCGGCGCGCCTGGTCTTCGGTCAGCACCAGCGGCGGGACGATGCGCAGCACGTCCTCGGCCGGTGCGTTGAGCAGATAGCCGTGGGCGCGCGCCACCGGTTCGGCCGCCTTGGCGATCGGTGCGGAGAGCACGATGCCCAGCAGCAGTCCGGCCCCGCGCACGTGGTCGATCAGCGGGTGACCCAGCGCCTCGATCTCGGTGGCGATGGTCTTGCCGAGCCCGGCGACGTGGCCGAGCAGGTCCTCGGACTCGATGGTCTGAAGCACCGCCAGCGCGGCCGCGCTGCACACCGGGTTGCCGCCGAAGGTGGTGCCGTGCTGGCCGGGGGTGAGCAGGTCGGCGGCCGGGCCGAGGGCGATGGTCGCCCCGATCGGCAGTCCCCCGCCGAGCCCCTTGGCCAGGGTGATCACATCGGGGGTGATCCCGTCGGCCTGGTGGGCGAACATCCGGCCCGTGCGCCCGATCCCGGTCTGCACCTCGTCGAGCATGAGCAGGGCGCCGTGCCGGGCGGTGATCTCGCGGGCGGCCGCCAGATAGCCCGGCGGGGGCACGATGACCCCGTGCTCGCCCTGGATCGGTTCGAGCAGCACCGCGGCCGTCTCGTCGTCGACCGCGGCGGCGAGTGCGTCCACATCGCCGTAGGGCACGTACTGCACCCCGGGCACGACCGGTTCGAACGGGGCGCGCTTATCGGGCTGGCCGGTCAGGGCCAGCGCCCCCATGGTGCGGCCGTGGAAACCGTTCTCGGCGGTGACGATCTTCGTCCGGCCCGTGCGCCGGGCGATCTTCATCGCGGCCTCGTTGGCCTCGGCCCCGGAGTTGCACAGGAACACCCGGCCCTCGCGGCCGAGGGACGCCAGCAGCTTCTCGGCCAGTTCCAGGGGCGGCTGGGCGATGTACAGGTTCGACACGTGTCCCAGGCGGCCGATCTGGGTGGTGACCGCCTCGGTCACCCCGGGGTGTCCGTGGCCGAGGCTGTTGACGGCGATGCCGGCCAGAAGGTCGAGGTATTCGCGTCCGTCGGCGTCGACGACCACGGCGCCGGAGCCGGAGACCAGCGCGGCCGGCGGGGTGCCGTAGGTGTCCATCAGCGATGTGGCCCAGCGATGCTGCAGCGGTGCGGTCATCGGTGCGTCTCCTCTTCGGCGGTGACCATGGTGCCGATCCCTTCGGCGGTGAGCAGTTCGAGCAGGACGGAGTGGGCGAGCCGGCCGTCGATGATGTGGGCGCTGGGCACCCCGCCGCGCACGGCACGCGCGCACGCCTCCATCTTCGGCACCATCCCGGCGTCCAGCCCGGGCAGCAGCTCTTCGACCGCGCCGACGTCGATGCGGTCGACCAGCGAGTCACGGTCCGGCCACGAGGTGTACAGGCCTTCGACGTCGGTGAGGATCACCAGCTTCTCCGCCCCCACCGCGGCGGCCAGCGCCCCGGCGGCGGTGTCGGCGTTGATGTTGTGCACCACCCCGTGCTCGTCGGGGGCGATGGTGGAGACCACCGGGATGCGGCCGGCCTCGATCAGGTCGACCACCGCCTCCGGGTCCACCGAGACGATGTCGCCGACCAGGCCGATGTCGGTGGCGATCCCGTCGACGAGCACCTGGCGTTGACGGGCGGTGAACAGTCCCGCGTCCTCGCCCGAGATGCCGACGGCGTAGGGACCGTGCGCGTTGATCAGCCCGACCAGTTCGCGGCCGACCTGACCGAACAGCACCATGCGCACCACGTCCATCACCTCGGGGGTGGTGACGCGGAAGCCGCCGCGGAAGTCGCCCTCGATGCCCAGTCGCGAGAGCATCTGGTTGATCTGCGGGCCCCCGCCGTGCACGACGATCGGCTGGATGCCGACGGTGCGCAGGAACACCATGTCGGCGGCGAACGCGGCCTTGAGCTCGTCGTCGACCATGGCGTTGCCGCCGTACTTGATCACCACGCGTCGGCCCTGGAAGCGCTGCAGCCACGGCAGCGCCTCGGCCAGCACGTGGGCCTTGTCCAGCGCGGTGAGCATGCGCAGCGCCGGGGAGACCTGGCGTTCGTCCGCGGATTCCATCGATCCGGTCCCTTCCTCAGCGGCGCTCACGAGGAGTAGGCCGAGTTCTCTTCGACGTAGCCGTGCGACAGATCGGTGGTACGCACCGTCGCCTCGGCCTCACCGACCGCCAGGTCGACGACGATGGCGATGTCGGCGCCCGACAGGTCGACCTCGCGCGCACCGGGTGCGCCCTGGCCGTCGACGCAGACCGGGGCGCCGTTGAAGAACACCGCGATCTTCTCGGGATCGAGTTCGATCGGGGCCGCGCCGATCGCGGCGAGCACCCGCCCCCAGTTCGGATCGGAACCGAACAGCGCGGTCTTGACCAGCGAGTCCCGGGCCAGGGCGCGGGCGCCGACGAGCGCCTCGTCCTCGCTCACCGCGCCGCGCACGGTGATGTGCACGCGCTTGGTCACCCCTTCGGCGTCTGCCATGAGCTGGGTGGCCAGGTCGTCGCACACCGCGAGCACCGCGGCGTCGAGCTCGGCCTGGCTCGGCTCGTAGCCCGAGGCGCCCGACGACAGCAGCAGCACGGTGTCGTTGGTGCTCATCGCCCCGTCGACGTCGAGCCGGTCGAAGGTCAGCCGGGTCGCCGCGCGCAGCGCCGCGTCGAGCATCTGCTGATCGACGGCCGCATCGGTGGTCAACACCACCAGCATGGTGGCCAGCGAGGGGGCGAGCATGCCCGCGCCCTTGGCCATGCCGCCGACGTTCCACAGTCCCTCGTGGTGCACCGCGGCCTGCTTGGCCACGGTGTCGGTGGTCATGATCGCGTGCGCGGCCTCGGCGCCGCCGACGATGCCGCCGCCGAGCTCGTGCACCGCCTCGCGCACCCCGGCGCGCAGCGCGTCCATCGGCAGCCGGTCGCCGATCAGACCGGTCGAGCACACCGCGACCTCTTCGGGTTCGGTCGCCGAGCCCCAGGTGCTGAGCAGCTGTGCGGCGTGCTGCGCGGTGGCCACGGTGTCGTCGTAGCCGCCCGGTCCGGTGCACGCGTTGGCCCCGCCCGAGTTGAGCACGACCGCGCGCAGCCGGCCCGCGGGCAGGATCTTCCGGCACCACTGGACGGGTGCGGCCTGGATCTTGTTGGCCGTGAGCACCCCGGCCGCGACGAAGTCGGGGCCCTCGTTGACCACCAGCGCCACGTCCGGACCGCCGGAGGCCTTGATGCCCGCGGCCACCCCGGAGGCCTTGAAGCCGGCCGGGCCGGTCACACCCTGGTTGCGCACCACCGCGGTGCGCGCCTGCTCGTGCAGGAAACCGCCGTCGTCGGCCGTCGTCTCGGTCACGGCGCCACTCCCGCCCGGCTCAGGCCCGCGGACTCGTCCAGTCCGAGGGCGAGGTTCATCGACTGCACCGCGCCGCCCGCGGTGCCCTTGGTCAGGTTGTCCAGCGCGGCCATGGCCACCAGGCGTCCGGCCCGCTCGTCGACCACCACCTGCACGTGCACCATGTTCGAGCCGAGCACCGCCGAGGTCTGCGGGAGCCGGCCTTCGGGCAGCAGGTGCACGAACGGCTCGTCGGCGTAGGCCTGCTCGTAGGCGGCGCGCACCTCGGCCTCGGTCGCGGTGGTGCCCGCGGTGCAGGTGGCCAGGATGCCGCGCGCCATCGGCGCGAGCACCGGGGTGAAGGACACCGCCACGTCGGCGTCGGCGACCTTCGACAGGTTCTGGATCATCTCCGGGGTGTGCCGGTGCGCACCGCCGACCCCGTAGGGACGGACCGAGCCCATCACCTCCGAGCCGAGCAGATCGGGGCGCAGCGACCTGCCCGCCCCCGAGGCACCGGTGACCGCCACGACCGTGACGTGCGGGTCGATCAGGCCGGCCGCCGCGGCCGGGGCCATCGCCACGGTCGCGGTGGTCGGGAAGCAGCCGGGCACCGCGATGCGCCGGGCACTGCGCAGCTGAGCGCGGTTGTCGAGCAGTTCGGGCAGCCCGTAGGGCCAGTGCCCCGCGTGCTCACCGCCGTAGTAGTCGGCCCAGTGCGCCGGGTCCTCGAGCCTAAAGTCGGCCCCGCAGTCGATGATCAGCACGTCGTCGGGCAGGTATGCGGCGACCTCCGCGGAGGCGCCGTGCGGCAGGGCCAGGAAGACCACGTCGTGCCCGGCCAGGGTCTGCTCGTTCGTCGCCTCCAGCGTCCGGTCGGCCAGCGGCACCAGATGCGGCTGGAGTCCGCCGAAGTTCTCTCCTGCGTTCGAGCCGCCGGTCAGCGCCCCGATCCGCAGCCGTCCGTCCGCCACCGCCGGATGGTCCAGCAGCAGACGCAGGATCTCCCCGCCCGCGTAACCGCTGGCACCGGCCACCGCCACCGAGATAGTCATACCACCGATTATGCACGGCCATGAATGATCATGCAAACACCGGCCGGGCCCGCTTCGGTGCGGCGGGCCCGGCCGGTGTCGGCGGTGTCTTCGCTGCGGTCAGGCGCGCAGTTCGGCGCCCACCGCCCGGCCGGCTTCGGCGATCGCACCCTGGCGGGCCTCGGAGGCCTCGTCCTCGGTCAACGTGCGGTCGGCGGCGCGGAAGCGCAGCGCGTAGGCCAGCGATTTGCGGCCCTGGCCGACCTGGTCTCCGGTGTAGACGTCGAACAGCTCCACGTCCTCGAGCAGCTCCCCCGCCCCGGTGCGCAGCGCGGCCTCCACCGCGGCGGCCGGCACACCTTCCTCGACCACCAGTGCCACGTCCTGGAGCACCGGCGGATAGGCCGACACCGCCGGTGCGGGCAGGTTCTCCGCGTACGGCAGTGCGTCCAGATCCAGTTCGAGTGCGCAGGTGCGCGCCGGCAGCCCGGCGCGTTCGAGCACCGCCGGATGCAGCTCGCCAGCATGGCCCACGACCGTCCCGTCGACCTCGAGGGCTGCGCAGCGTCCCGGATGGAAGGGCGCGTACTGGGCGGCGACCGGCACGATCTGCACACCGGCCGCATCGCCGATGGTGCGGGCGGCGGCCACCGCGTCGTGCACATCGGCCACCCGTCCCGGGCCCCACGGCCCGCGCGGATCACGCAGGCCGGTGAGCACCGCGGCCACATGCACCGGCTGGGCCGGCAGCGCGGCGTCGACCTCGGCGAGCACCGCGTCGTCGGCGCGTTCGGTGACCGTGGGCACCGGTGCCGGGCCGGGCTCGGAGGTCGCGGGCCGCACCACCTGGGCGACGGCGAACAGGGCCAGGTCGCGCCGCCCGCGCGCGATGTTGCGCGCGGTGGTCTCCAGCAGCGCCGGCAGCAGAGTGGTCGCCAGTTCGGGCCGCTCGGACTCCAGCGGGTTGAGCACCCGGGTGGTGATCCGGCGCGGATCGTCCGCGGCCAGCTGCCAGGTGTCGAAGACCCCGGCGGGCAGGAAGGGCGTCGGCTGGATCTCGACGTAGCCGTCGTAGGCCAGCGCCCGGCCCACGGCCCGGCGGCGCCGCTGCCGCGGGCTCAGGCCCCGGCCGGCGGTGGCGGCGGGCAGCACCGACGGGATCCGGTCGAGTCCCTCCAGGCGCAGCACCTCCTCGACCAGGTCGGCGGGCCGGGTCAGGTCGGGCCGCCAGGTCGGCGGCACCGCGGTGAGCGTCTGCGCGCCGTCGGGCGAGACCCCGAACTCGACCGTGCAGCCGACCTGGATGAGCCGGTGTGCAGCCGCCCCGGTGGCGTATTCGACCCCGGCCACCCGGTCCGGCAGGGTCAGCTCCATCGTCACCGGCGCAGGCTGCGGGACCTCGCCCACGTCGGTGCACAGCGCGGTGATCTCGCCGCCGGCGATCTCGACCAGCAGCCGGGCCGCCCGTTCGACGGCCGCCCCGGCCACGGCCGGGTCGACGTGACGTTCGTAGCGGCGCGCGGCCTCACTGGGCAGCTTGTGCCGGCGCACGGTGCGGAAGATCGCCAGCGGATCCCAGCAGGCACCTTCGAGCAGCACGTCCACCGTGGTGTCCGAGACCTCCGTCGACGCCCCGCCCATCACCCCGGCCAGCGAGATCGGCCCGGTGTCGTCGCAGATCACCACGTCTTCGGCGTCCAGGGTGCGTTCGGTGTCGTCGAGGGTGGTCAGCGTCTCGCCGGCCGCGGCGCGCCGGACCACCAGGTCGCCTGCGACGGTGTCGGCGTCGAAGGCGTGCAGCGGCTGACCGAGCTCGAGCATGACGTAGTTGGTCACGTCCACCGCAGGCGAGATCGGCCGGATGCCGGCCAGCAGCAGTCGGCGGCACAGCCACCAGGGGGTGCGGGCCTGCGGATCGATCCCGCGCACCTCGCGCAGCACGAACCGGCTCGCCCCGGTGTCGGGGCGCAGATCGATCCCGCGCGAGGGACCGGTGATCTCGGACGGGCTGATCTCGGCCGGATCGGCGAATGGCAGGTCGGCCCCGCAGGCGATCTCGCGACCGAGTCCGCGCAGGCTCAGGCAGTAGCCGCGGTCGGGGGTGACCGCGAGTTCGAACACGGTGTCGTCAAGGCCCAGCACCGGCGCGGCCGGATCGCCCGGGACTCCGAGCGCGTCCTCGAGCACCAGGATGCCGGAGTGGTCGGCGCCCAGGCCGAGTTCGGCGCCCGAGCAGATCATCCCGTCCGAGATGTGCCCGTAGGTCTTACGGCTGGCGATCGTGAAGTCGCCGGGCAGCACCGCGCCGGGCAGCGCGACGACCACCAGGTCGCCGACCGCGAAGTTCTGCGCCCCGCACACGATCGAGCGCGGCTGCTCCTCACCGACGTCGACCAGGCAGTGCCGGATCGGCTTGCGGAACTCGGTCAGCTCGGTGATCTTCTCGACCCGGCCGAGCACCAGCGGGCCGGTGGTGGCCGGGATGGCCTCGGCCTCCTCGACCTCCAGGCCCACCCGCACGAAGGCCTCGTCCAGTTCCGCGGCGTCCACCTGCCAGTCCGCGGCACCGCGCGCCACGATCTCGGTCACCCACGATTGCGCCACTCGCACGTCGTCATCCGCCCTTTCGGAAAATGTCCTGCCCGGTCTTCACGCCCGCGACCGGGATGCTCGCTTCCGGCCCGCGGGCCGGAGGTTCGAGACCTGCTGTGTCAGCCTTCGATGCCGAAGGGCAGGCCGAAGCGCACATCCCCCTCGACGATGTCGCGCATGTCGGCGATCCCGTTGCGGAACTGCAGCGTGCGCTCCAGGCCCATGCCGAAGGCGAAACCGGTGTACTGGTCCGGGTCGATGCCGCAGGCGATCAGCACGTGCGGATCGACCATGCCGCAGCCGCCCCACTCCACCCAGCCGGCGCCGCCCTTCTTCTTCGGGAACCACACGTCCACCTCGGCCGACGGCTCGGTGAACGGGAAGAAGTTGGGCCGCATCCGGGTGGCGGTGTCGGGACCGAACAGGGCGCGCGCGAAGGCGTCGAGCGTGCCCTTGAGGTTCGCCATCGTCAGCCCCTCGTCGATCGCCAGGCCCTCGACCTGGGAGAAGACCGGGGTGTGGGTGGCGTCGAGTTCGTCGGTGCGGAACGTGCGCCCCGGGCACACCACGTACAGCGGGGGCTCCCGGTCGAGCATGGTGCGGATCTGCACCGGGGAGGTGTGCGTGCGCAGCACCTGCCGGGCGGATTCCGGTTCGATGTGGAAGGTGTCCTGCATGGTGCGCGCCGGATGGTCGGGCAGGAAGTTCAGCGCATCGAAGTTGAAGTACTCCGACTCGACCTCGGGCCCGTCGGCGACCTCCCAGCCCATGGCCACGAACACGTCGGCGACCTGCTCGCCGATCAGGGTGATCGGATGGCGGGCCCCGCGCGGGCGCCGGTCGGGCACGGCGGTGACGTCGACGGTCTCGGCGACGAGCACCGCGGCGTCGCGTTCGGCCTCGAGCACCTTCCGGCGCGCGGCCAGCGCCGCGTTGATCCGGCCCATCGCCTGGTTGACGGCCTTGCCGGCGTCCTTGCGGTCGGCCTTGGGCAGCGTGCCCAGACCGCGCTTGGCCTGCGGCAGCGTCCCGTGGTCGCCGAGGTGCCGGCTCCGGGCCCCGGCCAGGGCCTCCAGGTCGGCCGCCGCCTCGAAATCGGCGAGCGCGGCGTCGGTCGCCGCGGCGAGCGCCTGTTCGGAATAGTCGATCGCGGCCGTATCGGCGGTGCTGTCGGACACCTTCGGATCCACTCCTCGTCGTCGGATTCGGCGCGCCGGGGTGCCCGGCGTCGCCGTGGGGTTCATCGTATGGGACCGGGCCCGGTCAGCGGTCGGCGGATCGGGCCTGAGCGCGCGCCGAGGCGTGCAGGCAGATCGCGGCGGCACTGGCCAGGTTCAGCGATTCGGCCCGCCCGCGGATCGGGATCGCCACCCGGTGGTCGGCGGCCGCCGCCAGCTCCGGATCGAGCCCGTGCGCCTCGTTGCCCAGCAGCCAGGCCGTCGGCCGGGCCAGCACCTCGTCCGCGGTGTCCAGGTCGACCTCGCCGTCCGCGGCGGTGGCCAGGATCTGCAGTCCGGCACCGCGCAGGGCCGCCACTGCGGCACCGACGTCGCGTTCGCGGGCGATCGGCAGATGGAACAGCGAACCGGCCGAGGCGCGCACCGCCTTGCCGTTGTGCGGGTCGACACCGTCGCCGGCGAAGACCACCGCATCGGCACCCATCGCATCGGCCAGTCGGATCACCGTGCCGGTGTTGCCCGGGTCGGCGATGTGCACGGGAGCGGCCACCAGGCGCGGTGCCGGGCCCAGTGCGTCGGCCACCGGCACGGTCACCGGCTCGCACACCGCGACCAGTCCGGGCGGGGTGACGGTCTGCGACAGCCCGGCCATGGCCCGGTCGGTGACCGGCCACACCGGGATCTGCTGCGCGGCCGCCGCGGCGAGCTCGCCGGTGAAGCGGTCCTCAGCGCTCTCGGCGACGAACACCTCGCGTACCCGGCCGTGGGCCAGCGCCGCACCGACCGCGTTCGCGCCCTCGGCCAGAAACGCCCCGTGCCGGCGCCGGGCGGCGCCGCGATGGAGCTTGCAGGCAGAGACGACCCGCGGCGTCCGCTCGGTCAGCGGTGCCGCGGGTCGTCTCCGTGCGAGGTGTTCGGCCACCCGTTACGCGCCGGCCGGCGCGTTGACGTCCTCGGGCAGCGCGGCCTTGGCCACCGCCACCAGCGAGGCGAAGGCCTCCGGGTCGTTGACGGCCAGCTCGGCCAGGTTCTTACGGTCGACCTCGACCTCCGCGGCCTTCAGGCCCTGGATGAAGCGGTTGTAGGTCATGTCGTTCGCGCGGGCCGCGGCGTTGATGCGGGTGATCCACAGCTTGCGGAAGTCGCCCTTGCGCGCCTTGCGGTCGCGGTACTGGTAGGTCACCGAGTGGAGCATCTGCTCCTTGGCCTTGCGGTACAGCCGCGAGCGCTGGCCCCGGTAGCCCTTGGCGGACTCGAGGACCGTGCGGCGCTTCTTGTGGGCGTTGACCGCTCTCTTCACGCGTGCCATCGGTTGGATCCAATCGATCTCGGGGGCGCAGGGCTGGAGAACAGCCGCGCCCGGGTGGTGGTTCGGGGGTGTGCCGGGTCTGTGTCAGAGGCCGAGCATGCGCTTGGCGCGCCGGACGTCGGCCGGGGCGACGTCGGTGGTGCCGTCCAGGCGACGCTTGCGCCGCGAGGACTTGTGCTCGAGCAGGTGGCGACGGTTGGCCTTCTCGCGGCGGATCTTGCCGCTGCCGGTGACCTTGAAGCGCTTGCCCGCGCCCGAATGGCTCTTCGGCTTAGGTGCCATGGTGTTCTCAGTCCTTACATTGGTTGGTTACCCCCGCGCGGAGCGCATGCCCCGCGCGGGTGGTCGCGTCGTGCGGTGACCGATCGGTGGAAGCAGATCAGTCCTGCGTCTCGGCGACGGTGTCGGCACGCTGCTCCCGACGCCGTCCCCCACCCTGCTGTCCGCCGCTGCGTCCGCCCTTGCCGGTGCGGTGCGGTGCGACGACCATCGTCATGTTGCGCCCGTCCTGACGCGCCGGGGTCTCCACGAAGCCCAGGTCCTCGATGTCCTCGGCGAGCCGCTGGAGCAGTCGGAAGCCCAGCTCGGGGCGGGACTGCTCGCGGCCGCGGAACATGATCGTGACCTTGACCTTGGAACCGGACTCCAGGAAGCGCACCACGTTCCGCTTCTTGGTCTCGTAATCGTGCGGGTCGATCTTCGGGCGGAGCTTCTGCTCCTTGATCACCGTCTGCTGCTGGTTCTTGCGCGATTCGCGCGCCTTCTGCGCGGCCTCGTACTTGAACTTGCCGTAGTCCATGATCTTGCACACCGGCGGGCGGGCGTTGGGTGCGACCTCGACCAGGTCGAGATCCGCCTCCTGCGCCAGCCGCAGTGCATCTTCAACACGCACGATCCCGACCTGCTCCCCGCCGGGTCCGACAAGACGGACTTCGGGGACGCGGATGCGATCGTTGATGCGGGTGTCAGCGCTGATGGGCCCTCCTCGGTTGGTTTTTCACAGGTACTCCCGTGGTGCAACCGGTGCAGCCCCGCCGCGTACGCCCTTCTGCCGATCCGACCCGGACGCCGGTAGACATGACGCAGGCCCCGGCCGTGCGGCTCGTCAGTGACGAATCGCCGTACGCGGGGCCCCGTTGTCAGGCGTCCCTCCGCAGCGCGCCCGCCCTCTCGTGGAGGGCGTCGGCCGTCGCGGCCGGGAGCGGAACGCCTCGCGGCGTCCGCAGCCGAGACCGCTGCGGTGGACCGGACCAGCCGACCGTCGGTGACACGGAGGTCACACCGTCGTCGGAGGGTGGGAGCGGGGCTCCACTTGCTGCCCCCGGAAGTTCCGGGGACGGTCGTAGGTGCGACGATACCAGGCATGAGCGATCAGACCCAGTCCCACCCCGCCGCCGACGACGCCCCCGTGCGCGAGATGGCGGACATCCCCGCCGTCGAGGTGATCTCGCGCGCGTCGGTGATGATCATGAGCGCCGCCGCCGAGAAGCTCGGCCTGGCCGACGAGGACCCGGACCAATCCCCCCACCGCGATCTCGACGAGGCCCGCCGGCTGATCACCGGCCTGGCCGCGCTGGTCACCTCCACCGCCGAGTACCTCGGCCCGCACGCGGCGCCGATGCGCGACGGACTGCAGTCGCTCCAGCGCGCCTTCCGCGAGGCCTCGGCCTTCCCCGACGAGCCCGGTGAGGGGCCGGGTGAGAAGTTCACCGGCCCGGTCCGCTGACCGGCACCGGACGGGTCGGGTGAGCAGACGATGACCGCCACCGCTTCCGCCTCCGCCTCCCCGGCGGCCTCCGCCACGGCGCTGGTCCGGCACTACGGCACCGGACCGGCACGGGTGACCGCGCTGCGCGGGGTCGACCTGGATCTGGCCGCGGGACGGTTCACCGCGATCATGGGCCCGTCCGGTTCGGGCAAGTCCACCCTGCTGCACTGCCTGGCCGGTCTGGACCGCGCCGACGGCGGCGAGGTCCGCATCGGTGAGACGGCGCTGTCCGGGATGTCGGACAAGGAGCTGACCCGGCTGCGCCGGGACCGGATCGGCTTCGTGTTCCAGGCCTTCAACCTGGTGCCGACCCTCACCGCGCGGGAGAACATCACCCTGCCCGCGGACATCGCCGGACGCCGGCTGGATCCGGCCCGGGTCGACGAGGTCGTCGGCGCCCTGGGGCTGCGCGACCGGATGACGCATCTGCCCGCCGAGATGTCGGGCGGACAGCAGCAGCGGGTGGCGTGCGCCCGCGCGCTGGTGGGCGCGCCGGACATCCTGTTCGCCGACGAACCGACCGGCAACCTCGACACCCGCTCCTCGGCGGAGGTGCTGGCGATCCTGCGCGCCGCGGTCGACGACTCCGCGCAGACCGTGGTGATGGTCACCCATGACCCGCAGGCCGCCGCGGTGGCCGACCGGGTGGTGTTCCTGCGTGACGGGCTGATCGACGGCGAACTGACCGCGCCCACCCCGGCGCGCATCCTGGCCCGGCTCTCCGGTTCGGAGCAGCGGTGAGCCGTTCGAGGCCGCGGCTGCCGGCCCTGGCCCGGGTGGGGGTGCGCAACCTGCTCGCCCACCGGGTGCGTCTGCTGCTCACGGTGATCTCGGTGGTGCTCGGCACCGCCTTCGTCGCCGGCTCCTTCGTGTTCACCGACACCCTGCACCGGGCGTTCGACGAGATCTTCGACGGCGTCGCCGAGGGCGTCGACGTCGGGGTGCGCCCGCAGACCCGCGGCGGGGCCGGGGTGCCACACGAGACCGTGGCCCGGATCGCCGAGGTGCCCGGCGCCGCAGTGGTCGCCCCGCAGGTGGAGGGCCCGGTGGTGCTCGTCGACGCCGACGGCGCCCCCGTGCAGTCCGGCGGCGCCCCGAGCACCGGCATGGCCCACCTGCCCGCCGACCAGACGGTCGGCCCGGCGGTGGACATCGTCGACGGCCGGGCGCCGGCCGCGCCGGGGCAGATCGCGCTCAACGACGGGGCCGTGAGGCAGGCCGGGCTCGCCCTCGGCGACCGCACCGAGGTGCTCGTGCCCAGCCGCGGTCTGCAGGAGGTGGAGCTGGTCGGGGTGTACCGCACCCCCACCGACACCGGTGGCTTCGTCGGGGTGCTGTTCGATCCCGATCAGGCCGAGGAACTGTTCACTGACGGCGGGCACGTGCAGTCGGTGCAGATCGCCGCGGACCACGGCGTCACCGCGCAGGTGCTGCGCGACCGGATCGCCCAGGCGATCGGCGACGACGGGGCCTTCGAGGTCCGCACCGGTGCGCAGATCCGCGCCGAGACCCAGGCGAACCTGGATGAGGCGCTGCGCTTCGTCAACTACTTCCTATTCGCCTTCGGCGCCATCGCACTGGTGGTCGGGGCGTTCATCATCTACAACACCTTCGCGATGATCGTCGCCCAGCGGCTGCGCGAACTCGCCCTGCTGCGTGCCATCGGCGCGGGCCGGCGTCAGGTGACCTCCTCGGTGCTCGGCGAGGCCCTGCTGGTCGGGGCGATCGGCGCGGTGATCGGTCTGGGCAGCGGGATCGGACTGGCCTACGGGCTGCGCGCGGTGCTCACCGCCGCCGACGTCGGTCTGCCCACCGGCCCGCTGGCGCTGCGCGGACGCACCGTGGTGCTCACGCTCGCGGTCGGCATCGTGGTGACCGTGGTCAGCGCCTGGGCCCCGGCCGCCCGCGCGGGTCGCATCCCGCCGGTGGCGGCCATGCGGGCCGGACTGACCTCCGCGGACGGGCCGAGCCGACTGCGCACCGGCGCGGGGCTGATCGTGCTGGCGATCGCGGCCGCGGGCCTGATCACCGGCGGTGTCGGACTCGGCCGCACCGCCACCACCGCCGGGGCGGTCGGGATCGGGGCCGCCGCCCTGATCACCGCGGTGCTGCTGCTCGGGCCCGCACTGGCCGGTCCGGCCGTCCGCGTGCTCGGCGCGCCGCTGACCCGGCTCGGGGTGCTCGGCCGGCTCGCCCGCACCAACGCGGTCCGCAATCCGCATCGCACCGCCGCGACCGCATTCGCGCTGACCCTGGGGATGATGCTGGTCGCCACGGTCGCGGTCTTCGGCTCCTCGGCCCGGGCCTCGCTGGCGTCGATGGTCGACACCGGGGTGCGCGCCGATCTGATCGTCTCCGCCGAGGGCCACCGCGGTGTGCCGACCTCGGCGCTGGATCAGGTCCTGCGGGTCGACGACGTGGGCGACGTGGTCCGTCTGCACGGGGTGCGCGGCACCATCGACGGCCGTGAGGTCTCCGGGCTCGGTGCCACCGGTCCGCTGGCGAAGCTGCTGGACGTGTCGGTCAGCGACGGCACCGCGGAGCTGCCCGGCGACGGCATGCTCGTGTCCGCATCGGCCGCCGCGGACCACGACTGGCAGCCGGGCACGTCCGTCACGGTTCGCGGGCCGGACGACACCGACGTCGCCGTGACCGTGGCCGGGGTGTATCCGGACAATCCGGTGCTCGGCGACTGGATCGTCGGCGCCGACGCCTACGCGGACCTCGTCCCGCCGATGTTCGCGGTCGACATCCTGGTGTTGATCGACGCCGTCCCCGGCGCCGATCCGGCCGCGGTGCAGCAGGCGGTGACTAAGGCCTCCGACCCCTTCCTGGTGGTCAAGGTGCAGACGGCCGACGAACTGGTCGGCGAGCAGGGCCGCCAACTCGATCAGATGCTGGCCGTGCTCTACGGGCTGCTCTCGCTCGCGGTGGTGATCGCCGCGCTGGGGATCGTCAACACGCTCGCGCTGTCGATGGTCGAGCGGCGCCGGGAGATCGGCATGCTGCGCGCCCTGGGCACCACGCGCGCGCAGATCCGCCGCATGGTCTACGGCGAATCGGTCCTCATCGCGGTCTACGGGGCGCTGCTCGGGGTGGCGATGGGGCTCGGCTTCGGCGCGCTGTTCGTGCACGTGCTGCGCGATGAGGGCATCGAGGTGCTCGCGGTGCCCTGGGGGCAGGCCGCGGCGATGGTGCTCGGTGCCGGGGTGGTCGGCGTGCTGGCCGCGTTGTGGCCGGCCGCGCGGGCGGCGCGCACCGACCCGCTGGAGGCGATCAGCGCGCCGTGACCGCCGCCAGCGCCTCGCGCAGGTAGGTCCCGGTGTGGCTGGCCGTCTCGGCGGCCACCTGCTCCGGGGTGCCCTCGGCGACGACGGTGCCGCCGCCCGCCCCGCCCTCGGGCCCCATGTCGATCACGTGATCGGCCGTCTTGATCACGTCCAGGTTGTGCTCGATGACGATGACCGTGTTGCCCTTGTCGACCAGTCCGCCGATCACCCCGAGCAGCTTGTCGATGTCCTCGAAGTGCAGGCCCGTGGTCGGCTCGTCGAGCACGTAGACGGTGCGCCCGGTCGAGCGCTTCTGCAGTTCGGCGGCGAGCTTGACCCGCTGGGCCTCCCCGCCCGACAGGGTCGGTGCGGGCTGGCCGAGCCGGACGTAGCCCAGGCCGACGTCGACCAGGGTCTTGAGGTACCGGTGGATCGAGGTGATCGGCTCGAAGAACCCGGCCGCCTCCTCGATCGGCATGTCGAGCACCTCGGCGATCGTCTTGCCCTTGTAGTGCACCTCGAGGGTCTCCCGGTTGTACCGGGCCCCGTGGCACACCTCGCACGGCACGTAGACGTCGGGCAGGAAGTTCATCTCGATCTTCAGCGTGCCGTCGCCGGAGCAGGCCTCGCAGCGACCGCCCTTGATGTTGAACGAGAACCGGCCCGGCTGGTAGCCGCGCACCTTCGCCTCGGTGGTCTGGGCGAACAGGGTGCGGATCTTGTCGAACACGCCCGTGTAGGTGGCCGGGTTCGACCGCGGGGTGCGTCCGATCGGCGACTGGTCGACCTGGACGAGCTTGTCGAGATGCTCGAGCCCGTCGATGCGCCGATGCCGGCCCGGCACCTGCCGGGCTCCGTTGAGCTTGTTGGCCAAGGTGGTGGCCAGGATCGTGTTGACCAGGGTGGACTTGCCCGACCCGGACACGCCCGTGACGGTGGTCAGCACCCCGAGCGGGAACTCGACGTCGATGTCGCGCAGGTTGTTCTCCCGGGCCCCGCGCACGGTCAGGACGCGTGCGCGGTCGATCTGCCGGCGCTCGGTGGGCACCGGGATCGCCTTGCGCCCGGCCAGATAGTCGCCGGTCAGCGATTCGGAGGCGGTCAGCAGGCCCGCGAAGTCGCCGCTGTGCACGATCCTGCCGCCGTGCTCACCGGCCAGCGGGCCGATGTCGACGATCCAGTCCGCCGAGCGGATGGTGTCCTCGTCGTGTTCGACGACGATGAGCGTGTTGCCCAGATCGCGCAGCCGGGTGAGCGTGTCGAGCAGGCGGCGGTTGTCCCGCTGGTGCAGCCCGATCGACGGTTCGTCGAGCACGTACAGCACGCCCACCAGCCCGGAACCGATCTGGGTGGCCAGCCGGATGCGCTGGGCCTCCCCGCCGGACAGGGTGGCCGCGGCCCGGTCGAGCGAGAGGTATTCCAGCCCGACGTCGAGCAGGAAGCCCAGGCGGGCCTGGATCTCGCGCAGCACCTGGCCGGCGATCGCCTCCTCGCGCACCCCGAGGGTGAGCGAGCCGAGGAATTCGGCGCAGTCGCCGATCGACAGCGCCGACACCTCGGCGATGGACATCTCGCCGCGGCCGGCGCCCGAGACGGTGACCGACAGGATCTCCGGGCGCAGCCGCGCCCCGCCACAGGCCGGGCAGGGCACATCGCGCATGTAGCCCTCGTAGCGGTCCTTCATCAGCTCGGACTCGGTCTGGTCGAGCCGGCGGTGCAGGAACGGCATCACGCCCTCGAACTCGGCGTAGTAGGACCGGGTGCGCCCGTACCGGTTGCGGTACTTCACGTGCACCTGGTGGTGGCTGCCCTCGAGCACCGCGGTGCGCACCTTCTTGGGCAGGTCCTCCCAGGGGGTGTCGACGTCGAACTCCATCGCGTCGGCCAGCCCGGTGAGCAGCCGCTGGAAGTACTCGGCGCTGTGCCCGCCGGCCCAGGGCGCGATCGCGCCGTCGGCCAGCGACCGGGTCGGATCGGGCACCACCAGATCGGGGTCGACCTGCTTGTGGATGCCCAGGCCCGCGCACTCCGGGCAGGCGCCGTAGGGCGAGTTGAACGAGAACGAGCGCGGCTCGAGGTCGTCGACGGCCAGCGCATGCCCGTTGGGGCAGGCCAGTTTCTCGGAGAAGCGGCGTTCGCGCTCGGGGTCGGACTCGTCGCGGTCGACGAACTCGAAGGCCACGATCCCGTCGGCCAGCCGCAGCGCGGTCTCCACCGAGTCGGTCAGCCGCTGCTTGGCCGAGTCCTTGACCGCCAGCCGGTCGACGACCACGTCGATGTCGTGCCACTCCTGCTTCTTCAGCTTCGGCGGCTCGGCCAGGCGGTGCACCTGGCCGTCGACCCGGGCGCGGGCGAAACCCTGCGCGTTGAGCTGTTCGAACAGGTCGACGTGCTCGCCCTTGCGGTGGCGCACCACCGGGGCGAGCACCTGGAAACGCAGACCGGACTCCATCGCCAGCACCTGGTCGACGATCTGCTGCGGGGTCTGCCGGGCGATGCGCTCCCCGCACTGCGGGCAGTGCGCGGTGCCGGCCCGGGCGTAGAGCAGACGCAGATAGTCGTGCACCTCGGTGATCGTGCCGACGGTCGAGCGCGGGTTGCGGTTGGTCGACTTCTGGTCGATCGACACCGCCGGGGAGAGCCCCTCGATGAAATCGACGTCGGGCTTGTCCATCTGCCCGAGGAACTGGCGCGCATAGGCCGACAGCGATTCGACGTAGCGGCGCTGCCCCTCGGCGAAGATCGTGTCGAAGGCCAGCGACGACTTACCCGACCCGGACAGGCCGGTGAACACGATCAACGCGTCCCTGGGCATGTCCAGATCCACTCCGCGCAGGTTGTGTTCCCGCGCGCCACGCACTATCAGCCGATCGCTCAACGACGGTCCTTCCACATCCGGGGTACCGACCTCCCACTCTAGTTCGCATCACCGACAATGGTTTTTCGGCTCGTCTCCACCGACCACGGGCGGTAACGTCGGGGCAATGAGCACACCCCTGGCGATCGACGACGACTACACCGGCGACATCGGGACCGACGGGGCCGCGCAACGGCGCCGCATCGGCGACGCCGTGATGATCAAGGCGTCCGTCGGCGAGATGGACAACAACACCTATCTGATCACCTGTTCGCGCACCGGCGAGTCGGTGCTGATCGATGCGGCCGCCGAGGCCGGCACGCTGGTGCAGCTGGTCGACGAGCACGCCCCGCGACTGGCCCTGATCGTCACCACCCACCAGCACCCCGACCACTGGCAGGCCCTGGCCGACGTCCAGGCCGGCTACGAGTGCCCCACCGCCGCCAGCGCGGTCGACGGCGCCGAACTGCCACTGGCCCCCGATCAGGTCATCGAGCACGGCGACACCGTCACCGTCGGCGAACTGACCTTCGACGTGATCGGGCTGCGCGGACACACCCCCGGTTCGGTGGCCCTCGCGCTGACCGCGGACGGGGTGACCCACCTGTTCATCGGCGACTCGCTGTTCCCCGGCGGGCCGGGCAAGACCTGGAGCCCGGAGGACTTCACCTCGCTGATGGACGATCTGGAGTCCCGGATCTTCGGCGTCTACGGCGACGACACGGTGGTATACCCCGGCCACGGCAAGGACACCACGCTCGGCGCCGAGCGGCCGCACCTGGCCGAGTGGCGCGAGCGCGGCTGGTAGATCCGCGTCCCCGGCGCGCCGCGTCGGTGCAAGGATGGGGCGGGGGTGTCCCGCCCCGGCTGTGGAACAACTCCATTGGTCGACAAGTCTCGAGGAGGACCCGTGATCGTCCGTAGAATCGCCCGGCCCATGCTGGCGGGGGTGTTCGTCGTCTCCGGCGTGGACGTGCTGCGCAACCCCGGTTCCCGGGTGGATGTGGCCGCACCGACCGTCAACGCGCTGCAGGCGCTGTCCCCGGCGCCGGTCCAACCGCTGATCCCCTCCGACCCGGAGACCGCGGTGCGCGTCAACGCAGCCGCCCAGGTCGGGGCCGGCCTGCTGCTGGCCACGGGCAAGTTCCCGCGCGTCGCCGCGAGCGTGCTCACCGCCTCGCTGGTGCCGACCACCGCGGTCGGTCACCAGTTCTGGGCCGAGTCCGACCAGGCCACGCGCGCCGCCCACCGGATCCACTTCACCAAGAACCTGGCCATCCTGGGCGGGCTGCTGCTGGCGGTCGTCGACACCGAGGGGCGCCCGTCGCTGGCCTACCGCGGCCGGGCCGCGGTCGCCGACGCCGCCGACACCGTGCGCGACCGGCTGCCCGCGGGCGAGGCGCAGACCGTCAGCGCACTGGCCGAGACCACGAGCGAGAAGTTCCAGAGCGGGGTCGACCGCGTGCGCGGCGCGGTGGACGAGGACACCAAGAAGGCCGCTCGCAAGGCGGCCAAGAGGGCGGAGAAGTCCGCGCGTAAGGCCGCGAAGAAGGCCGCCCGGTCGTCGGCGCACGTGGCCGATCAGGCCCTGCACCGCGGCGCCGGATTCGCCCAGTCCGCGGCCGAATCCGCCGGCCGCTGGGCCGAGCAGGTCGCCGAGGAGGCACCGGCCGCCGGACGTAAGGCGGCCAAGAAGGCCCGGAAGGCCGAGAAGAAGGCCGCCGCCGCGGCGCGCACCGCCGCC
>JAJYRZ010000200.1 GCA_021793835.1 Actinomycetes bacterium | reverse complement strand
CTCGCCTACTTCGACACCAACCTGTCGAACGGGCCCGTCGAAGCGATCAACGGACGCCTCGAACACCTCCGCGGCATCGCCCTGGGCTTCCGGAACCTGGCCCACTACATCTTGCGGTCCCTGATCCACTCCGGCCAGCTTCACGAACGCATCAACGCACTCTGAAACCGGAAGAGCCCCTCTACCAGCGGACGGCGGTGTGTCGGGGCTCATCGATGGTCCTCCTCGGTCGGGCTTTTGGATCTCTGCAGTGTAGACACCGGGGGCCGACGGCGCCCGCTGCCACGGCGACGGCCCGGCCACGCGAGGGCCGGCGCCCGGCCCGTCACTCCTTCGCGGCCGGCGGTGCGTCCCCGGGGGCGGTCTCGTCGTCGCCTGAGGCGACGTCCGTGCCCGTCGGTGCGCTGCCGGGCGCGGCGGCGTCCGCCGCGTCCCCGGCCGCGCCACTGGGCACCCGTCCGTCGTGGTAGATCTGCGCCGGGGTCTCCCGGCCCTTGGTGGCCAGCAGGATGTAGGCCACCGCGCAGACGAACACCACCACCGAGGTGATCGTGTTGACCCGCAGTCCGAAGACCTCGGTGGCGTAGTCGTCACGCAGCAGTTCGATCCAGAACCGGCCGGCGGTGTAGCCCGCGACGTACAGGGCGAACAGGCGTCCGTGGCCGATCCGGAAGCGGCGGTCCACCCACACCAGCAGCACCACGACCGCCAGGTTCCACAGCAGCTCGTAGAGGAAGGTCGGCTGCACCGGCTCGGCCAGCAGCAGCTCGCCGGTGGACACCCCGTTCAGCAGATCGGGCACCCCGTCGGTGGTGCGCTCGTAGATCTCCAGGCCCCACGGCATGGTGGTCGACCGGCCGTAGAGCTCCTGGTTGAAGTAGTTGCCGAGCCGGCCGACGGCCTGCGCGGCCAGGATGCCGGGCGCGATGGCGTCACCGAACGCCGGCAGCTTGATCCCGCGGCGCCGACAGCCGATCCACGCACCCAGCGCACCGACCGCGACCGCGCCCCAGATGCCCAGGCCGCCGTCCCAGATCTTCAGCGCGTCGATCGGTTCGGCCGTGCGATCGGCGCCGAAGTAGGTGCTCCAGTCGGTGAGCACGTGATACAGCCGGCCGCCGATCAGGCCGAACGGCACCGCCCACACGGCGACGTCGAGCACCGTGCCCTTCTCGCCGCCGCGCGCGACCCAGCGCCTATCGCCCCACAGCACCGCGATGAGGATGCCGACGATGATGAACAGCGCATAGGCACGCAGCGCGAACCCGCCGATGTACCAGACGCCCTGCGGGGGGCTGGGGATCGTGGCCAGCAGCTCGGTGCCGGCCCCGGTCATCGGCGCACCCCCGCGGCCAGTTCGGCCGTCAGCTTCGCGACCTCAGCCGGGCCCTTGTCGACCTTCGACACCAGTGCCGAGCCGACGATCACCGCATCGGCGTAATCCGCGATCTCAGCGGCGTGGTCGGCGGTGCGCACGCCCAGCCCCACCCCGACCGGGATGTGCGGGTCGTGCGCCTTGACCCGGGCGACCAGTTCCGGCGCGGCCGAGGAGACCTCGCCGCGCGCCCCGGTCACGCCCATCGTCGAGGCGGCGTAGACGAAGCCGCGGGTGTGGTCGACGGTCATCGCCAGCCGCTCGGGCGTCGACGACGGGGCGACCAGGAAGATCGGATCGAGCCCGTGGGTGTCGGCGGCGGCCAGCCACTCGCCGGCCTCGTCGGGGATCAGGTCGGCGGTGACGATGCCCGCCCCGCCGGCCGCGGCCAGGTCGCGGGCGAAGGCGTCGACCCCGTAGTGCTGCACCAGGTTCCAGTACGACATCAGCACCACGGAGCCGCCGGCCTCGGCGATCTTCTCCACCACGGTGAAGGTGTCGCGCACCCGGAAACCGGCCTCGAGGGCGGTGGTGGCGGCGGCCTGGATGGTCGGCCCGTCCATCACCGGATCGGAGTACGGCACCCCGACCTCGATGATGTCGCAGCCGCCGTCGAGCAGCGCCTGATAGGCGTCGTGGGAGCCGTCGAGGGTGGGATAGCCGGCCGGCAGGTAGCACACCAGCGCGGCCCGGTCCTCGGCCCGGCAGGTGTCGAGCACCGGGGCCAGCCGGGAGGTCGGCGGGGTCACTGGGCATTCTCCTGATCGTCGGTGTGCGAGCCGGTGGGCAGCAGCCCGAACCACGCGCCCGCGGTGTCCATGTCCTTATCGCCGCGCCCGGAGATGTTGACCAGCACGGTCTTGCCGGGGCCGAGTTCGCGGGCGACGACCATCGCGCCGGCGACCGCGTGGGCCGATTCGATGGCCGGGATGATGCCCTCGGTGCGCGAGAGCAGCCGGAAGGCGTCCATGGCCTCGGTGTCGGTCACCGGCCGGTACTGCGCGCGCCCGGTGTCGTGCAGGTGGGCGTGCTCGGGGCCGACGCCCGGATAGTCCAGGCCGGCGGAGATCGAGTGCGACTCGATCGTCTGGCCGTCCTCGTCCTGCAGCAGGAACGACAGCGCGCCGTGCAGGGCGCCGGGGCTGCCGCCGGTGATGGTGGCGGCGTGCCGGCCGGTGGCGACCCCGTCACCGCCGGCCTCCATCCCGTACAGCGCCACCGACGCGTCGTCGAGGAAGGCGTGGAAGATGCCGATCGCGTTCGAGCCGCCGCCCACACACGCCACGACCGCGTCGGGCAACCCGCCGGTGAGCTCGCGTACCTGCACACGCGCTTCGAGCCCGATCACGCGCTGGAAGTCGCGCACCATCGTCGGGAACGGGTGCGGCCCGCCGACGGTGCCGAAGCAGTAGTAGGTGTTGTGGGCGTTGGTCACCCAGTCGCGCAGCGCCTCGTTGATCGCGTCTTTGAGGGTGCGCGAACCGGTCATCGCCGGGATCACCTCGGCGCCGAGCAGCCGCATGCGGGCGACGTTGAGCGCCTGGCGCTCGGTGTCGACCTCGCCCATGTAGATCACGCAGTCCAGGCCCAGCAGCGCGCACGCGGTCGCGGTGGCCACCCCGTGCTGGCCGGCACCGGTCTCGGCGATCACCCGGGTCTTGCCCATCCGCTTGGCCAGCAGCGCCTGCCCGAGCACGTTGTTGATCTTGTGCGAACCGGTGTGGTTCAGGTCCTCGCGCTTGAGCAGGATGCGCGCGCCGCCGACGTGCTCGGTGAGCCGGGCGGCCTCGTAGACCGGGGACGGCCGGCCGGTGTAGTGGCGCTGGAGCCGGTCGAGTTCGGCCAGGAACTCCTCATCGGCGCGGGCCTTGCCGTATTCGGCGGTGACCTCCTCGATCACCGCCATCAGCGCCTCGGGGACGTAGCGGCCGCCGAAGACGCCGAAATGGCCGCCGTCGTCCGGGTCGTGCCCGGTACGTTCGACGATGCCGACGCTGGTCGGTGGGATCTGCGGATCACGCGGAGCATCTGGGGAAGTCACATCTGCCAGTCTGCCCTAATCCGCCCGCCCCGTCCGGCCCGGGGTCACCCGGGCCGCGCCCGGTCAGCGCGTGGGGTTGGGGCAGGACGGGTGGGCGCCTGCGGCCACCAGGTCCGAGACCATCTGGCGCGGGTTCTCCGCGGTGACCAGGCCTTCGCCGACCAGCACCGCATCGGCGCCGGCACCGGCGTAGGCGAGCAGATCGGCCGGCCCGCGCACGCCCGACTCGGCGATCTTGACCACCTCGGGCGGCAGGCCCGGGGCGATGCGGGCGAAGTTGCCGCGGTCGACCTCCAGGGTCTTCAGATCTCGTGCGTTGACCCCGATCACGGTCGCACCGGCCTCCAGCGCCCGGTCGACCTCGATCTCGTCGTGCACCTCCACCAGCGCGGTCATGCCGAGCGATTCGGTGCGGTCGAGCAGCGAGACCAGGGTGGGCTGGTCGAGGGCGGAGACCATCAACAGCACCAGGTCCGCACCGTGGGCGCGGGCCTCGTGGATCTGATACGGCCCGACGATGAAGTCCTTGCGCAGGATCGGCACGTCGACCGCGGCGCGCACCGCGTCCAGGTCGGCCAGCGAGCCGTGGAACCGGCGCTCCTCGGTCAACACCGACATCACGTGTGCGCCGCCGGCGACGTAGTCGGCGGCCAGTTCGGCCGGATCGCCGATGTCGGCCAGCGGCCCGCGTGAGGGGCTGGCCCGCTTGACCTCGGCGATCACGGTGATCCCGTCACCGCGCAGCACCTTGACCGCATCGAGCGGGGCCGGGGCGGCCTCGGCCGCGGCCTTGACCGCGGCCAGGTCTCGCACGGCCTCACGTGCCGCGACGTCCTGCCGGACTCCGTCGAGGATCGAATCCAGAACCGTCATGCCCGACACCCTCCGTGCTTGATCGAACCGCTACCGGCGTCCGCCTGGCCGCACGCCCGTTTCCCTCCCGGGCGGCAACCGTGTGCGGCGACGCCGACGATGCCCAGCCTATCCAGCGTGCCCCGGGTCACCGGTTGCGGGGTCGCCGGTGTCCTCCGTCGCGGCCGGGCCGGTATCCTGCGCCGTGCCGGTCGGCTCCTCGCCGGGTTCTGCGGTCGGATCCAGCCCGCCGTCGAGCGCGTCCCACATCAGCCGCTGATCGAGCGCACCGTCGTCGTCGATCGCCTCGGCGGCCCGGTCCTTACGCGCGGCCGGGGTCTCGTAGGCCCCCGACAATCCGGCCCGCCGCGCCCGACCGAACATCAGCACCAGGCCTGCCACACACCCCGCCAGGGCCCCGAACAGGGCCAGGACCGCCGGGCCCACGGCCCCGTCGACCTGCAGGATCTCCACCCGTCCGGCCTTGTCTAAGATCCGGTGCACCCGGTCGGCCCGATCGTCGCCGGTCAGGCCGGTGATCACCGGCACCGCGACCATGAGGCCGACCCCGACCAGCACCAGCCCGACCACCCGCACCGCGAACCCGCGCACGGCGAACATCGCGGCCATCCCGGCGATCATCACCAGAGCCAGCGGGGCCAGGGCGGCGTGCCACTGCGCCCCGTCCATGGTCCCCTCGGTCGCCCGGGTCAGCCCGTCGTCTTCGGTGTAGGACACCCACGTCAGTCGGGTAGAGGACCACACGGCGATCGCGCCGATCGCGGCGGCGACCGCCGCGATCATCGTCGCGCGCCGGCTCCCGGCCGGGCTCGGGGCGCTCACTGCCGCTCCCCGCCCGCGGGGCCCACCCGGCGCAGCGTCTCGGCGGCCGCGATGGCGCGCAGCACCGCCGAGGCCTTGTTGCGGGTCTCGGCCTCCTCGGTGGCCGGATCGGATTCGGCGACCACCCCGGCGCCGGCCTGGACGTAGGCCGTGCCGGCGCGCATCACCGCGGTGCGGATCGCGATCGCGGTGTCGGACCCGCCGGCGAAGTCGAGATAGCCCACGACCCCGCCGTAGACCCCGCGCCGGAACGGTTCGCGTTCCTCGATCATCCGCAGCGCCTCGGCCTTGGGGGCCCCCGACAGGGTGCCGGCCGGGAAACAGGCGGCGATCGCGTCGAGGGCGGTGCGGC
>JAJYRZ010000011.1 GCA_021793835.1 Actinomycetes bacterium | reverse complement strand
CTGGCTGCACGAGATGGACCTGCGTGATGCGCTCGATCTGCCGGCTGAGCCGGGCGGTGAGGGCGGGGCCCGGGGACGGCTGGCCTTCACCGAGATCGAGCAGGCGCTGCCGATGCTGCTGGCCCGTCGCGCCCAGGCGCCCGACGGGATGCTGCTGGCCCTGCACCTGACCGGCGACCTGCCCACCGAGGTGTTCATCGCGGTCAACGGACGCGGCGAGCGCGTCGACAAGCCCGACCGCGAGCCCGACCTGGAGTTGACGATGGACTCCTCGCTGTGTGTGCGCCTGGCCGGCGGCCGGGTCGCCCCGGCGAAGGTGCGCGACCGGATCGCGGTGCGCGCGGCCAGCGAGGACGCCCGCGGCTGGGCCGACCGGATCCCCGCGGCCCTGCACTTCACGATCTAGGCGCCCCGGGGGAGTGGAACAGATGCGGCCAGCGCGTGTACGGCGGGTACCGGCACGGCTGACCTATAGTTCGTCCCATGCCGATGAGCACTGAGGTCGAGACCGCCGAGGGCAGGTTGCGCGGCCGGTACTACCGCGAGTTCGTCAGCTGGCGCGGCATCCCATACGCCCGGCCGCCGATCGGACGGTTGCGCTTCCGCGCCCCGCAACCGGTCACCCCGTGGACCGGCACCCGCGATGCGCTGCGCTGGGGGTTCGCCCCGCCGCAGATGAAGTTCGGCACGATGCTCGGGGTCGGCAAATACCAGCCGATGAGCGAGGACTGCCTGACCCTGAACGTGCTCGCTCCCGCCCAGCCGAGCACCCGGCCGCGCCCGGTGATGGTCTACATCCACGGCGGCGGCTACGTGCTCGGCACCTCGGCGACCATGGTCTACGGCGGACAGCAGCTGGTCGAGCGCGGCGACATCGTCTACGTGTCGCTGAACTACCGGCTCGGGCCCCTGGGCTATCTGGACTTCAGCCGCTACTCCGCCGGCGGCCGGCCCTTCGACGCGAACCTGGGGCTGCGCGATCAGATCGCGGCGCTGGAGTGGGTCCAGCGCAACATCGCCGCCTTCGGCGGGGATCCGGACAACGTCACCGTCTTCGGCGAGTCGGCCGGCGGCAACTCGGTGCTGTCGCTGATGTGTGTGCCGAGCGCGGAGGGGCTGTTCCACCGGGCGATCGCGCAGAGCCCGAACCCGGGCGTGGTCTACGGCCGCGAACGCACCAACCGGTGGGCGGAGATGTTCCTGCACCACCTCGGGGCCCAGCCGGGCCGGGAGGCCCAGGCGCTCGAGGACGCGACCGTGCGCGAGCTCTCGCACGCCTCCCTGGACTTCATGCAGGAGGCACTGGCCGCCGAGCCCGGCACGCTCAGCTACGCCCCCGTCGTCGATGGCGAACTGATGCCCAAGGCTCCGCTGGAGGCCTTCCCGGCCGGCACCACCCACAAGATCCCGCTGATCATCGGCACCAACGATCGGGAGGCGGCGCTGTTCACCAAGTTCGGTGACGACGGCATGCCGCTGACCGTCGACAAGCTCAAGCAGATGTTCGGCAACACCCAGCCGGAGCTGTATCAGCAGGTGATCGACGGCTATGCGCGCTTTCCGAAGAAGGACGTGCTGGTCGATCTGGTGGGCGATGCGATGTTCTGGAAGCCGTCGATGGACTGCGCGGCCGGCCAGTCGCAGATCGCCCCGACCTACACCTACCGCTACGACTTCTCCACCCGCGCGCTGGACATGCTCGGACTCGGCGCCACCCACGCCACCGAACTGATCCCGGTGTTCGGCCTCGACGAGACGGCCTTCGGCGCCCCGTTCACCGCACTCGGCGGCAAGCGGGCGCTGCGCGGGCTGGCCCGGCGGATGCAGTCGCACTGGCTGTCCTTCGCCCGCGAGGGCACCCCGATGTCGACCTGGCCGCAGTACGACGTGACCGATCGGCGCACCATGATCTTCGACGACAAGGACCGGGTCGTGAAGGATCCGCGCGCCCACCGGCGCCTGGCCTGGGAGGGATACCGTGGCTACCGATGACTATGCGCCCGAGGGCGGCCTGTGGGTGGGCGTGGACGGCTCGGAGCATGCGCTGCGCGCCGTGCGCTGGGGCGCGGCCGCGGCCGCCGAGCGGGCCTGGCCGCTGGTGCTGGTCGCCGTGGTGAAGCTGCCGGCGATGTTCTTCGCCGAACCGGCACCGGCCGGACTGTTCGAGCAGGAACTGTCCCGCATGGCCCGCAAGAACCTCGAGGACGCCGAGGCGCTCGCCCGCGAGGTGGCGACCGAGCTCGGGCTCGGCCACGACCTGTACGTCACCACCCTGGTGCGCACCGGGTCGGCCGCGCAGATCCTGCGCGACGCCAGCGCCGGGGCCCGGATGCTGGTGCTGGGCACCCGCGGGCATGGCGAACTGTCAGGCCTGCTGGTCGGCTCGGTCACCCGCTCGGTGGTGGCGCACGCGCTGTGCCCGACGGTGGTGATCCCGGCCGAGTTCGACCGGGCCGATCCGGCCCGGCTGGAGGAGGCCCCGGTGGTGGTCGGGGTCGACGGTGCGCCCGAGGGCGCGGCCGCGAT
This sequence comes from Actinomycetes bacterium, assembly GCA_021793835.1. Lineage (GTDB taxonomy): Bacteria > Actinomycetota > Actinomycetes > Mycobacteriales > Mycobacteriaceae > Tomitella. The sequence continues at coordinate 26,708 of JAJYRZ010000011.1, read as the reverse complement.
CGACATGGCCTTCGGTGAGGCGGCCGAGCGGGGCGTGGCCCTGCTGGTGGTCAACGCCTGGCACGACGTCACCGTCGGCCTGGATCCGGGTTCGGAGCATCAGCGCAGCCTGCAGTCCTATGAGGAGGCCGTGGTCGCCGAGCGCATCGCCGGTTTCCGCGACGTCTACACCGATGTGGCCGTCGAGGTGCGGGTGCGGCAGGAGAAGCCGGTCGAGGCGCTGGCCGCACTGTCGGGGCAGGCCCAGCTGCTGGTCGTCGGCACCCGAGGACGCGGCGGCTTCGCCGGACTGCTGCTCGGCTCGACCTCGGCCGCGCTGCTGGCGCACACCCGGTGCCCGCTGATGATCGTGCGCTCCGACGCCGACCTGCCCTGAAAAACCCCCGCCCCGGGGCCTACCGCACCCCGCGCACCCGGAACTGCACGCTGATCCGGGTGCCGACCGGCGCGGCGGTCTTGGGCACACAGTGTTCGAAAGTGCGCTGACAGGATCCGCCCATCACCACCAGATCCCCGTGGCCCAGCGGCACCGGCAGCGACCGGCGGGCCGCGGAGCCCACGGGGCCGGGCCGGCCGTCCGCGGTGATCGCGCGCGGGCGGAGCAGCAGCCGGCGCGGGGCGCCCAGCGACAGGATCGCCACCGCGGTGTCCTCGGTGCGACCGCGCCCCAGATCGTCGCCGTGCCAGGCCACCGAATCGCGGCCGTCGCGGTACAGGCACATCCCCACCGTGGCGAAGGGCTCACCGATCTCCGGGCCGTAGCGGGCCGACAGGAGCTCTCGCGCCTGGACGACCAGCGGGTCGGGGAGCGGCTCGTGCGCGCGGTAGAACCGGACCAGGCGCGGCACGTCGACCACCCGGTCGTACATCATGCGCCGCTCGGCGCGCCAGTCGGGCGCGGTGAGCAGCCGGTCGAACAGCGGATCGGCCCCGCGCAGCCAGCCCGGATACACGTCCACCCAGGCCCCGGCACCGAGCGCGCGGCGATGTCCGCCGGCGGTGACCGGCCGGGCCGGGGGCAGTGGGGCGAACTCGGGCGCCGCGGCGTCGGCCAGCAGGGATCCCTGGTAGCCGATCGCGGTGAGCGTAGGCGAACTCATGTTCGATACTGTAGCGCTGATCGAACACCTGGTCTAGGGGTGCGGGGCGTCAGCCGCCGATGCGCGCGTGCATCTGCCACACGATGATCTCGCCGCCGACCGCATCGCCGTCGACGTGCCGGTCCGCGGCCACCAGCTGGCCGCCGGCGCCGGTCACCCGCACCGCATCGCCCTCGTCGAGCGGGCCCACACCCTCCATCGAGACCATGCCGCGGGCGACGAACACGTGCAGCAGCGGGGCGTCGGGCAGGTGCACGATCTGGCCGGGCCGCATGCGGGCCACGTGCATCGCGGCATGCCGGTTGCGGATCCGGATCGCGGCGTGATCACGGTGGTCGGGCATCCCGGAGGCGACCGGCACCAGTGCGCCGGATTCGAGTTCGGCGTCGATCTCGAGCTGCTCGTAGCCCGGATCGATGCCGGCCTCGTCGGGCACGACCCACATCTGGATGAAGCGCACCGGATCGGAGTGCCGGGCGGCATACGGCGAATCGGCCGGGGCCAGCCGCCAGGAGTCGTTCTTCTCCGAGTGCAGGATCCCGGTGCCCGCGCTCATCCGCTGGGCGAGCCCGGGGTAGATCACCCCGGAGTGGCCCTCGGAGTCCTGATGGACCAGCGAGCCCGACAGCACCCAGGTGACGATCTCCATGTCGCGGTGCGGGTGGGTGTCGAAGCCCTGGCCCGGGGAGACCACGTCGTCGTTGTTGACCATCAGCACCCCGTGGTGGGTGTTGTCCGGGTCGTAGTGGTGGCCGAAGGAGAACGAGTGGTGCGAATCCAACCAGTCGATGCGGGTGTGCAGACGGTCGCCGGCCCGGCGCACATCGAAGGTCACGGGCGTCGGTGCGGTCACGGCGGTCTCCTGATCGTTCGGGGGAGCGGGGTGCGCCCGTAAGTTTAGGGCCTTGCCGCAGTGCCGCGGCCCGCCGCGGCCGTGACGTACCGGGCCACGGCCTGCTCACGGGCGGCGCCGGTGGGGCAGACTGCCGGGTGTGACTGTGAACAGTGGTGGACCAGGCGGTACGGGGCAGGACGGACCGGACGGGGAGGGGCTCGTCCAGGGACGGATCTGGCGGGAGGGCCTGCCGACCGGCGACCCGGTCACCCTGGCGGACGTGCCGACCCTGCGCGAGGAGCCCGAGACGCTCTTCTGGCTGGACCTGCTGACACCGTCCGCGGAGCAGATGGCCGATCTGGCCCGCAGCCTGCACCTGACCGAGGACGCGGTGGAGGACGCCATCGCCCGCGGGGAGCGACCCAAGGTCGCCCGGCACCACGGCTACGGCTTCATCACCGCCTACTCCACCGCCTTCGCCACCGAGCACGCGGTCGACCTGGATCCGCAGGATCCGCGGATGGAACTGCACCGGATCTCGGTGTTCGTGCTGGGCAACGGCATCGTCACCGTCCGGGCCGCCGGCGGCTCGGAGATCGACGAGATCGTCGACCGGTGGCAGGACGAGCCGGACACGGTGCTGCTCGGGCCGACCGGCCTGGTGCACGGTCTGCTCGACACCCTGGTCGACGGCTACCTCGACACCGCGGCGCGGCTGGAAGAGCTGCTCGAAGAGCTCGAGGACATGCTCTTCGACGAGGCGGTGGCCACCCGCGAGGTCCAGGAGCTGGCGTTCCGGCTGCGCAAGGAACTGCTGCTGTTCCGCCGGGTCGTCGCGCCGATGCGCGAGGTGGTCGCCGCGGTGATGCGCGGACGCATCGACGAGGTCGTGGCCTCGCGCGCCCCGGGCGCCTACGAGGACCTCAACGACCACGTCCTGCGCGCCTCGGAATGGGCCGAGGCGCTGCGGGAGGGTGTGCACGGGGTGTTCGAGACGAACCTGGCGCTGGACAACGCCCGGATGAACGAGGTGATGAAGAAGCTGACCGGTTGGGCCGCGATCATCGCGGTGCCCACGGCCATCACCGGCTGGTTCGGGATGAACGTGCCCTACCTCGGTTCGGAGCAGATGCTGGGGCTGATCATCGCGATCGTGCTGATCATCGGGCTGGCCGGTTCTCTCTATACGATCTTCAAACGCAAGGAGTGGATCTAGGCTTCCTCCTCGAGGCGGTGCGAGCGGCCGTGACCGCTCGGCCGGGCAGGGGGGGAGAGGCGATGCGCGAGGTGGGGACCGCTCGCAGGCTGTCGGCGGGATTCGGGCGGTGGCTCCTGGCGCTGACCGCTCTGGTGATCGTGGCCGGGCCGCCGACGCTGATGGCTCTGGGAGCTCGCGACCCGATCCGCGTGCTGGACTTCACCGTGCCCGGGGTCTCGATCGTGTATCTGGGCTCTCTGGTGATCGCGATGATGCTGCTGATCGACCCACCCGCGCCCTATCCGAGCGTGCATCGAACGCCGATGCTGGTCCGGTCTCTGATCGTCGCCAGCGGCTGGGGGTTGCAGATCTCGCTGGTGTTCCTGCTCGGCGATAGCGAGAACCGGCTGCCCGACATGGTGCGCCGTGACCCGGTGACGGGAGAGATCGATTACGGTGCGACGGTTCCGGCTGGGCTGTGGATGGTCGCGGGCCTGGGGACCAGTGTGGTGGTGTTGGCCGGTTGCTTCTTCGCGGTCCTGATCACAGGCCGAACGGTGATCTTCGGTGCACGAGGTGTCGACGAGGGGCCGGCAGGCCGCGCGGTCCCGCGCGACATCGGGGACCCGGACCGACCGTGACGCGGGCCGTGCACACCGGGCTCGAGACGGGGGCGTGGGAGCATCACGCGGTCGGAGACGTCCGCTACAGAGTGGGTCCCCACCGCGGTGATCGGGTTCGGGCACCCATGGGACGCCCGTGAGGCCGGCCCGCAAGGGTGTCCGTGCTCCAACCACAGGGCTCTGATCGGAGGAGGTCCTTGTGCTACTGATCCGATCGGGTCGGCCGTTGTCACCGTGGGCCCGGGCGATCACCTTTAGTCTCAAGATCGGGACCCGTCGGCCGCAGGGGGCGTGCCGGGATCGGGTCCGGTGATCGCAAGGGGGATCCACATGGGGGCGATGGCGCACGGACCGGCGGCGATACAGGCGGGCCGGGGCAGGAAAGACGGGCTCGGCCGGTGGTGCACGGCGGTGACCGGGGCGGCTCTGGCGGCCGGGCCACCGGTGCTGTTCTGGCTCGGGGCCGAAGATCCGATCGTGCTGGTCGACTTCACCTGGACGCCGGGGTCGCTGATATACCTCGCGATGGTGGTGATCGGGGCGACGATGCTGCTGGACCTGCCCGCCCCGTGGCCGAGCATGCAGAGAAGAGCGCCTCTCGTGCGATGGCTGCTCGTGCTCAGCGGATGGGCGGCGCTGGTGACGCTGATGTTCCTGATCGGTGCGGATCGGCAGCAGGGATGGCTGCCCGACATGACCACGCGCGAACCGGGTGGGCAGCTCGACCTCGACGCCTCGTTCTGGCCGATGGTGCTGATGGGCATCGCGCTGATCACCAGCCTGATGGTGTTGGCCAGCGCGTTCCTGGCCGCACTGCTCCTGGGCCGGGACGATCTCGGTGCCGAGCAGGTCTATGGCACGCAGCCGGCACACGGCCCGGTGCCGAACGGAGAAAAGAGGTTCGACCTGCAGTGATGTGAGCGCCCCCGGCAGGAATCGAACCTGCGACACCCACTTTAGGAGAGTGGTGCTCTATCCACTGAGCTACGGGGGCCGAGCACGGCCCTACCGGGCCGTGCCGGATGTCAGTGTAACGGTGCGGGCGGTGCTGACCGCGCCGGGCCGCGACGGGCATGATGGGGGCCGTGAGCACACGAGTGAAGACCTTCGCCGCCGCTGCGGCCGCGGCCGGCCTGCTGACCGGGATCGGTGCCTGCGCGAGCTCCTCGGACGGGGCCGCCGGCGCAGAGGCCGACGGGCCCACGGTGCTGGTGCAGGACCAGCGCTACACCCCGGCCGAGATCACGATCGAACCCGGCGAGACCGTCACCTGGATCTTCGACGACGCCGGTACCGCGCACGACGTGACCTCGGTGACCGAGTCGAAGAAGGATCCGAAACTGCTCGACTCCGGTCTGCTGATGACCGGCGAGTGGTCGTTCACCTTCGACGAGCCGGGCGTCTACGAGTACTTCTGCGACGCCCACCCGGAGATGGAGGGCACGGTGACGGTCACCGAGTGACCCGGCGCCGCGCCCACCACAGCGTCGGCGCGACGATCGCGGTCGCCACCACCGTCCCGGCCACGTCGGCCACCCAGTCGCCCACATCGCCGCTGCGATTGATCGGCAGCGTCGCCTGCAGCACCTCCGAGGCCGCGGCGTAGCCGGTCAGCCAGACAAGGGTCGCCCACCACGGGATGCGGGCGATCAGCGAGGTCGTGGCGAGCGCCGCGAACAGCAGCACGTGCACCACCTTGTCCGACCCCGGTGGGCCTGACGGCACAGCCGGGCCGGGCAGGAACAGCAACACCAGGCTGATCGCGAACATCACGATCAGCGGCGCCCAACGCGCCGCGGCCACACTGCGCATCAGGCGGCGGGGCGCCAGTCGCGGTAGCCGCGGTAGCCCGCCCAGGCCAGCCGGCGGACCCGGTGCGGATCGTGTGCGGTCGCGGGCACGGTGTCGAAGATGCGGGTGATGCGCCGCTCGGCGCTGTAGTGCGGCCAGTCCGGTCCAGGCCGGCCGGTGCGGGCGAACCCGAGCCACCGGTCCTGGATGTCCGCGGTGACCGCGGCCAGTCCGCCGCGCCCGCCCGGCAGGGTGAGCAGCCGGCCGGCCGCGGAGTCGCCGTAGCCGAACACCGCCAACAGCTCGGAGGCGTGCGTGGCTCCGAGCCCCAGCCAGTGCAGCACGGGCGGGGCGTAGTCGAACCGGTAGGCGAACGTCGGCGCGCGCGCGGCGTGTGCGGCGGAGAACTCCACCGTCGGCGCCCACAGGGTGAAGTCCGCGCCGAGTGCGATCGCAGCGTCGGCGTCCGGATAGCCGGGATAGGCGGCCAGGATCCGGTCCTGGGCCTCCGGCTCGGTGCGGGCGAACAGTCGGTCGATCCGCTCCGGGGTCTGCGGCAGGGCGTCGAGAGCCTTCGGGAACAGGGTGCCCTCGTCCCGGTTGGTGCCGATCACCAGCGGCACCGGATGGGTGTGTCCGGCGCGGGCGGCGTCGAGGGGATGGGCGGGCAGTGCCAGCCCGTCGACCACGGGGCCGAAGGGCATCAGTCCCGGGGTGGCCCGGTTCGCCCGTCCGCCCAGGCGTCGGCCCGCGCGGAACAGTTCCCACTGATCGGATTCGGTCAGCGCGCGGCGCGCGGCCTCCGCATCGTCGGGGTCGGCGCCGAGCAGTTCGACCAGGCCGCGGCCGAAATACCGGGACTGCTCGGAGGTGAGCACCAGATCGACCGCCGGGCTCTGCGCGATCGCGCGGTGGAACAGCCCGCGCGCACCCGGCGCGGCCATAAGGGCCGTCACCGCCGAACCGCCCGCCGATTCGCCGAAGATCGTGACCGCGTCGGGGTCGCCGCCGAAGGCCGCGATGTTGCTCCGGACCCACTCAAGGGCGGCGATCTGGTCGCGCAGCCCCAGGTTGGTCTCCAGCGGCCGGTCGGGGGAGGAGTAGCCGGACGGATCGAGGTAGCCGAAGACCCCGAGCCGGTAGTTGATCGTCACGATCACCGCGTCGCCGCGCTCGGCCAGCGGCCGGCCGTCGTAGACCGGGGTGGCCGAGGAACCGAAGACGTATGCCCCGCCGTGGATGAACACCAGCACCGGCCGCGGGGGACCGGCGTCGAGCGGGGCGGTGACGTTCAGGCTCAGGCAGTCCTCGTCGGCGCGCTGGACGGTGCGCGGGCCCAGGCGCAGCAGGCGCCGGTCCTGCGGGCAGGCCGCACCGAACTCGGTCGCCTCGCGCACCCCGGTCCACGGCACGACCGGTTGCGGGGCGCGGAACCGCAGATCTCCGGTCGGGGCGGCGGCATAGGGGATCGAGCGCCACACCCCGAGGCGCCCGGACCTGGTGCCGCGCACCCGGCCGGCGTCGGTGTCGATCACGGGGCCGGCCATCAACGCCGCCTGTCGTAGCGGCGCACCCGGTAACGCAGCCCGGTGCGCGAGGTCAGCCACTCGCCGGTCTCGGTGGCGCCGAACTCCGCGCCGATCTGCGGGGCGCGGGTGTCGCCGGCGACGTCCAGGTCGATCTCGGTCACCGCCAGCACGTCCGCGCGCGGCAGCAGAGCCTGATAGATCGTGCCGCCGCCCAGCACCCAGATCTGCTCGGGCTCTCCGGCCGCGGCCAGGGCGAGCCCGGCCTCAGGGCTGTCGGCCCGTTCGGTGCCGTCACCGGCCCAGTCCGGATCGGTGGTGACCACGATGTTGCGCCGTCCCGGCAGGGGCCGGTTGCGCACCGGCAGCGACTCCCAGGTGCGACGGCCCATCACCACCGGGTGGCCGGAGGTGACGGACTTGAAGTGCGCCAGGTCCTCGGGCAGATGCCAGGGCATGGTGCCGCCGGAGCCGATCACCCGATCATTGGCCTGCGCCCAGATCATGCCGACCACGGGCGCGGAAGGTGTTGCGGCCATGGCGCTCACACCGCCACGGGCGCCGAGATGCCCGGATGGTGCCGGTAGTCGATGATCTCGATGTCTTCGAAGCGGTAGTCGAACAGCGAGTCGCGCTCGGCCAGCCGCAGCTGCGGATACGGGTACGGTTCGCGGCCCAGCTGGGTGCGCACCTGCTCGAGGTGGTTGTCGTAGATGTGGCAGTCGCCGCCGGTCCACACGAAGTCGCCGACCTCCAGTCCGGTCTGCGCGGCCACCATGTGGGTCAGCAGCGCATAGGAGGCGATGTTGAACGGCACGCCTAAGAACATGTCGGCCGAGCGCTGATACAGCTGGCAGGACAGTCTCCCGTCGGCGACGTAGAACTGGAACATCGCGTGGCACGGCGGCAGCGCCATGTTCTCCAGTTCGGCGACGTTCCAGGCCGAGACGATCATCCGGCGCGAATCCGGGTTGGTGCGGATGGTCTCGACCACCTCGGAGATCTGGTCGATGTGCCGACCGTCCGGGGTGGGCCAGGAGCGCCACTGCACCCCGTAGATCGGGCCCAGCTCGCCGTCTTCGGCCGCCCACTCGTCCCAGATCGTCACCCCGTGGTCCTGCAGCCAGCGGGCGCTGGAGTCGCCGCGCAGGAACCACAGCAGCTCATAGGCCACCGACTTGAAGTGCACCCGCTTGGTGGTGATCAGCGGGAAACCTTCCGACAGGTCGAACCGCAGCTGGTGGCCGAACACCGAGCGGGTGCCGGTGCCGGTGCGATCGGACTTGTCGGTGCCGTGCTCGAGCACGTGGCGCAGCAGATCCTCATAGGGCGTCGCGATGGTCACGGGGCCAGTCTGCCAGCCCCGGAAATCGAGTGCAGATCGTGGGCGCCGACCGGCCGGGCTGGGCTACAGCACCGGTCGGCGCAGCGCCCGGTACCGACCCACCAGCGAGGTGGTCGACGAGTCGCCGATCTCGCCCGGCTCGGCCGTCCCGGAGACCGCGGGCAGCAGTTCGAGCGCCTGGGTCTTGCCCAGCTCGACGCCCCACTGGTCGAACGAGTCGATGCGCCAGATCACGCCCTGGACGAACACCACGTGCTCGTAGAAGGCGATCAGCTCACCGAGGATCCGCGGGGTGAGCTGCGGGGCCAGGATGGTGGTCGACGGCTGGTTGCCGGGCATAACCTTGTGCGGCACCAGCGCCTCGGGGGTGCCGTCGGCGCGCACCTCCTCGGCCGTGCGGCCGAAGGCTAGCACCTTGGACTGGGCGAACATGTTCGACATCAGCAGGTCGTGCATCGACCCGGTGCCGTCCCGGTCGGCCAGGTCGGCGTTGGGGCGGGCGAAACCGATGAAGTCGATCGGCACCAGCCAGGTGCCCTGATGCAACAGCTGATAGAACGCGTGCTGACCGTTGGTGCCCGGCTCGCCCCAGTAGATCTGCCCCGTAGTGGTGGTCACCGGGGTGCCGTCGATGCGCACCGACTTGCCGTTGGACTCCATGGTCAGCTGCTGCAGATACGCCGGGAACCGCTTGAGATCGTTGGCATACGGCAGCACCGCGGTGGAAGCGGCGCCGAAGAAGTTGGCGTACCAGACCCCGAGCATCGCGGCGACGACCGGCGCATTCGCCTCCAGCGGGGCGGTGCGGAAGTGGGTGTCCATGGCGTGGAAACCGGCCAGGAACTCGTCGAAGCCGTCGGGCCCGAGCGCGCACATCAGCGCCAGCCCCACGGCCGAGTCGACCGAGTAGCGCCCGCCCACCCAGTCCCAGAAACCGAACATGTGGCTCGGGTCGATGCCGAAGGCGCGCACCCGGTCGGCCTCGGTGGACACGGCCACGAAGTGTTTGGCCACCGCGTCCGCGGCCGGCCCGGTCGCCGGATCGGCCTCGGCGTCGTGGCCCAGGCCGGTCAGCAGCCAGCGCCGCGCGGCGGTGGCGTTGGTGAGGGTCTCCAGAGTGGAGAAGGTCTTCGACACCACCACGAACAAGGTGGTCTCCGGGTCGAGTCCGGCCAGCTGGCCGATCAGATCGGAGGGGTCGGCGTTGGAGATGAACCGCAGTTCCACGGTGTCGGTGTGGGCGCGCAGCGCCCGATAGGCCATCACCGGGCCCAGGTCGGAGCCGCCGATGCCGATGTTGACCACCGTCTCGATGCGCCTGCCGGTCACTCCGCGCCAGTCGCCGGAGCGCACCCGCTCGGCGAACGCGCGCATCCGCTCGAGCACCGCGTGCACCTCTGGCACCACGTCGATCCCGTCGACGATCAGCGAAGCACCGGCGGGCAGGCGCAGCGCGGTGTGCAGCACGGCCCGGTCCTCACTGGTGTTGATCCGCGCCCCGGCGAACATCTCGTCCCGGCGCTGCTCGAGTCCGGCGGCGCGCGCCAGATCGGTCAACAGCTCCAGGGTGCGGTCGGTGATCCGGTGCTTGGCGAAGTCGACGTGCAGATCGGCGGCCTGCACCGCCAGGGTCTGCCCGCGGTCCGGCGCATCGGCGAACAGCGCGCGCAGATGACGCGCACCGATCTCGGCGTGGTGGTCGCGCAGTGCCTGCCACACCGGACCGGCGGTGAGTTCTTCACCGGCGTAGTCACCGTTCATCAGGTACGTCGATTCTCCTCGTGTGGGCGGATCCGCTCTTCAGCGGTCACCGTCGCCTCGAACACTATCGGCTGGCGCCGTCGGAAGGTCGGGTGCGGGGCGCGCGGCCGGGACGATCAGCGCGCACACACCGTCCAGGCGCCGTCTTCGCGCAGGTAGGCCAGTGCCAGCATCGTCGGCTCTGCCTCGGGGTCGTCGACATAGGTGAACGACACCTGCGCCATGGCCTCGTCGCCGCCCGGCCCGTCGAGCATGCGGATCTGATCGACGCCGGTCAGGATCTGCGGACGGGCACTGGGCCCGCGCCCCTCCAGATCGACCTCGGTCAGGCTCTGTGTGCACAGCGCGCGGTCGAGCATCGCCGCGTCCCCGTTGTTGTCGCCGGTGACGAAGGTGTGGGTGACCGCGGTGATCTCCTCGGCGTCCGCCTCGGTGGCGGCGGGCAGCTCGTCCGTGTCGGCCGGGGCGGTCGCGCCGGTGTCCTCGCCGGCCTGCGGGGCGGGCGGGGCCTGCGCGGTGCCGCCGGTGGAGGCGCACGCGGCGCCGAGCAGCAGGGCGGGGGCGACGGCGAGCACGGCCCACCTGGTCCGGGTCAGCACAGTTTCCATCCGTCCTCGTAGCGATACTGCAGGGGGTAGGTCAGTCGCCGATCGTCGGCGTCGGCGGAGGTGAGCACCGCGAGCGCCTGCGCGCTGTCGCCTTCGACGTGGACCTCGCGCAGCTCGATCAGTTCGGTGCGGGGCTCGGTGCCGGCCGCCGACAGGTCGTCGGCCTCGAACCCGGTGCGCTCGGCCCGGCACAGGGCATCGCGCACGGCCTCGGCGTCACCGTCGGCGAGCCCGTCGTAGTAGCCGGCGGTGACCGCCTCGAGTCGATCGGCGACCGAGTCGACCGTCCCGCCGGACGAACCGCACGCGATGAGCACCGCGGCGCAGGCCGGTACGAGCAGCGTGGCCGCGGTGCGCGGACTCACTCGCACAGTCGCCAGCCGTCCTCGTCGACGAATACCGCCTCGACCATCTCCGAGGGCTTGAACGGGGTCGACAGCCACAGCTCGGCCATCGCCGTATCGCCCTCGAAGGTCACCGAGACGATCTCGTCGATGACGATCGGATCCTCCAGCGGCTCCTCGGACGCATCGGGGGCGAAGAACGGACGCAGCGCCGCACAGCTCAGTTCGCGGGCCTCGGCGACGTCGCCGTCGTTGAGCGCGGCCATGTAGGCCTCGGCGACGTCCACCACCTTCTGCTCGTCGCCGGTGAACTCGCGGCCGTAGTCTCCGCCGCGATCTGCGGTGGTCGACTCCGACGATCCGGTGGCGTCGCCGGCGTCGGCCGAGCCGGAGTCTCCTCCGCCGCTGCCGCATGCGGCGAGCAGCACGGACAACCCGGCGACGCCGGCCACGGTCAGGCGCCGGCTCAGCACAGCTTCCAGCCGTCGTCGTCGATCCAGTCCATCCGGGCGCTGGCGACCTCGCCCTTGGCGTCGGTGGTGTCGAAGTTCAAGATCCCGTGCGCGATCACCCCGTCGACCTCCAGGTCGATGATCCCGTCGAGCACGATCGGCGGGGTGGGCAGACCCAGCAGCGGCTCATCGTGACGATCCGAACAGACCAGCGCGCGCATGCCCTCCTCGTCGTCGTCGTTGGCGGCCTCGATGAACTTCGCGGTCGCCTCCTCCACCCCGGCCTGGCCGGTGACGAAGCCCTGATCGCGGTCGGTGGCCACGATCGCCCACACCGCCACCGCGACGATCACGGCGACGAAGAGCACCAGGCCGAGGATGAACATCATCCGGTTCTGCCGGGTCGCGCCGTCCTGGGGTGCACTCATGTTGCGGTCTCCTGTTCCGTCACGGGTGCCCACGCACCCGAATCCTGTCTGCGCCTCAGCACAGCTTCCACCCGTCGTCGTCGCGGTAGTCCATCACGATCTCCTGGAGCACCAGCACATCGCCGGCGTCCTCGACCGCGACCTCGTTGCCCACATCGGCACGCGCGGTCGCCCGGTCGCCGTCGACGAACACGTGCCCGAGACCGTCGAGCACGGTCTTCTGGGTGGGCACCGCGGCGGTCTCGAGCGCCTCGGCCTGCTCGGTGCACATCGTCGCCCGCATCGCTTCGACGTCGCCGGCGTTGTAGGCGTCGATGAACTCCTCGGTCACCGCCTTGATCTGCGCGGCCTGCTCCTCATCGGCCGGCTCACCGTCCGGCGCGCCGGGACCGGGGGCGGCCTCGATGCCGCCGCCGCTGTCGGCGGGCGTCGGTGCGGGCTTGTCGGCCGGGGCGTCCGAGGAGTCCCCGCCGGAGAACAGCAGGAAGCTGAAGGAGGTCGCCACCATCGCGACCACGGCCACCACCGCGATCAGCGCCAGCCAGAACCGGCGCCGCCGGGCCGCGGTGTCACCCGCGGTGTCGGGCACCGCGAAGTCCTCGGGCCGCGGTTCGCCGGGGCCCGGCTGCTGCGAGCCGTCGGTCATCGTCACCTCTCCTCGTCGGTGCCCGGCGCGGCCGTCATCCGACCAGCGCCATATTGCAGAACTTCCAGTCCCCGTCCTCGCGCACCAGATCCATCCGCATCACATGGGTGATCTCGCCGGCGCCTTCGCCGGTGGTCAGCGCCACCTCGGCGGAAGCGCTGTCGGTGCCCTGGGAGATGACGTCGACGTCGGTCAGTCGCACCGGATCGTCGACCGGGTCGGCGTCGGTCAGGTCGGCGAACGTGTCCACCTCGGCCCGGCAGACCAGGGCGCGGAACGCGTCGGCGTCCTCGGCGTTGGAGGCGTCGATCACCGCGGTCACCGCATCGACGATCGGGGCCGGATCGTCCCCGGAGTCCCCGGCGGATCCGTTCCGATCGGTCGCCGGGCCGTTCGAACCGCCGGAGCAGGCGCCCAGGAGCAGGGCGGCCGGCAGCGCAAGCGCCACCGCGATGCGGCGGGCGGGTGGCAGGCGGCGGGAACGCACGGGTGCGGGCACCGGCATCGGCGTCAGTGTCCGAGTCGTCCGCGGCCGAGGCGCAGCAGCAGCATCGCCAGGGTGTGCCCCTCCTGGCCGAGATCGCTGAACCGCTCGATCACGGCCATCTCCCGGTTGTGCACCAGACGGGTGCCGCCGGAGGCCATGCGGACCTTGCCGATCTGCTGGGAGACCTCCGAGCGGCGCTTGATCGCGGCCAGGATCTCCGCGTCGAGCCGGTCGATCTCGGTGCGCAGCGCGTCGATGTCGATGGCGGCCGCCTCGGTGGCGGCTCCGGTATCCGCGGCCCGGGCGCTCTGCTCGGACTGGTTCATCAGATCTGCACTCCCTTGTGGAACGTGGCGACCGCACCATCTTGCCACGTGTGCCGGGCCCGGGCCGGTGTCGGCCGGGCGCGGTAACGTAGACCGGCGATGAACACCTTCTTTCCGGCGTCCGCCGATCACCCCCGCCCCGCCCCGACCGCCCGCCGCGCGCCCACGGTCGAGGAGTTGCTCGACGGGCTGAACGGGCCGCAGCGCGAGGCCGTCCAGCATGCCGGGGTGCCGCTGCTGATCGTGGCCGGAGCAGGCTCGGGCAAGACCACGGTGCTCACCCGGCGCATTGCGTATCTGCTGGCCGAGCGTGGGGTGCATCCGGGCCAGATCCTGGCGATCACCTTCACCAACAAGGCGGCCGCCGAGATGCGTGAGCGGGTGGGCGAACTGGTCGGTCCGCGGGCCGGGGCGATGTGGGTGTCGACCTTCCACTCGGCGTGCGTGCGCATCCTGCGGGCGCACGCGAACCTGGTGCCGGGACTGAACACCAACTTCTCGATCTACGACGCCGACGATTCGCGCCGGCTGCTGACGATGATCGCCAAGGACCTCGAGCTCGACACCAAGAAGTTCTCGGCCCGGCTGCTGGCCACCCAGATCTCGAACCTGAAGAACGAACTGATCGACCCGGACACCGCCGCGGCCGACGCCGAGGCCGGGCCGCAGGAGCTGCCCAAGGTCGTCGCCCGGGTGTACGGGGTGTACGCCGAGCGGCTGCGCGCGGCCAACGCGCTGGACTTCGACGACCTGATCGGTGAGACCGTCGCGCTGCTGCGCACCCATCCACAGGTCGCCGAGTACCTCCGGCGCCGGTTCCGGCACATCATGGTCGACGAGTACCAGGACACCAACCACGCGCAGTACGTGCTGGTGCGCGAACTGGTCGGCGGCCTGGAACCCGAGCCGTCGGAGCACACGGTCGCCCCGGCCGAACTGTGCGTGGTCGGCGATGCCGACCAGTCGATCTACGCCTTCCGCGGGGCGACGATCCGCAACATCGTCGAGTTCGAGCGCGACTATCCGGACGCGCGCACGATCCTGCTCGAGCAGAACTACCGCTCGACCGAGACCATCCTGGCCGCGGCCAACGCGGTGATCTCCCGCAACGAGGGGCGCCGGGACAAGCGCCTGTGGTCGGACCTGGGGGCCGGGGCGCAGGTCACCGGATACGTCGCCGACAACGAGCACGACGAGGCCGCCTTCGTCGCCGAGGAGATCGACCGGCTGGTCGACGAGGGCAAGACCCGCTACGGCGATGTGGCGGTGTTCTACCGCACCAACAACGCCTCACGTGCACTGGAGGAGGTGTTCATCCGGCTCGGCCTGCCCTACAAGGTGGTCGGCGGGGTGCGCTTCTACGAGCGCAAGGAGATCCGCGACATCGTCGCCTACCTGCGGGTGCTCACCAACCCCGACGACACGGTCTCGCTGCGCCGGATCCTCAACACCCCGCGCCGGGGCATCGGCGACCGGGCCGAGGCGTACGTCTCGGTGCATGCAGAGAACATCGGGGTCGGATTCGGTGCGGCCCTGCGCGACGCCGCGGCCGGCGAGGTGCCGTTCCTGGGCACCCGCGCGAAGAACGCGATCACCTCCTTCCTGGAGCTGATCGACGGGCTGCGCGAGATGGTCACCCGGGCCGATGCGCTGGATCCGGGCGATCCGGCCCGGCCCTCGGTCGGCGAGATCGTCGAGGCGGTGCTGGCGCGCACCGGCTACCGCGGCGAACTCGAGGCCTCCTCCGATCCGCAGGACGGGGCGCGGCTGGACAACCTGAACGAGCTGGTCTCGGTCGCCCACGAGTTCGGTGTCGACGCGGTCAACGCGGCCCTGGCGGCGGCCGATGCGGCCGGGCAGAGCGCCGAGGACCAGGCGGAGGATCTGGCGGCGGCCGTGGGCGCGCAGGATCCGGCAACCGATCCGGCCGAACCGCCCGCCGGTTCGCTGGCCGCGTTC
Source organism: Actinomycetes bacterium (assembly GCA_021793835.1). Classification (GTDB taxonomy): domain Bacteria; phylum Actinomycetota; class Actinomycetes; order Mycobacteriales; family Mycobacteriaceae; genus Tomitella. The sequence goes on along the minus strand of JAJYRZ010000011.1, from coordinate 11,279 downwards.
TTGGAAAGGGTCTCGCTGGTCGCCGACGCCGACCAGATCCCCGACGACGAGGCCGGGGTGGTCACACTGATGACCCTGCACACCGCGAAGGGCCTGGAGTTCCCGGTCGTGTTCCTCACCGGCTGGGAGGACGGACAGTTCCCGCACCTGCGGGCCCTGGGCGATCCGAAGGAACTCGCCGAGGAGCGGCGCCTGGCCTATGTGGGCATCACCCGGGCCCGCCGGCGCCTCTACATCACCCGTGCGGTGCTGCGCTCGGCGTGGGGTCAGCCGATCGCCAACCCCGAGTCGAGGTTCATCTCCGAGATCCCCACCGATCTGCTGGATTGGCGGCGCACGGCCCCTGAGTTCGAGGACTACGGGCAGGCCTACGGCGGCTCCGGGACCCGCTCCGGCGGGGGCGGCGGTTTCGGTTCCGGGCGCGGTTTCGGCGGCGATTCGGCCGCGGGCCGGCGCATCGGCGGGGGCCGGTCGATCGGCTCGGGCCGGCCGACCGAGGGCTTCGGTGCGCCGCGCAAGCGCAACACGGACCTGGTGCTGGTCGCCGGGGATCGGGTCAACCACGACAAATACGGGCTCGGCACGGTGCTCACCTGTGAGGGTGTGGGCAATCGGGCCACGGCCACCATCGACTTCGGCAGCGCCGGCAAGGTGCGGCTGATGCTCGTCGGCGGTGTGCCGATGACCAAGCTCTGAGCCCGCGCCGCGGGTTCCGCTGAGGCGGGGCGGGGCGCTCTGCGCCAGGTGTGCGCGGCCGGTCCGCGGGCCGGGGCGGTCCGAGCGGGCTTCGCCCACCGGGGCGCGCGGGGGCGGAAGCGCACAGAGGGTCCGCCGACCCCGGCATCTGCAGCGCGGCGAGCACCGCACCGAGACGGGCGAGGCCCGAACAGGCGTGTGGCCCGGTGACCTGAGAGGTCACCGGGCCACACGTGGCGTCAGTATGCGGCGACGAGGTATCGCCGGGAAGGGTGCGGGCTACTGCGCGAGCGAGTTGGCGTCGATGCCGCGCTCGGCCAGCCAGGGCTGCGGGTCCACGCGGGTGGTGCCCTCGTTCTCCCACACCTCGAAGTGCAGGTGCGGGCCGGTGGAGAAGCCGCGCGAGCCCATGGTGGCGATCTGCTGACCGGCGGTCACCCGGTCGCCGACGCCGACGTCGATGGTCTCGATGTGGCCGTAGACGGTCACGGTGCCGTCGTCGTGGCGCACGCGCACCCACTGGCCGAATCCGGCGGCCGGTCCGGCGTCGATGATCTGGCCGTCGGCGACGGTATGGATCGGGGTGCCCACGGCGTTGGCGATGTCCAGCCCGCCGTGGTGGGTGCCCCACCGCGCCCCGTACGGGGAGGTCAGCGTGCCCGAGGTGGGCTTGACGATCGCGCCGGGGCGCGGGACGTTCAGCGCCCGCTGGAGTTCGGCCTCGGCGCCCTTGGCGACCTGGTCGGCGAACTCGCCGACCTCCTGCGGGTCGGCCAGGTCCGGCAGCTGGACCACGGTCGCGCCGCTGCCGTCGGTCTCGCTCAGCCCGGGCAGCTCGATGCCGTCGGGCAGCTGCACCGAGGTGCCGGCCGCCAGCGCGATCTCATCGGCCGAGGTGGTGTCGGGCTGGTTGTCCTGGGTGACGGTGTGCCCCGCGGCGGCAGCGGCGCCGGCGGCGACCGCGACGACCGCGGCGCGACCCTTCAGCGCGGTCGGCGGGGTCGGCATGCGGTGGGCACCGCCGCCGCGACGCACGGTGCCACGTGCGGTGCGTAGATCGTTGAACGGGTGAGCGGCGCTTTCCGGATCGGAAGCGGTGGACTGCTGATGATCAGTCAAGACCTTCGTTACCTCGTGTCGTTACAGGCGCCGTGCCCGTGATCGATTTGTTACTGAGCCGAGACGAACGGTAACGGAACGGTGACGGGCATTGCAACCTGTTCGCAAACCCCCCGCCGGAAGTGATCGACTTCACTGTCGCGACGGTCCGTCGATGGTCATAGGGTGCGCGTGGGCGCCGCCCTCGCGGCGGTGGGACCGAGCCCGTGGCGGCCGCCGGCGGTGGCCTAGACTGATCGGCGGTCCGAGTCCGGGGCGCCGGCTCGCCTGTGAACCACTGCACATCGACTCGGGCCTGTGATCGACCTAGGCGCAACAGCCGATAGTGTCCGAGCAACCGCTCGACACCATCGAGCGGGCAGACAACGTAGACGAGACGGTGAACACATGGATCTCTTCGAACACCAGGCGAAGGAACTCTTCGTCAAGCACGAGGTGCCGACCTCTCCCGGCCGGGTGACCTTCGACGCCGACGAGGCCAAGGCCATCGCCGAGGAAATCGGCAAGCCGGTCATGGTCAAGGCTCAGGTCAAGGTGGGCGGCCGCGGCAAGCTCGGTGGCGTGAAGTACGCCGCCGACCCGGAAGAGGCGCACACCCACGCGCAGAACATCCTCGGCCTGGACATCAAGGGCCACGTCGTGAAGAAGCTGCTGGTCGCCGAGGCCAGCGACATCGCGGAGGAGTACTACATCTCCTTCATGGTCGACCGCGCGAACCGCCGCTACCTGGCGATGTGCTCGGTCGAGGGCGGTGTGGAGATCGAGCAGGTCGCCGAGGAGACCCCGGACCGGCTGGCCATGGTGGCCGTGGACCCGGTCGTCGGTGTGGATCTGGCCTTCGCGCGCTCGATCGCCGAGCAGGGCCACCTGCCGGCCGAGGTGCTCGACAAGGCCGCGGTGACCATCCAGAAGCTCTACGAGGTCTTCGTGGGCGAGGACGCCTCGCTGGTCGAGGTCAACCCGCTGGTGCGCACCCCCGAGGGCGAGATCCTCGCGCTCGACGGCAAGATCTCGCTGGACGAGAACGCCGACTTCCGCCAGCCGGGCCACGCCGAGTTCGCGGACCTGGACGCCACCGACCCGCTCGAGGTCAAGGCCGGCGAGCTGGATCTGAACTACGTCAAGCTCGACGGCGAGGTCGGTGTCATCGGTAACGGTGCCGGACTGGTCATGTCGACCCTGGACGTCGTCGCCTACGCGGGCGAGAACCACGGTGGGGTCAAGCCCGCCAACTTCCTGGACATCGGTGGCGGCGCCTCGGCCGAGGTCATGGCCAACGGTCTGGACGTCATCCTGGGCGACCCGCAGGTCAAGAGTGTCTTCGTCAACGTCTTCGGCGGCATCACCGCCTGTGACGCGGTCGCCAACGGCATCGTCGGCGCCCTGGGCAAGCTGGGCGACGCGGCCAACAAGCCGCTGGTGGTCCGCCTCGACGGCAACAACGTCGAGGAGGGGCGGCGCATCCTGGCGGAGGCGAACCACCCGCTGGTCACCGTTGTCGGAACCATGGACGAGGCTGCCGACAAGGCCGCCGCGCTCGCAGCCGGAAAGTAAGGACGAACCGAGAAAATGTCTATCCTCCTCAACAAGGACTCCAAGGTCATCGTCCAGGGCATCACCGGCGGTGAGGGCACCAAGCACACCGCGCTGATGCTCAAGGCGGGGACCAACATCGTCGGCGGCGTCAACGCACGCAAGGCCGGCACCACCGTCACCCACACCACCGCCGACGGCGAGACCGTCGAGCTGCCGGTGTTCGCCACCGTCGAAGAGGCGATGGCCAAGACCGGTGCGGACGTCTCGGTGGCCTTCGTGCCGCCGAAGTTCTCCAAGGACGCCATCATCGAGGCGATCGACGCGCAGATCCCGCTGCTGGTCGTCATCACCGAGGGCATCCCGGTGCAGGACACCGCGTACGCGTGGGCCTACAACCAGGAGAAGGGCTCGAAGACCACCATCGTCGGCCCGAACTGCCCCGGCATCATCACCCCGGGCGAGGCGCTGGCGGGCATCACCCCGGCCAACATCACCGACAAGGGCCCGATCGGCCTGGTGTCGAAGTCGGGCACCCTGACCTACCAGATGATGCACGAGCTCAAGGACCTGGGCTTCTCCTCGGCCATCGGCATCGGCGGCGACCCGATCATCGGGACCACGCACATCGATGCGATCGAGGCCTTCGAGAACGACCCGGAGACCAAGCTCATCGTGATGATCGGCGAGATCGGCGGCGACGCCGAGGAGCGTGCCGCCGACTACATCAAGGCCAACGTGACCAAGCCGGTCGTCGGCTACGTCGCGGGCTTCACCGCCCCGGAGGGCAAGACCATGGGCCACGCCGGCGCCATCGTCTCGGGCTCCTCGGGCACCGCGCAGGCCAAGCAGGAGGCCCTCGAGGCCGCGGGCGTGAAGGTCGGCAAGACCCCGTCCGAGACCGCCGCGCTGGCGCGCGAGCTGTTCGCCTCGCTGTAAGAAGTACATCGCGCCCGTAGCTCCGGGCCGACCACCGCCCCGCCGCCCCTGCCGTGAAGGGGAGGCGGGGCGGTGGTGTCTTCGGTGAAAGCGGTGCGCTGTAACGTCGGGGCGGATCACCAGCGTCGGTGACGCCCGTTACGGTGGGCACATCGCGTTACTAAAGAGGAAGGGAACGACTCAATGACTTACCCGCAGGGGCAGCAGGGTGGCTATCAGGCCGACCCGTACGGCCAGCAGTACCAGCAGCAGAGCGGCGGTGACGGGCTGGCACAGGTGGCCGCGATCGCCCCGCTGATCATCGGCGCGCTGGGCGTGGTCGGGTTCTTCTTCGGCTTCGGGCGTTTCGCCTCGGTGTCGGCGTTCGGCACCTCGTCCGGGGCGTCGTTCTTCCAGGCCATGGCGGGGCTGTTCCCCGTGCTGGTGCTGCTCGCCGGCGTGACCGCCCTGATCGGGTGGGTGCTGCGCAGCGATTTCGGCGCCGGCCTGGCGGCGGCGTTCGCCGGCACCGCGGTCCTGGTGCTGCTCACCTCGCTGCAGGGTTTCACCGATAACGGCGAGCTGGGCGGCGCGTCGGCCGGCTGGGCGTACTGGATCATCTTGGTCATTGCGGTGGCGCAGACCGCCCTCTCGGTGATCGCGCTGCTCCCGGTCATCGCGGCCAAGGGCGGCCTGCCGCAGATCGGCTCCCCGAAGCCGGCCACGCAGGGCTACGCGGGCTACGGCCAGCAGCAGGCGCAGGGCTACGGTCAGCAGGCTCAGCAGTACGGCCAGCACCAGGCGCAGGAGTACGGCCAGCAGGCTCAGCAGTACGGCCAGCACCAGGCGCAGGAGTACGGCCAGCAGGCCCAGCAGTACGGCCAGCAGCAGTACGGGCAGAACCCGCAGACCGGCGGCTACGACAGCGGCCAGCAGTAGCAGTGATGCCCCGCCGCCGAGTGAATCGGCGGCCGCGCGGCTAGATCATCGGGGCCGCGCCCCGAGTACACGGAAGGTGTGACCACGCCCCGCCTTCTCCGTGCGCCGAGGATTCTCCTCGGCGCGGAGGGCGAGGCGTGGTGCGTTCGACACCGGCGCGCCTGCCGCGCCCGCGGCGGCGACGGTGCCACCCTGGACGGTGATGAACCTGCTGCTCGAACGCCGTGACCCGGCCCTGGACGAAGACGGTCTGCCGCTGCCGACCCGTCATGATCGCTGGGCCGGCTCCCTGGTGCGTGTCGCGCTGCTGCCCTCGGCGGCCGCGCTGCTGCTCGCCGTGGTGGCCGTGCTGGTCACCCTGCTCACCGCCGACGGCGGACTGGGCGGAGCGCCGGGAGCGGTCGGGGCGATGTGGCTGGTGCTGCACCAGATCCCGGTGCAGATCGACGGTGTCGCCGTCTCCGTCCTGCCGTTGGCACCGACCCTGGTCCTGGTCGCGGGCATCGCCCGCACCGCGGCCCGGGCGACCGCACCGGAGGCCGACCCGCGGCGCCAGCTGCAGGTGTTGGCGGCAGCGGCTGCCGGCGGGCTGGCCGCGACGGTGCTCGCGGTGACCGTGCTCGACGACTCGGTCGACCAGGTGCCGGTGCGCGGGCCGGGCATCCCGGCGGTGTTCGCGATCGTGGCGGCCGTGCACGTGGTGGCCGCGGCGATCGGGGTGGCGGTGAAGGTCCACCGCCAGTGGCTCGACCGCTGGGCGATGCCGCAGTGGCTGCCGAGCGCGGTGCGCACCGGTGTCGCCGGCATGATCGCCCTGCTGTCGGCCGGTGCGGTGCTGATCGCACTGGCTTTGATCGTGGCCTGGTCGCAGGTGGCCGGCAACGTCGAGCAGGAGACCACCGCGGTGGGCCAGATCGGCCTGCTGGTGGTCTCACTGCTGTATCTGCCCAACGTCATCGTCTTCGGCACCGGGGTGTTGATGGGCGGGACGGTGGAGATCGGCTCCGCCGGTTACTCGGTGTTCGAGGTCGCACCCGGTCCGCACCCGCAGCTGCCCGTGCTGGCCGTGCTGCCCGACGAACCGATCGGTGCGGCCTGGCAGGCCCTGCTGCTGGTCGGGCTGGCGGTCTCGGTGCTGCTCGCGCGCGGCTTGCCGGTCGCGGTCCGCGGCATCGAAGGCGTGCGGGTGTGGGCGGTGGTGGGCATGGTCGCCGCCACGCTGTGCGCGGCGCTGGCCTCCCTGGCCGGCGGCGAGCTCGGGGTGTTCGACACGCTCGGCATGGACGGCTGGACGATGGCCGGGTTCGCGCTGTTGTGGTGCGCGGTGGTGCCGGCCGTGCTGGCCACCGCGGCGCAGCTGATCGCCGAGCGGCGGGCGCTGCGCACCGAGGCCGCGGCGCAGGACCACGACACCGACCCCGACGAGACCGCCGCCGTGAGCGACGACGAGTACGACCATGATTCCGGCGCCGACCACGATGACGATCCAGGCGCCGAGCACGACGACGGCTACGCCGATGACACAGACGTGGACGCCGAAGACGGGGACGACGATGCCGATGCCGAGCACGATGAGGGTGCTGTGGGCGACGGTGCCGACGCGGACGCCGACGCCGGCGATGGCGATGACGGCGACACGGCCCCCGAGGCCGAATACGACTACGACGCCGCGGACGACGACCCCCGGGCAGGGACCGGCGACGACCAGGACCCGGCGCACGACGAGGCGGGCGGCAGCGCCGAGCCGCAGGACTGATCCGCCCGGCCGATCCCGGCGACGGACGGACCGGGGGCAGGGGAGCGGTGCGCACACCCACAGCGGCGCGGTGACACACTCGGGGCCATGGTGGCTGACCGGGCCGCGCACCGCACCGATGAAGGGGAGTCGAAGATGACCTATCCACAGCAGGGGTACGGACAGGGCGCGCCCACCGGTGCGCAGGGCACGGCCGGTGGCTGGTCGCAGCCTGCGCCGAAGTCTTCGCCGCAGCCCTACGGATATGCGCAGCAGTACCCGTACGCACAGGCACCCGCCCCGCGGCGCCGCCCCGGCATCGACCCGCGCATCACCTACACCGGCGCACTGGCCACGGCACTCGGGGTGGCGGGCTTCTTCTTCGGCTTCGGCGCCCTGGGCGATGAGGGCGGGGAAGCGATCTCGCTGTTCGAGGCGGGCATGGTGCTGTATCCGCTGCTGCTGCTCCTGGGCGGTCTGACCGCGCTGGCCGCGGTGTGGACGCGCAACACCTTCGGACTGGCGGTCGCGATCATCGTGCCGCTGGCGACCTCGATGACGATGCTGGCCAACCTGCAGGGCGTCGGCGACTTCTCCGTCATCGGCTGGGGCTACTGGATGATCTTCTCGCTGGGCTGGGTGATGGCGGCGCTGAGCCTGTCCACCCTGCTGCTGGCGCTGGGCCGCATCGGTGCGCCCCGCCAGCCCGGTTACACCCGCGGGGCCCAGCAGCCGATGTATCCGCAGCAGATGACCGGCTATGGGTACCCGGCGCCCGCGCCGCAGACCGCCCCGGCTCCCGGTGCGGAAGAGACGGTGAGCGCGGACCGGGCGGGAGAGCAGTGGAACCCGCAGACCGGCGCACAGAACCCGCCGACCCAGACGCTGCCGGCGCAGACGCCCCAGAACCCCGCGGTTCAGGACCCGGCGTCCCAGGACCCGTCGCAGCAGCAGCAGCCGCCCGCCGGATACTGACCGCACCGAAAGGTGCGGTCACGCCGGGGCGGCGATCGTTCCGGCGTGCAGGGCGTCGACGGTGCCCTGGTCGCGGTGGCCCGGCCGATGAGGAAATCGGCCGAGCCCGAGGCCGACCCGGTGCCCAGGGCGCGCGCCAGGGGGCGCCGGCAGGTCGTCGGCGCGGTAGGCCGCCCCGCCCCGGTCGGGGCGGGAGACGGCTCGCCCACTAGGCTGTGCGGTGGCGGCCCCGTCGTGACCGCCACCGCCGTTTTCCTTCTGTTTTTCCGGGAGCCCACCGTGAACGCGAGCGCAGCGCGCACCCTGCCGCCGAGTGCACCGGCCCGCGTGGTGGTGCTGGCCTCCGGCTCGGGCACGCTGATGCAGGCGCTGCTGGACGCGGCCGCCGCACCGGACTATCCGGTGCGCATCGTCGGTGCGGTTCTCGACCGTGAATGTGCGGCCGAGCAGCGCGCCGAGACGGCCGGGGTGCCCAGCGCGCGGGTGCGGGTGGAAGATCACGACGACCGCGCGCAGTGGGACGGCGCGCTGGCAGACAAGGTCGCCGAGTTCGCGCCGGACCTGGTGGTCTCGGCCGGTTTCATGAAGATCCTGGGCGCCGCGTTCCTGGAAAGGTTCGGCGGCCGGGTGATCAACACCCATCCGGCGCTGCTGCCGGCCTTCCCCGGCGCGCACGGGGTGCGTGACGCGCTGGCCTACGGGGTCAAGGTCACCGGTTCGACGGTGCACCTGGTCGACGAAGGTATCGACACCGGCCCGATCCTGGCGCAGGAGCCGGTCGCCGTCGAGCCGGGCGACGACGAGGCGACCCTGCACGAACGAATCAAGACCGTGGAGAGACGGCTGCTGGTGGATGTGGTCGCCGCCGTCGCCCGCCGCGGTGTCACTACCGATGGACGAAAGGCCCAGATCCAGTGAGTGAACAAAGCGTCGGACGTCGCAGCGTCTCCCGCGCCCTGGTCAGCGTGTACGACAAGACCGGGCTGGCCGAGCTGGCCCGCGGCCTGCACGCGGCCGGGGTGGAGCTGGTGTCCACCGGCTCGACCGCCAAGACGATCGCCGAGGCCGGGGTGCCGGTCACCCCGGTCGAGCAGCTCACCGGTTTCCCCGAGGTGCTCGAGGGCCGGGTGAAGACGCTGCACCCGCGCGTGCACGCCGGCATCCTGGCCGACACCCGCAAGGCCGACCATCTGGCCCAGCTGACCGAACTCGAGGTCGCCCCGTTCGAGCTCGTGGTGGTCAACCTCTATCCGTTCACCGACACCGTCGCCTCAGGAGCGAGCGACGACGAGTGCGTCGAGCAGATCGACATCGGCGGCCCGTCGATGGTGCGCGCGGCCGCGAAGAACCACCCCTCGGTGGCCGTGGTCGTCTCGCCCGAGCGTTACGGCCGGGTGATCGACGCGGTCGGTAGCGGCGGCTTCACCCTGGCCGAGCGCACCGCGCTGGCCGCGGAGGCCTTCCGGCACACAGACGACTACGACGTGGCGGTGGCGAGCTGGATCGGTGCGCGCGCCGGCGAGGACGACGCGGTGCTGCCCGCCTGGCGCGGGGCGACCCAGGTGCGCGCCGCCGAGCTGCGCTACGGCGAGAACCCGCATCAGCGCGCCGCGCTCTACCTCGACACGGCTGGGGCGACCGGTCTGGCTCAGGCCGAGCAGTTGCACGGCAAGGAGATGAGCTACAACAACTACGTCGACGGCGACGCCGCCTGGCGCGCCGCCCACGACCACGATCTGCCGTGCGTGGCGGTGATCAAGCACACCAACCCGTGCGGGATCGCGGTCTCGCATGCTGCGGACGACTCGGCGATCGCCCAGGCGCACCGCGCCGCGCACGCCTGCGACCCGGTGTCGGCCTTCGGCGGGGTGATCGCCGCCAACCGCGAGGTCACCGTCGAGATGGCCGAGCAGGTCGCCGACATCTTCACCGAGGTGATCATCGCCCCGGCCTACGCGCCCGGCGCGGTCGAGGTGCTCGCGCGCAAGAAGAACATCCGGGTGCTCGTCGCGCCGTCGCCCGAGCGCACCGGCACCGAACTGCGGCCGATCAGCGGCGGGCTGCTCGTGCAGGAGCGGGACGTGCTGCAGGCCGACGGCGACACCGCGGACGGCTGGACGCTGGCTACCGGCGATCCGGCCGACGCGCAGACCCTGGCCGATCTGGAGTTCGCCTGGCGGGCCTGCCGGGCCGTCAAGTCCAACGCCATCCTGCTGGCCTCCGGCGGTGCGACCGTCGGGGTGGGCATGGGGCAGGTCAACCGGGTCGACTCGGCCCGCCTGGCCGTCAGCCGCGCCGGGGACCGGGCCCGCGGGTCCGTGGTGGCCTCGGACGCGTTCTTCCCGTTCGCCGACGGACTGCAGGCGCTCACCGAGGCCGGGGTGCGGGCGATCGTCCAGCCCGGCGGCTCGGTGCGCGACAACGAGGTCATCGAGGCCGCCCGTGCGGCCGGGGTGACCATGTACCTGACCGGGGCCCGGCACTTCGCCCACTGATCCGACCCCTCGGGTGCCGGATCCACGGCGGATCCGTGCCGATCCGGGGCCGGGGGCGGCCGGGGCTCGTAGCATCGGTCGCCACGCGGGCGACACCGGTCGCCGGGGAAGGATCGAGGGATATGACGAAGCTGAGCAGGGCACTGGTGGCCGTCGCGGCCGCCGCGGGGCTGACCGTGACGATGGCCGCGTGCTCGTCCGGTGACGACTCCGACACCGCGCCCACCACCACGATCGTCGAAGAGGCGGTCGTGGAGGAGGACGCCGACGGCGATGCGGTGATCGACGAAGAGGTCGTGGTCGAGGATTCCGAGGGCGACGAGGCCGTGGTCGACGAGGAGATCGTCGAGGACGCCGACGGCGACGAGGACATCGTCGACGAAGAGGTCGTCGAGGAGGACGTCCAGGACTGACGTCCCGCTGGAGCGGAGCCGACCGACCGGTCGTACCGCCCCGGCACGCATCCGCACCGCCCGCCGCGATCGTGAGATCGCCGCGGGCGGTGCGTCGTCTCACGGCCTCCGCCGGCGCGGGGAAGAGCCTCCGCCGGCGCGGGAGAGGGCCGGCGCGGGCGGGGTCGGGGGACTGCCTCGAGTGCGGTCGGCGCCTCCGAGAGGGCTGAATAAAATGCAGGTCGTCGCGACGTTTCCGCAGGTGCGAGGAACCGTCATAGTGGCGTCTCAGCCGTCTTCGCCGTGCTACCTTCCCCGTGCCTGGCGGCGCGAGGGCTGCGCCGCCCGGGACTAGGGCCTGTTACGAAAGTCGTGTGAGCCAGCGGTCGATGGTGGCCACGCGAACTGTCGCTTCGTAGCGGACGGCGAGTTTGTCGTAGCGGGTGGCGATGCCGCGCTTGTGTTTGAGGACGCTGA
>JAJYRZ010000199.1 GCA_021793835.1 Actinomycetes bacterium | reverse complement strand
CCGGACGCAATCGGGCCGGCCGGATCATCATCGACTACCTGCGGCTGCTCGACAGTCGCGGCGCACTGCCGATCCCCGATCCGGACGAGGCCTTCCGGGTGCTGTTCGGCCTGACCGTGCAGGACATGCAGTCCGCAGCCATGCTCGGCCGCGCCACCCCGTCGGCCGAGCAGTGCCGGGCGCACGGGCGCACGGTGGCCGAGGACTTCGTGCACATCATGCGCGGGCGGGCCGCCGCTGCGCGGGACTGAGTCGGTCCTGCGGCTCCGCCGCGGGGCCGCAGATCGCGCCCGCCGATGGCAGCGCCGGCGCGCCGGGTCCGCCGCCGCGGACGACGATCGCCACCGCGATCCCGGCGGTCAGCCCGATCACCGTGTCGGCCACCCGTGCGGTGAGCATCTGCGACGGCGCCATGGGCGCCCCCAGGCTGGTGATGACCATGATCAGCGGGGTGAAGAACCCGATCGCCACCCCGTAGTGGCGCACCATGAACACCTCGGTCGGGTACAGCAGGGCGATCGCGATCGTAGCCAGGATCCAGGCGGGCGGATCGGCCAGCAGCAGTCCGGCGGTGGCCACCAGGCCCAGCAGGGTGCCGCCGAGCCGGTGGCCGGCACGGATGAGCACCGTGCGCAGCTCCCATCCGGCGGGCCGGCCGACGTCGATCACCGCCAGCGGCACCGCGGCCGCGGCCATCGCCCAGTTCGGGTTGGCGAACCCCGCCGCCAGCGCCACCGCGCCCGCCGCGCCGACGGCGGTCGCATACCGGATCGCATGCACCGCGGCGGCCGGGCCCAGGATCCCGCCGGGGGCCGGCAGCCGCCGCCGGGTCCCGCGCCGGACGCCCAGGGCGATCGCACACGCTGCGGCGAGTAGGCAGATGCCCAGGGCCTGATCGGGCCGGGCCGGGTCCACCGGACCGATCGCCACCGCCCCCAGCGCGAAGATCGGGAAGAACGGCCCGGCCGGGCGCAGCAACCACCGGTCGGCGGCCAGCGAGCCGACGATCGAGAACGCGGCCACCACGGCGACCACCACCGCGGCCGGCACCGCCGCCCAGGCCAGCAGGGCTCCGATCCCCACCCCGGTGGCCAGCAGCAGTGCAGCACGGGCCTGTTGGACGGTGCGGGCCCTGCCGCGCGCGGACCGGCCGTACATCCCGGCGAAGGCCCCGAACACCGCGTAGACCAGCCAGGCCGGCTGATCGGCCAGCACCAGCATCGCCCCGGGCAGGGCCAGCGCCGCGGTCACCCGCAGCGCATGTCGTCGTTCCGTCCGCCACATCGAGCCCGCCGTCACGGTCCCCCTCTTCGTCGTCGATCACTGTCTCGACTCTGTCACCTGCACTGATCTACTCAAAAGAGATTCATGCGATGGAGTGATCGGAGCTACTTATGACAGCAGGTGGTCGCGTGTGTTAGACCGGTGTCATGCTGCTGCGCCGGTTGGAGTACTTCGTCGCCGTGGCGCGCGAGGAGCACTTCTCGTACGCCGCGTACACCTGCGGGGTGTCCCAGCCCGCGCTGTCCGACGGGATCAGCAAGCTCGAGCAGGACCTGGGCGTGCCGCTGATCCGCCGGTCCCGACAGGTACAGGGGCTCACCGCGGAGGGCGCCGCGCTGCTGCCGCGGGCCCGACGCCTGCTCGAGGACCGGCGCGCGCTCTACGAGCAGGCCCACACCCTGCGGGCCGGGCTGGGCGGCCGGCTGCGGGTCGGGGCCGTGCCCGGGGCGGTGACCACGATCGCGCCCTATCTGGACCGGTTCGTGCGCGACCGTCCCGCCGTGCACGTGGATGTGACCACCGCGCTGGAGTCCACCGAGATCATCGATCGGGTGCACGCCTTCGAGTTCGAGGTCGGGGTGATCTATCCGGCGGGGCTGGACACCGCCGGTCTGCACGTCGACGAGCTCTACCGCGAACGTCCGGTGCTGCTGACCGGCCCGGGCCTGGAGGTCCGCGGCCCGGTGGACTGGTCCGCGGTCGCCGCGCTCCCGCTGGGGCTGCTGCATCCGGGTATGCGCGGGCGCGCCGCGGTCGACGCGGCCGCCGTGGCCGCCGGCGAGCACCTCGCCCCGCGGATCGAGGCCGACGCCCTGGCCACCCTGCTCGCCCTGGTCGCCGAGGGCGGCTGGGCCACGGTGCTGCCCGACGCGGTGCTCACCGCGACCACATTGCCGGCCCACGTGCAGGTCCACACCATCGATCAGGACGGGCCCGCGGCCACCCCGGTGGCGCTGGTGCGGGTGGACTCCGATCCCCCGCCGGTGCTGGTCACCGCGTTCGCCGACACCATCACCGACCGGAGGCGCTGATGTTCACCGGATTCCCCGAGGCCGCACTGGACTTCTACGACGACCTGGAGATGGACAACTCCCGCACCTTCTTCCAGGCCCACCGCCACATCTACGACACCGCGATACTGGCGCCCATGCGGGCGCTGACCGACCTGCTGGCCGACGAGTTCGGTCCGGCGAAGATCTACCGGCCGCACCGCGACCTGCGGTTCTCGAAGGACAAATCCCCCTATAAGACCCACCAGGGCGCGGTGGTGCCCACCGCCCCGTCGGCCGGCTACTACGTGGAGGTCTCGGCTGCCGGGGTGCGCGTGGCCGGCGGTTTCTACCACGCGGAACCGGATCGGCTGGCGGCGCTGCGCACGGCGATCGACCACGAGCTGTACGGGCCGGAACTCGAACGGATCGTCGCCGCGCTGACCGCGGACGGCTTCGTGCTCGGCGGGGACCGGCTCAAGACCGCCCCGCGCGGCTATCCGCGGGACCATCCGCGGATCGCGCTGCTGCGGCACCGGTCGCTGACCGCGACCTTCGACTACGGTTTCGCGCCGCTGGTACACACCGCGGCGCTGGCCGATCGGGTGCGCGCGCACTGGCGCGCGCTGACCCCGCTGCAGGAGTGGATCACCCGGCACGGCGCGCACTGAACGCCCGGGGCCGGGACCGCTCCGGCTACCTCAGTTGCAGGTGCAGCAGCGGATAGGGCCGGCCCGCATCGTCGACCGGGCTGCGCCCGGTGACGGTGAAGCCGCGTCTGCGGTAGAACGCCAGCGCGTCCGGGTTCTGCTCGTTGACGTCCACCCGCACCACCGCCTGCCGAGCGCACACGTGGCGCAGCAGTGCCGAGCCGACCCCGGTGCCGTGCACCGCCGGGGTCGACGAACAGCATCTCCAGCCCGCCCTCGGCGGTGCCGGCGAAGCCGACCGGCAGGCCACCCCGCTCGGCGTCGGTCAACAGCACCTGCGGGAAGTAGTCGGCCGCCAGATGCGACTGGATCCGGTCGCGATCCTGCGCGGCGAGGAAGTCGTGGGTGGCGTCCACCGCGCGCGTCCAGATCGCCACCAGCGCCGGGTATTCGCCGGGGCCGGTGACCGGGCGCAGCACCGTGTCCGTGGCCGCGCCGCCGTTCACGCCTTCTTGACCACCGAGGACTTGAGCTTCATCGGGCCGAAGCCCGGCACCCGGGCATCGATGTCGTGCCCGTCGACGGGGCGCTCGAGCAGCCGGATGCCGCGCACCTTGGTGCCGATCTTGATCGTCCCGCCGCCCCCGCCGGCGACCCGCACCGACTTGACCACCGTCACCGTGTCCCCGTCGGCCAGCGGGTTGCCCACCGCATCGACGATCACCGGCTCGCCCGCGGCCGACTGCGACTCCCCCGCCTCCTGGTCGGCCGACCATTCGTGTCCGCACATCGCACACACCAGCAGCACGCCGAGCTCATAGGTGTAGCGGGCATCGCATTCGGGACAGGGGGGCAGAGCTTCCGGCACGGGATTCATTCCTTCGAGCAGACGGGCACGGCGACGCCGTCATGTTAATGCACCGTGGCCACCCGCGGCCCGGGACCGCCCGGCCCCGGTGCGACGATGGCCGGGTGCCGCACACCCCTCCACTGCCGGTCGTCGACGGGATCGGTCCCACCCGGTTGACCGTCCCGCCGACCGGACCGTGGCCGACCCTCGCCGACTTCGTCGCCGACCGCTTCTCCTCCCTGGGCGCAGAGGCGGTGCGGGCGCGGTTCGCCGCCGGCGGTTTCGTCGGCGCGGACGGCACCGCAGCCGCGGCCGACGCGCCGCTGGGGACGCACCGACACCTGTGGTACCGCCGGGAGGTGCCCGACGAGGCGCCGGTGCCGTTCACCGAAGAGCTGGTGCACGTCGACGACCACCTGGTGGTGGTCGACAAGCCGCATTTCCTGCCGACCGTGCCCGCAGGCCGGTACCTGCGCGAGACCGCACTGACCCGGCTGCGGGTGCGCCTGGACAACCCGGACCTGACCCCGATCCATCGACTCGACCGCGACACCGCCGGCCTGGTGCTGTTCTCCGCCCGACCCGACACCCGCGGCGCCTACCAGTCGATGTTCGAACGCCGCACCGTCACCAAGTTCTACGAGGCGGTCTCGGCGCTGCCGCCCGGCTGGGATCCGGCGGCCCCGGCCCTGGGCGGGGCCCGGCTGCCGCACACCCGGGTCGACCGGATCGTCGCCCGCCGCGGCGAACTGCGCGCCCGCATCACCGAGGGCACGCCCAACGCCGAGACCACGATCGAAGTCCTCGGGTCCGGGCACAGCGCAGCGGGCCGGGCGGTCCTGCACACCCGGCTGCACCCGCGTACCGGGCGTCAGCATCAGCTGCGTCTGCATCTGGCCGCGCTCGGCGCACCGATCCTCGGCGACCGCCGCTATCCCGACCTGCTGCCCGAGGCGCCCGACGACCACGGGGCGCCGCTGCAGCTGCTGGCCCGGGAACTGCGGTTCACCGACCCGCTCACCGGCGCGCAGCGTCGCTTCGTCAGCGGGCGCGCCCTGGCCGAGGTGCCGGTCTGATCCTCGGCCGGGGGCGGACCGGCGATGTGGTCCAGCTCCCGCGCCGCGACCACGTCCACCGGGGTCGGCACCGTTCCGGAACGAGCCGGGATCGGCAACGGCGCCGCGCCGTCGATCCGCAGTGCGGCTCGCAGCGCGGCGTGCCCGCGAGCACCTCGCGCCCGATCATGTAGACGGAGTCGAGGGAGGACACGGCACGACCCTGGCGCCCGCATCGAGGCGATCGCTCCCCGAGCACGCCTGATGGTTGAAACACTCACCCCATGTACGTCTCATCGGTTCTGCCGTCCCACGACACCGCCGGCGCCTCCCCCTGGGACGGTCAGCTGCGTGAGGACGACTATCGGGTCGATCATCTCGACGGCGCGGTCCCGCCCGGCCTGCGCGGTGCGCTCTACCGCATCGGCCCGGGCCGGTTCTCGGTAGGCGCCCGGCCGATCGAGCACATCTTCGACGGCGACGGCATGGTCTCCCGGTTCCAGATCGACGACGACGGGATCGGGTTCCGCAACCGATTCGTGCGGACGGAGACGTTCGTGCAGAGCATCCGCACCGGCCGGATGCCGCGCGGGTTCGGCACCAGGCGCGCGGGCGGCGCCCTGGCCAACGCCCTGCGCTTCCCGCAGAACATGGCCAACACCAACCTGCTGCTGCACGGCCGGTCGGCCTATGCGCTGTGGGAGGGCGGGCGCCCGCACCGGCTGGACCCGGAGACCCTGGCCACG
>JAJYRZ010000010.1 GCA_021793835.1 Actinomycetes bacterium | reverse complement strand
TCCTGGCTGGCCAGCAGCGCGCGGACCTCCATCTCGACCAGCTCGAGGATCTCCTCGTCGTCCACCATGTCGGCCTTGTTCAGGGCGACCAGGATGTACGGGACGCCGACCTGACGCGCGAGCAGGACGTGCTCACGGGTCTGCGGCATCGGGCCGTCGGTGGCGGCCACGACCAGGATCGCACCGTCCATCTGGGCGGCACCGGTGATCATGTTCTTGACGTAGTCGGCGTGACCCGGGGCATCGACGTGCGCGTAGTGGCGCTTGTCGGTCTCGTACTCGACGTGCGAGACGTTGATCGTGATGCCGCGCTCCTTCTCCTCCGGAGCCTTGTCGATCTTGTCGAACTCCTGCTGCTGGTTGACCTCGGGGAACGCGTCAGCGAGCACCTTGGAGATCGCGGCGGTGGTGGTGGTCTTGCCGTGGTCGACGTGACCGATGGTGCCGATGTTGAGGTGCGGCTTGCTCCGCTCGAACTTCGCCTTCGCCACTTTAGTGTCCTCCTGGACTGATTGCTGCGTACGAACGCAGGCAGGTACTTTTCTTCGTCTTCAGTTGTACAGCAGGTCGTGCCAGAGGCCGACCCTGGGAGTTGTGATCTCCCCCGCTCCGCCGGCGCCGCGCCGGAACACGCCGCCCGCAGAGCTTAATACCGGGGAGTCACTCTCCGGTCGCCTTGGCGATGATCTCCTCGGCCACGGCCTTGGGGACCTCGGCATACGAGTCGAACACCATGGAGTAGTTCGCCCGGCCCTGGGTCTTCGACCGCAGGTCGCCGATGTAGCCGAACATCTCCGACAACGGGACCTGCGCCCTGACGACGCGTGCACCGCTGCGCTCCTCCATGGCCTGGATCTGGCCACGGCGGGAGTTCAGGTCACCGATGACCTCGCCCATGTAGTCCTCGGGCGTGATCACCTCGACCGCCATGATCGGCTCGAGCAGCACCGGCTTGGCCTGGCGCGCGGCGTCCTTGAACGCCTGCGAACCGGCGACCTTGAACGCCATCTCCGAGGAGTCGACGTCGTGGAAGGCACCGTCGAGCAGGGTGAGCTTGACGTTCACCATCGGGTAGCCGGCCAGGATGCCGTACTGCATCGCGTCCTGGGCGCCCTGGTCCACCGAGGGGATGTACTCGCGCGGCACGCGGCCACCGGTGACCTTCGACTCGAACTCGTACTGCTCGCCGTCTTCGCCGACGAACGGCTCGAGAGCGATGATGACCTTCGCGAACTGGCCCGAGCCACCCGTCTGCTTCTTGTGGGTGAACTCGACCTTCTCCACCGGGCGGGTGATGGTCTCGCGGTAGGCGACCTGGGGCTTGCCCACGTTCGCCTCGACCTTGAACTCGCGCTTCATACGGTCGACCAGGATGTCCAGGTGCAGCTCGCCCATGCCGCCGATGACGGTCTGGCCGGTCTCCTCGTCCTGCTCGACGGTGAAGGTCGGGTCCTCTTCGGCGAGCTTCTGGATCGCAGCGCCCAGCTTCTCCTGGTCCGACTTGGTCTTCGGCTCGATCGAGACCTGGATGACCGGGTCCGGGAAGCTCATCGACTCGAGCACGACCTGCTGGTCCATCGCGCACAGGGTGTCACCGGTGGTGGTGTCCTTCAGGCCGATCATCGCGTAGATGTGGCCGGCCACCACCTCGTCGACCGGGTTCTCCTTGTTGGCGTGCATCTGGAACAGCTTGCCGACGCGCTCCCGCTTGCCCTTGGTGGAGTTGAACACCTGGGTGCCGGTGGTCGCCTTGCCCGAGTACACGCGGACATAGGTCAGCTTGCCGAAGAACGGGTGCACCGCGACTTTGAAGGCCAGCGCCGAGAACGGCTCGTCCTTCGAGGGCTTGCGGACGACCTGCTCGTCCTCCTTGCCCGGCACGTGCCCGATGACCTCGCCGATGTCCAGCGGGTTGGGCAGGTAGTCCACGACCGCGTCGAGCATCGGCTGGATGCCCTTGTTCTTGAAGGCCGACCCGCACAGCACCGGGTAGATCTCCGAGTTGACGGTCAGCTTGCGGATGGTGGCCTTGATCTCGTCGATCGTCAGCTCTTCACCGCCGAAGTACTTCTCCATCAGCTCTTCGTCGGTCTCGGCGACCGTCTCGAGCAGCTTCTCGCGGTACTCCTCGGCCTTGTCGACCAGATCCGCGGGGATCTCCTCGACCACGGCGTCGGTGCCGATGGCGACGTTGCCGCGCCAGGTGTAGGCCTTCATCTCCAGCAGGTCGACCACGCCGTCGAAGTGGTCCTCGGCGCCGATCGGGATCTGCAGGACCAGCGGCTTGGCGCCGAGCCGGTCGATGATGGTCTGCACGGTGTAGAAGAAGTCCGCGCCCATCTTGTCCATCTTGTTGATGAAGCAGATGCGCGGGACGTCGTACTTCTCGGCCTGACGCCAGACCTGCTCGGACTGCGGCTCGACGCCTTCCTTGCCGTCGAACACCGCGACCGCACCGTCGAGCACCCGCAGCGAGCGCTCGACCTCGACGGTGAAGTCGACGTGGCCCGGGGTGTCGATGATGTTGATCTGGTTGTCTTCCCAGAAGCAGGTGGTGGCGGCGGAGGTGATGGTGATCCCCCGCTCCTTCTCCTGCTCCATCCAGTCGGTGGTGGCACCGCCGTCGTGCGTCTCACCGATCTTGTAGTTGACGCCCGTGTAGTAAAGGATGCGTTCGGTCGTCGTGGTCTTGCCGGCATCGATGTGCGCCATGATGCCGATGTTTCGGACCTTGTTCAGGTCGGTCAGCACGTCCTGTGCCACAGGAATATCCCCGCTCGTTCTTCGATAACTCTGATGGTGTCGACTCCGCGTCTCCGCCGAGTCGAGGTGGTGTGCGCCGGTCGGTCCAGCCGACCGGCAGCGACGCGCGCCCGGCGGAGCGGGGCCGATCCGGCCTTGGCCGCCCCGCCGGGGCTTACGTCACCAACGGTAGTGCGCGAAGGCCCGGTTGGCCTCTGCCATCTTGTGCATGTCCTCGCGACGCTTGACCGCGGCGCCGAGGCCGTTGCTGGCGTCGAGGATCTCGTTGGCCAGACGCTCGACCATCGACTTCTCCCGGCGCTGCCGCGAGAAGGTGACCAGCCAACGCATGGCCAGAGTGACCGAGCGTGCCGGGCGCACCTCGACCGGGACCTGGTAGGTCGCGCCACCGACGCGGCGGCTGCGCACCTCCAGGGCCGGCTTGACGTTGTCCAGGGCGCGCTTCAAGGTGACGACCGGATCGGTGCCGGTCTTCTCACGCGTCTGCTCGAGCGCCTGGTAGACGATCCGCTCGGCGGTCGACTTCTTGCCGTCGCGCAGGATCTTGTTGATCAGCTGAGACACCAGCGGCGACCCGTAGACCGGATCGTTGACCAGCTGGCGCTTGGGGGCGGGACCCTTACGAGGCATCAGGCCTTCTCCTTCTTCGCGCCGTAGCGGCTGCGCGCCTGCTTGCGGTCCTTGACACCCTGGGTGTCCAGCGCGCCGCGGATGATCTTGTAACGCACACCGGGCAGGTCCTTCACTCGACCGCCGCGCACGAGCACCATCGAGTGCTCCTGCAGGTTGTGGCCCTCACCGGGGATGTAAGCGGTCACCTCGTAGGAGGTGGTCAGACGCACACGAGCGACCTTCCGCAGCGCCGAGTTCGGCTTCTTCGGGGTGGTCGTGTAGACGCGGGTGCAGACGCCACGGCGCTGCGGGCTGCCCTGCAGGCCGATGGTCTTCTTACCCATCGTCTTGTCCTTGCGGCCCTTGCGGACCAGCTGCTGAATGGTTGGCATTAACCGTCTTTCTCTTCGCGTGTTCCGGGGTCACCCCCGGTCGAACCGTGTTCGACTGATTGTGTTCATCAGGGTCGTATTGCAGTTGAGGCAAGAAAGCTGCTGCCTCTCACCGCGACCTTGCGATCACGGCGTGTCGCACACCCCCACAGTCCGCCGTCGGCTCGCCGCGGGCGAAGATCTCGCCGCGAACGCGCGTACGGCCATACCGCCGGGTAGGCACACAATGGTCCCGGCGCGCCGGGTCCACCGGTCTACCCTACCCGGAGGCGGGTCGACGGTCAAAGCCGGACGACGGGTCACGTGATCGCCCCGGTTACTGGTGTGACCGGCGCAAACCTCGTAGGTTCTTCCCTGAGCGCCGGAAGATCGCGCAGGTCGCCGATCACACCGGGCGCGGACGCATGAGCAGGAGGGCTCGCATGGGCGAGGGGGATCAGACGACGCCGCAGCCGGAGGGCACGGCCGGAGACGGCCGCGCCGACGCCGAGGCGGCCGGGACGCCGCAGTCGGCCGGCCCGGACGCACCGTCCGCACACCCGGCCGATCCCGTCCCACCGCCTCCGCCGCCCGGGCCCGGTCCGGTCGGTCCCCCCACGCCGCCGCCGTACGGCCGGCCCGCACCCGCCCCACCCTGGCAGCAGGCGGGGCCGCCGACCGTCCAGCAGCCGTTACCCACCCCGCCGAGCGGGCAGCAGGCCTGGTCACAGATCCCGCCCGCACCGCCGACTCCGCCGGCCCCGCCGGCCTATCCGACGCCGGGCGCGCAGCCGCCGCCTCCGCCCGGGCAGCACTGGGGGCCGCCGCACGGTCACGGCGCACCGATGTACGCGGGCGGTGATCTGCCGCCGACCGGACCGTGGTCCGACCGGTTCGACGCGCAACAGCCCGCCCGCCGCGGCGGCGGTGCGCTGATCGCGCTGCTGCTGGTCGCGGCCGTGGTGCTGGCCGGCGCCGGCACCGGCCTGTACTTCCTGCTGCGCTCCGACGGCGACCCGTCCGAGCAGACGGCCGCGGACCGGGCGGCCGCCGCCGGGGACCGCGACGGGTCGGACCCCGCCGGATCGAGCGGTTCGGGTAGCGGGAACGCAGCGGTGACCGCGTGCGACGGCCCGCCGGAGGTGACCGTCACCGATATGCGGACTCACGCGATGGCACTCGAGGTGTCCACCCGCATCACCGCATCGTGCAGTGACGGTGACGTGCTGGACGGGCCGATGTCGGTGACCGCCACCAGTGGCGGGGACGTCGTCGCCACCACCCGCTGGGCGGCCGACGATCTCGAGCTGGACGGGTCGAGCCCGACCGAGGTGATGTTCGCCTTCGCCCCCGAGGACATGCTGCTGCCCCGTGACGTGGTCCGCGGACTCGACGTCGACATCACCCTCGACCGGGGCGGCGCCGGATCCGCCCTGCAGCCGCAAGACGCCCGCAGGGCGCTGGAGCTGCTGGTCGAACACGACTCCGCCGCGTTCCGGGACGACGACACGGCCTGGCGGGCACAGCTCGGTTCCAAAAGCCCCGGGATGGATCCGGCGGAGAGCCTGCTCGGCACCTTGCGACCGAACGATCCCGAATGGGCCGGTGCGCTGGACTGGGACGAGGAGCGGATCCTGCGCGAGCACCTGGAGCTGCGGGAATCCTTCGACGCGAAGCTGCTCTGGTCGGGCGACTGGCGCAGCTACACCCACGGCGACTACTTCGTCACGGTCGTCGATGACCGTTTCCACACCAGCGAGTCCGCCCTCGCATTCTGCAGGGACTACAACCTGTCCCGGGACCACTGCCTGGCCCAGATCGTCTCCGACTCACGCGGCCCGGACGGGTCGACGAAGCTGCAGCGCGACTGATCGCCCCGTCGCTGCCGCCTGCCCGGGTGAGCGCGGTCAGGGCAGGTAGCCGGGGCGGCCGACCGGGGCCGCCGGACCGGTGAGCCGGTGCGCGGCCAGGTCGAGTCCGGTCAGCAGCGCATCGCGCAGCTCCACCGGTGAGATCACCTCGTCGTAGGTGGCGGTGCCGGCCAGCCGCCACGGCCCGGACGCCTCGCCGTCGACCAGGGCCGCGCTGGTCGACTCGTCGTGCCCGGCGGTGCGGGCGCCCACCTCGGCGGGGATGCCGCCGAGGATCGCGCCGGGCAGGGCCAGGCTGAGGGTCTGCCCGCCGAAGGCGTTCTGCCCCATCACCGAGCTGCCGAAACCGAAGGCCTTGCGCAGGGTCACGTGCAGCTTCGGCACCTGCGCCCGATGTCCGGCGGCGAACATCCGGGCCGCGGATCGCAGGATGCCGGCCCGTTCGGAGGCGCTGCCTGCGAGCACGCCCGGATTGTCGGCGAGCTGGACCAGCGGCAGATGGAAGGCGGTGGCGCGGGCGATGAACCGGGCCGCCTTCTCCGCGGCGTCCACGTCGATCGCCCCGGCACCGACCGCGGGCTGGTTGGCGACGACGGCGACCGCGTGCCCGCCGATCCGGGCCAGCGCGGTGATCACCGATCGGCCGTGGGCGGGGGCGATCTCGAGCACCGAGTCGGCGTCGCAGACCTCGGCGAGCACCGCCGTCATGTCGTAGGGCCGCCGCGGGTTCGGCGGGATGATCTCGAGCAGGCGGTCCACCGGCCGGTACCCGGTGTCCGGGCCGGTCGCGCGCGGCGTGCGCGCCCAGGCCGAGGACGGCAGATAGGACAGGTAGCGGCGCACCAGCGCGGCCGCCT
The DNA here is from genome assembly GCA_021793835.1 of Actinomycetes bacterium. Classification (GTDB taxonomy): domain Bacteria; phylum Actinomycetota; class Actinomycetes; order Mycobacteriales; family Mycobacteriaceae; genus Tomitella. The sequence goes on along the minus strand of JAJYRZ010000010.1, from coordinate 23,189 downwards.
CCGCGTCGTCGGAGGCCGTGGCCTGCGCGATGCCGCTGATCGCGGCGTGGACGGCCGGGCCGCCGAGCTCGGCCTTGCCCACCTGCTCACCGGTCGAGGCCGCGACCAGCGGCGGACCGGCGGTGAACAGGGCCGCATCCGCTCCGACCATCACGGTCAGGTCGGCCAGCGGCGCCGCGAGCGCCCCGTGGCCGGCGGACGGGCCGGTCACCAGCACCACCGTGGGCACCAGGCCCGCGAGTTCGGTCAGGGCCTGCAGGTCGTTGGGTGCCGGGCGCGGGGAGGCGAGCGCATTGGTGGCCCGGTGTCCGGCGCCCTCGATGCACAGGATCAGCGGGCAGCGTTCCTGCGCGGCGAGCTGGGCCAGCCGGTGGCGTTTGGTCGCTCCGGCGATGCCGATCGAACCGCCCGCGACGGTGAAGTCCTCGGCCCCGATCAGCACCGGCCGGCCGTCGATGCGGCCCGCACCGGCGATCAGCGCGTCCGCCGGATGGTCCCCGTCGCCGGCCAGGGTGCCCAGTTCGGTGAGACTGCCCGGATCGAGCAGGCCCGCCACCCGGGCGCGGGCGTCACCGCGGCCGCGGGCCCGGTGCCGGGCCAGCCGCTCGGGACCGCCCATGGCGCGCGCGGCGGTGCGGCGCCGTTCCAGGTCGGTCAGCAGGGCGGCCCACTGTCTGCGGTTGTCCTCGCCGTCGCGCTGTGCGGTCATGACCGCAGGTTACGTCGATCAGCCGGCCGGTTCGGTGCGCGTCCCGCGCAGTGCTTCGTCCAGGGTCGCCGCCCACTGGGTGAGGATCCGTCCGCGCCGGGCCGAGTCGTCGGTGAGCAGATCGGCCAGGCCCAGGCCGCGGGCCAGGTCCAAGGTGGCCTGGATCAGTCGGTGCTGGGCGGGGTCGGTGTCGTCGGCGCCGAGCAGTTCGACCGCCTCGCGGTGGGCGACCCGGCCGAACCGCGCCTCCAGCGGCACGATCTCGTCGCGCAGCGCCGGGTCTGCCGCGGCCGCGGTCCACACCTGCAGGGCGGCCCGGAACAGCGGCCCGGTGAAGTAGTCGGTCAGACCGGTGACCACCGCGACCGTGCGACCGGGACCGCTGGGCAGTTCGGCGGCGAGCTCGCGGATCTCGGCCATCCGCTCGTCGAACATGTGCTCCAGCGCGCCGGTGAGCAGTTCCTCCCGGGTGCGGTAGTGGTGCTGGGCCGCGCCGCGGGAGACCCCGGCCTGTTCGGCGATCACCGCGACGGTGGCACCGGCGAAGCCGCGTTCGGCGAGCACGTCGATCGCCGCCTCGAGCAGGCGGGCCCGGGTGGCCCGGCTCCGATCCTGCTTCGGGGTGCGGTCGTCGACTGACGCGGCCATCGAGCCTCCTTCACCTGCCCGCGGGGGCGGTCACTGCGCCCACCACGGATCCCTCTTCTGTAGGAAGGCCATCATCCCCTCCCGTGCCTCCTCGCTGCCGAACAGCCGTGCCGACAGCGCCGCGAGCTCGTCTGCGCGCGCATCGAAGCCGGCGAGGATCTCGGCGTTGACCAGGGCCTTCGATTCGGCCAGTCCCTGCGGGGAGCCGCGGCGCAGCTCCGCCACGAGCCGGGCGACCTCGGCCGCCGGATCGTCGGCGGCGATGTCGACCAGGCCGATCCGGGCCGCCTCGGCGGCGTCGAAGCGCTCCCCGGTCAGGTGGTAGCGGGCGGCCGCCCGGGAGGTCAGGCGCGGCAGCACCGTCAGCGAGACGATCGCCGCGGTGAGCCCCAGGCGCGCCTCGGTCAGCGCGAAGCTCGACCGAGGACCGGCCACCGCCAGGTCGCAGGCCGCCACCAGTCCCATGCCACCGGCGCGCACGTGCCCGTCGACGCGCGCCACGATCGGCTTCGGGTGGGCGACCAGCGCCCGCAGCAGTCCGGCCATGGCCTCGGTGCGGGCGGCCGCCTGTGCCGCCGGGTCGGCCGACTCCCCGGATTCGGCGGCCTCGGACAGGTCCGCCCCGGCGCAGAAGGTGCCGCCGGTGTGGGTGAGCACCACCGCACGCACCGCCGCGTCGCGGGCGGCCGCGGCCAGCCCGTCGTGCAGACCGGTCAGCAGTGCGCGGGAGATCGCGTTGCGGTTGTGCGGGGTGTCCAGGGTCAGGGTGGCCACCGGCCCGTCCGCCTCGTAGCGCACCGCAGCCCCTGAGTCCGGGCTCTGAGAACCGGTCATCGTTCCTCCTTCTCTCGCCTCGCCGACGGGGTCAGTAGGACTTGGGTAGGCCGAGCGAGTGCATGGCCACGAAGTTCAAGATCATCTCCCGGCTCACCGGCGCGATCCGGGCGATCCGGGCGGCGGCCAGCATCGAGGCCAGTCCGTACTCCGCCGACAGCCCGCCCCCGCCGTGGGTCTGGATGGCCCGGTCGAGCGCGAAGATCGACGCCTCGGCGGCCGCGTATTTGGCCATGTTCGCCGCCTCGGCCGCCCCCATGTGGTCCCCGGCGTCGTAGTGCGCCGCCGCCTTCTGGGTCATCGCCTTGGCCAGTTCGACCTCGATCTTCGCCTGCGCCAGCGGGTGGGCCACCCCCTGGTGCGCGCCGATCGGGTCCTTCCACACCGTGCGTTCGGTGGCGTAGCGGGCGCCCGCACCCAGGGCGTAGCGCCCCATCCCCACCGCCATCGCGGCGCCGAGGATGCGTTCCGGGTTCAGTCCGGCGAACAGCTGCATCAGCGCCGCGTCCTCCGAGCCGACGAGCGCGTCCGCCGGTAGGCGCACGTCGTCGAGGAACAGGGTGAACTGGGTGTCGGGCTCGACGATGTCCATCGCCATCGCGGTGGCCTGGAAGCCGGGCGCGTCGGTGGGCACGATGAACAGCGCCGGCTTGAGCTTGCCGGTGGCATGGTCCTCGGTGCGGGCGACGATCAGCACCGCATCGGCCTGGTCGACCCCGGAGATGAACACCTTCTGGCCGCGCAGCAGCCAGTCCTCGCCGTCGCGGCGCGCGGTGGTGGTGATGGCGTGCGAGTTCGATCCGGCGTCGGGTTCGGTGATGCCGAAGGCCATGATCTTCGAGCCGTCGGCGATCCCGGGCAGCCAGGTCTGCTTCTGCTGCTCGGTGCCGTAGCCGGCGATGATGGTCCCGCAGATCGCCGGGGAGACCACCACCATCAGCAGGCCCGCCCCGTGCGCGGCGAGCTCCTCCTGCACCAGGGCGAGCTCGTAGATCCCGGCCCCGCCGCCGCCGTATTCGGTGGGCAGGTTCACGCCCAGGAAGCCGAGCCTGCCGGCCTCGCGCCACAGTTCGGTCAGCGGCTCACCGCGCCGGGCGCGCGGCAGCACGTAGTCCAGGTAGCCGTAGCGCGCGCCCAGGTCGGACACGGCCGCGCGCAGGGCCTTCTGCTCGTCGGTCTCGATCATCGTCAGGCCTCGCTGTCGTCGGTGGGGGAATCGGTCTTCGCGTCCGGGTCGGCGACCACGGCGAGCACGGCGCCCAGTTCGACCTGGGCTCCGACCTCGGCGCCGAGTTCGGTGACCACCCCGTCCACGGGGGCGGCGACGGTGTGCTCCATCTTCATCGCCTCCAGCCACAGGATCGGCTGGCCGGCGGTGACGGTCTCGCCCACGGCGGCGCCGAGGCGGATCACGGTGCCGGGCATCGGGGCCAGCAGCGAACCGGCGGCCACCACGGTGGCCGGGTCGACGAACCGCGGTTCGGCCTCGAGTACGACCGGGCCGAGGGCGGAGTCGACGTAGACCTCGGCGCCGTGGACGGCGACGGTGAAGTCGCGCCGCATCCCGCCGACCTCGAGCACCACCCGGTCGGGGGCCATCGAGACCAGCCGGGCGTCCGGTACGAGCGCGGACTCCAGTCCGTCACGGGTGAGCAGGTAGTCGACCTCGTACCGGTCGTGGACGCCGGAGTAGACCTTGTGTGCCGGGGCGGAGACGATGTTGCGCCAGCCGGCCGGGATGCCGGGCTGGACGCGGGCCGACGCCCGGTTGACGGCCACCGCGGCCAGGGTCGCCGCGAGCGCGGAGACCCGCTCCGCCTCGGCGCCGGCGAGCGGGACGCCCAGTACGTCGTCGCCGTGGGTGTCGAAGAAGGCGGTGTCGGTGTCCCCGGCCAGGAAGGCGGGGTGGCGCAGTACGCGCACCAGCAGGTCCCGGTTGGTGACCAGTCCGTGGATGCGTGCCTCGGCCAGGGCCGCGGCGAGCAGGCGGGCGGCCGCCGTGCGGTCGGGGGCGAAGCCGATGACCTTGGCCAGCATCGGGTCGTAGTGCACGCCGACGTGGTCACCGGATTCGATGCCCGAGTCCAGCCGCACCCCGTGTGTAGCGGTCGGGATCGCGAATGCGGTGGTGGCCGCGGGGACGGCGAAGGTGTGCACGGTGCCGGACTGGGGCAGCCAGTCCGCGGCCGGGTCCTCGGCGTACAGGCGCACCTCGATCGCATGTCCGGAGGCCGCCGGCGGATCGGCGGGCAGCGCCTCGCCGGCGGCGATGCGCAGCTGCCAGGCCACCAGGTCCACGCCGAAGGTCAGTTCGGTCACCGGATGCTCGACCTGCAGACGGGTGTTCATCTCCAGGAAGTAGAAGGCACCGGTCTCATCGGCCAGGAACTCCACGGTGCCCGCACCCACGTAGCCGATGGCCCGGGCCGCCTCGGTGGCGGCTGCCAGCAGCTGTGCGCGCATGCCGGTGCCGTCGGCCCGGGTGTGCCGGTCGACCAGCGGGGACGGCGCCTCCTCGACGACCTTCTGGTGCCGGCGCTGGATGGAGCATTCGCGTTCGCCCAGTGCCCACACGGTGCCGTGGGTGTCGGCGAGGATCTGCACCTCGATGTGCCGGCCGGCGGTGAGGTAGCGCTCGCAGAACACGGTGTCGTCGCCGAAGGCCGAGGCCGCCTCGGCGGCCGCGTATTCCAGTTCGGTGTCGAGCTCGGCCAGGTCGGTGACCACCCGCATGCCGCGTCCCCCGCCGCCGGCGGAGGCCTTGACCAGCACCGGCAGGTCGGCCTCGGTGATCTTCCCCGGGTCGAGGCGGCCGAGCACCGGCACCCCGGCTGAGGCCATCAGCTTCTTGGATTCGACCTTCGAGCCCATCTGGGCGATCGCGCCGGGGCCCGGGCCGACCCAGGTGAGCCCCGCCTCGATCACGGCGCGGGCGAAGTCGGCGGATTCGGACAGGAAGCCGTAGCCGGGATGGATCACATCGGCGCCGGCGGCGCGGGCCGCATCGATCACCGCGTCGGCGCGCAGGTAGGTCTCGGCCGGGCTGGCGCCGGGCAGGCGCACCGCGACCTCGGCCTCGGCCGCGTGCGGGGCGTCGGCGTCGGGGTCGGAGTAGACGGCCGCGGTGCCCAGGCCGAGCGTGCGGGCGCCGGCGATCACCCGGCGGGCGATCTCGCCGCGGTTGGCGACCAGCACCCGGGTGATCGGCGCGGTCGGCGGAGTCGAAGACGTGGTCATCGTTGTCTCTTTCGTCACGGCGGGGCTCACATCCGGAAGACACCGAACGCATCGGTGCCCTCGATCGGTGCGGTGGCGATGGCCGACAGGCACACGCCCAGGACTGTGCGGGTGTCGCGCGGGTCGATGATCCCGTCGTCGTAGACCATCCCGGACAGGAACAGCGGCAGGGATTCGGCTTCGACCTGGTTCTCGATCATCGCGCGCAGGCCCTCGTCGGCCTCGGCGTCGAAGGGTTGGCCCTTGGCCTCGGCGGAGGCGCGCGCCACCATCGACACCACCCCGGCCAGCTGCGCCCCGCCCATCACCGCGGATTTCGCGCTCGGCCAGGCGAACAAAAAGCGCGGGTCGTAGGCCCGCCCGCACATCCCGTAGTGGCCGGCCCCGTAGGAGGCGCCGACGAGCAGGGAGATGTGCGGGACGGTGGAGTTGGCGACCGCGTTGATCATCATCGCGCCGTGCTTGATGATCCCGCCCTGCTCGTACTCCTTGCCGACCATGTAGCCGGTGGTGTTGTGCAGGAACAAAAGCGGGGTGTCGGCCCGGTTGGCGAGCTGAATGAACTGGGTCGCCTTCTGCGCCTCCTCGGAGAACAGCACGCCGCGCGCGTTGGCCAGGATGCCGACCGGGTAGCCGTGGATCTCGGCCCAACCGGTGACCAGGGAGGAGCCGTATTGGGATTTGAACTCGTCGAACTCCGAACCGTCGACGATCCGGCCGATCACCTCCCGCGGATCGAAGGGGATCTTCAGGTCCGCCGGCACGACCCCGAGCAGATCCTCGGCCGGGTGCAGCGGCTCGGCGACCTCGGCGCGCGGGGCGGGCCCGTGTTTGCGCCAGTTCAGCCGGCGCACGATCTGCCGGCCGAGCCGGATCGCGTCACGCTCGTCCTCGGCGAGATAGTCGGCCAGGCCGGAGACGCGGGCGTGCATCTCGGCCCCGCCGAGCGATTCGTCGTCGGACTCCTCACCGGTGGCCATCTTCACCAGCGGCGGGCCGCCGAGGAAGACCTTGGAGCGTTCCTTGATCATCACCACGTGGTCGCTCATCCCGGGGATGTAGGCCCCGCCGGCGGTGGAGTTGCCGAACACCAGCGAGACGGTCGGGATGCCCTTCTTCGACGCGCGCGTGAGGTCGCGGAACATCCGCCCGCCCGGGATGAAGACCTCCTTCTGGCTGGGCAGGTCGGCCCCGCCCGATTCGACCAGGGAGACCACCGGCAGCCGGTTCTGCTCGATGATGTCGTTGATCCGGAAGGTCTTCTTCAACGTCCACGGGTTCGACGCTCCGCCCCGTGAGGTGGGGTCGTTGGCCACGATCATGCATTCGACACCCTCGATCACCCCGATGCCGGTGATCACGTTCGCGCCCACGGGGAAGTCCGATCCCCAGGCGGCGAAGGTGCACAGCTCCAAAAACGCGGTGTCCTCGTCGATGAGCAGTTCGATGCGTTCGCGGGCGAGCAGCTTGCCGCGCTTCCGGTGCCGGGCGACCGAGCGTTCGCCGCCGCCGGCCAGGGCCTGGCCGATCGCGGTGTCGATCTCGGTCATCTTCTCGGTCATCGCGGCGGCCGCCTCCCGGTGTTCGGGGCCGTCGACGTCGATCCTGGTGGGCAGTACGGTCATCGGTCTTCTAGTCCTCTCGGCACTCGGCGCTGCGGCGGCCGGCGGGCGGGGTCGGGCCCGTCTGGGCGGGTGTGGCGGTCACGGTTGGAATCCACGGGTCTTGGCGGCCAGCGCGGTGAGGATCTCGGTGGTGCCGCCGCCGATGCCGAGGATCCGCATGTCCCGGTACTGGCGTTCGACCTCCGATTCGCGCATGTAGCCGAGCCCGCCGAACAGCTGCACGGCCTGGTGCGCGACCCATTCGCCGGTCTTCACGGCGGTGTTCTTGGCGAAGCACACCTCGGCGATCAGGTCCTGTTCGCCGGCGGTGTACCGGTCGGCCACGTGCCGGGTGTAGACGCGGGCGACGTCGATGCGCCGGGCCATCTCGGCCAGGGTGTTCTGCACCTCCTGGCGGGCGATGAGCGGTCTGCCGAAGGTCTCGCGGTCGCGGCACCACTGCTCGGTCAGGTCCAGGCAGCGCTGGGCGGCGGCGTAGGCCTGCACGGCCAGGGCGGCGCGTTCGGTGACGAAGGCGGACGCGATCTGCAGGAAACCGGAGTTCTCCGGCCCCACCAGGTTCTCGGCCGGCACCCGGCAGCCGGTGAACGACAGTTCGGCGGTGTCCGAGGCCAGCCAGCCCATCTTGTCGAGCTCGCGGCCGACCTCGAAGCCGGGTGTGCCCTTCTCGATCACCAGCAGCGACACCCCGGCGGCCCCGTCCCCGCCGGGCTGGTCGGGGGTGCCGGTGCGCACCGCGGTGACCACGTAGTCGGCGCGCACCCCGGAGGTGATGTAGGTCTTGGCGCCGTCGACGACGTAGTGGTCGCCGTCGCGTACCGCGCGGGTGCGCAGGTGGCCCACGTCCGAGCCGCCGTCGGGTTCGGTGATCGCCAGCGAGCCGATCTTCTCGCCGGCGAGCGTGGGTGCGACCCAGCGGTCGATCTGGTCCGCGTCCCCGGCGGCGATCAGGTGCGGCACCGCGATGCCGCAGGTGAACAGGGAGGCGAACATCCCGCCGGAGCAGCCGTCGTAGTGCATCTGCTCGCACACGATCAGCGCATCGCGCGGGGTGCCGCCCGCCCCGCCGGCCGATTCGGGGAAGGCCGCCCCCAGCAGGCCGAGCGCGCCGGCCTTGCGATGCAGTTCACGCGGCAGGCGGCCCTCGCGTTCCCAGTCGTCCTGGTACGGCAGCACCTCGCGGGTCATGAAGGCGCTGACGGTCTCGCGCAGGGCGGTGGCCTCGGGGCCGTGCCAGGGGTCGGTCATGGTGGTCACGGAGCGGACTCCTCGATGTCGATGGCGTCGGCCGCGTACAGCGTGGCCGGGATGTCGATGCGGCGTGAGCGCAGCCATTCGGCCAGGCCCTTGGCCTGCGGGTCGAAGCGGGCCTGGGAGGCCACCCCGGCCCCCAGCAGGCCTTCGATGACGAAGTTGACCGCCCGCAGGTTCGGCAGCGCGGTGCGGGTGATCGCCAGTTCCGCGGTCTCCGGCAGCAGTTCGCGCAGCCGGTCGACCGTCAGGGTGTGCACCAGCCAGCGGTAGGCCACGTCCGAGCGCACCCACACCCCGATGTTGGCGTCGCCGCCCTTATCGCCCGAGCGGGCCCCGGCGATCGCGCCCAGCGGGGCGTGGACGGTCTGGCCGGCCGCCAGCGGGGCGGGCGCGACGGGCTCGGGCACGGGTGCGAGTTCCGCGGTGACCGGGGCCGGGGCGATGTCGACGGCCTGTCCGCCGGGCAGGTGCGCGGTGTGCGGCACCTCGGCGTTGTCGACGTAGCCGGGGGTGAACACCCCGTAGGGCGCGCCCTTGCCGGGCATCGAGGTCAGGTTCGCGCCCGGGTAGCTGGCCAGGGCCAGTTCCACGGCCGCCCCGGAGAAGGCGCGGCCCACCGCGTCCGGGTCGGTGTCGCGTGCGGTCACCCGCAGCAGGGCGCTGGCCCGCTCCTGGGTGTCGGCGTCGGGACGGTCGAGGCGGACCAGTTCGTAGTCCACCTCGGCCGGGCGCGGGTCGAGCGCGGCGTCGAGCTGGCCGCGCACCAGGTCGGCCTTGGCGGTGACGTCCAGGCCGGTGAGCACGAAGGTCATCTCGTTGCGGAAGCCGCCGAGGGTGTTGAGCGAGACCTTCGTCTGCGGCGGCGGGGCCTCCCCGACCGCGCCGGTGATCGCCACCCGGTCCGGTCCGACCTGGGCGAGGTCCAGCGAGTCCAGCCGCAGGGTCGCGTCCGGATTGGCGTAGCGGGCGGTCTGGATCTCGTACATCAGCTGCGCGGTGACCGTGCCGGTGGTGACCGCGCCGCCGGTGCCGTCGTGCTTGGTGATCACCGCCGAGCCGTCGCGGGCGATCTCGGCGATCGGAAAACCGGGGCGGCCCAGGTCCGCGATCTCGCGGAAGAAGGCGTAGTTGCCGCCGGTGGCCTGGGTGCCGCATTCGATGACGTGCCCGGCGGCGATCGCTCCGGCGATCGCGTCGTGGTCGGTGCGCGCCCATCCGAAGTGTGCGGCGGCCGGTCCGACGATCACCGATGCGTCGGTGACCCGGCCGGTGACCACCACGTCCGCGCCGGCGTCGAGGGCCTCGACGATGCCCCAGGCGCCCAGGTAGGCGTTCGCGGTCAGCGGCTCGCCCAGCCCCAGCTCGCCGGCCCGATCCACCAGGTCGTCGCCGTCGACGTGGGCGACGGTGACGTCCAGCCCGAGCCGCGCGACCAGTTCCCGGATCTTTCCGGCCAGCCCGGCCGGATTGAGTCCGCCCGCGTTGGCCACGATGCGCACCCCCCGGTCCACGGCCAGACCGAGGCAGTCCTCGAGTTGGCGCAGGAAGGTCTTCGCATAGCCCAGGTCGGGGTCTTTGAGCCGATCGCGGCCCAGGATCAACATGGTCAGTTCGGCCAGGTAGTCGCCGGTGAGCACGTCGATGTCACCGGCCTCGAGCATCTCGCGCATCGCGGAGAGCCGATCGCCGTAGAAGCCCGAGCAGTTGCCGATGCGGATCAGGTCCGGGTCGGCCGAGAGCCGCCCGGGTCCGGCTGATGCGGTCATCGCCGCCTCCCTTCGGTCACAGAGGCCAGCGTCACACCCGAACGATAAAAAATCAAGCGCGCTTGATTGTTTCACCGGGGGCGGATCCCCCGCCCACCCCGTAGCGTGTCCAGCGGTCCGCCGCGCACCGTCTTTCCGGGAGGGTCGATGATCGCCGCTCTGCCCCTGGGCGTCGCCGCGGCGCTGCTGCTGATCGCCCTGTTCGCCGGTATCGGCACCACCGCTCTCGGCCCGGGCGGGGTGCTCACCACCGTCGGTCTGTTCACGCTGACCGATCTGCCGGCCGCCTCGGTGGCCGGCACCGCGATCGCCGCTCAGATCGCCACCGGCCTGGTGGCCACGGGTGCATGTGTGCGCAGCGGCCATCTGCGCCAGGCGCCGACCCGGCGCACGGCGGCCGTCTTCGCCGCCGCGGCCGCGGTGGGCACCCCGGTGGGCGTGGTGCTCGGCACCCGGGTCGATCAACGCGGCTTCGGTCTGGTCCTGGCGGCGGTGACCCTCGCCGCCGCCCTGGGCCTGGCCCATCGGCTGCGCGTCGACGCCGGCGGCCTGCGGGCCACCGCCCCGCCCGGCCCCGCCGCGGTCGGCGCACTGGGCGTCACGGTCGCCGTGGTCTCGGGCACCGTGGGCGTGGGCGGGCCGCTGCTGGCGGTGCCGCTGCTGATCGCGCTCGGCGCACCGATGCTGCCGGCGGTCGCCGCGGCCCAGGTCCAGTCGGTGGTGATCGCGCTGATCGCCACCGGCGGCTATGCGCTCGGCGGCGACGTCGACTGGGCGCTCGCGGTGCTGATCGCCGTGCCGCAGACGGCCGGGGTGCTGCTGGGCTGGCGGATCGCACGCGCCGCACCGACCCGGCCCCTGCAGTACGCCCTGGTGCTCGCCCTGATCGCCGTGGCCGGATATCTCGCCGCCACCGCCTGACCCGTGGCTCCCCCGTCTCTCACGCGGACGGACACGCCGCGCCGAAGACCGAAACCACCCCGCTGCGCGCCGCCGGCGCGAGATGATCCTGCGCAGTAACGCCCGGCCGAGGAAGGACCCGCCCGATGACCGCACCGCTGCCCCGCCGCACCCTGCTGCGCGCTTTCGCCCTGGCCCCGGTCGCCGCGGCCGGGATCGGACTGCTCGGCTCCACGCGCGCGGTGTCCGCACCGCCGGGCACGGGCAGCACCTGGATCGCCACCGGCTCCTTCGAGCCCACCGATCTGGACGAGGCGGACCACGCGGACTGGATGGCGGCCCTGCCCGACGGGGTCTCGCTGGCCGCCCTGTCGATCCCGGGCACCCACGACACGATGGCCTACGACGCCTCCCTGGTCTCGCTGACCCAGGAACACGATCTGCCCACCCAGCTGCGCGCCGGGATCCGGGCGATCGACATCCGTACCCGGCACTTCCGGGATCGGTTCTCCCTCCACCACGGCCCGGAGTATCTGCACGCGAACTTCACCGACGTGGTGCGCAGCTGCGCACGGTTCCTCACCGAGCACCCGTCCGAGACGATCCTGATGCGGGTCAAGTCCGAGTTCACCGAGGCGGAGAACACCCGCGACTTCGCCGCCACCTGGCGCTGGTACGTAAAGGACAACCCGGACACCGCGGACCTTCTGGCCCGGCACCTGTGGCTCGCGGACGCGGCGACCCCGGTCGTCGCGCCCGTCCTCGGCGCGGTGAGAGGGAAGATCGTGGTGCTCCAGGAGTTCGACACCGAGGCGCCCGTCGGCATCGCCTGGGACGGTGCGGCCACCGCGATCCAGGACGATTATCAGCTCACCGATCTGCCGTCGATCGAGCGCAAGTTCGCGGCGGTGACCGATCATCTGGCCGCGGCGCGGGCGGGCGATGCGGACCTGCTGTTCATCAACCACCTCAGCGCCACGTTCGCCGAGGACCTGGTGCCGATCGCCCGCGGCACCCTGCCGGTGACCGTGGCCAAGGGCGCGCCCGGGGTCACCGGGATGGTGCCGCGCACCGCGGCGCATCTGCGGGCCCATCCCCGCGGCCGCACCGGTGTGGTGATCGCCGACTTCCCCACCGCAGAGCTCATCGCCGCGATCCTGGCCTGCAACCCGGTCTGACCCGGCGCCGGGCACGCTGCTCGGCGGGGCACGACCTCACACCCCCGCGGCCTCGCCCGGCGACCCGACCCCCGCATCGCCGCGATGCCCGCGGCTGGCCTCCCAGTCGAAGATCCCCAGGATCTCGCAGGGCCCGGCCTCGGCCCCGATCGCGTGCGGCATCATCGTCGGAAACTCCGCCGCCTGGTTGGCCTCGAGCCGGAACCGCCGGTCGCCGAGCAGCAGGAGCGCCGTGCCGGAGAGCACCACCAGCCACTCGCGGCCCGGGTGGGCACGCATGCGGGCCGGGTCGGCCGGCGGCGGGGCGGTCATGCGCTGCCGCACCACGCTCAGCCCGGGCTCGGCGCGGACCGCCCAACTCATCCGGCCGTGCACGGCGTCGATCACCGGGCTGGTGACCACGTCCTCGGTCGCGGTCTCCACGAGCCGGTCCACGGTGGTGTCCAGGGCCCGGGCCAGCGCCACCAGCTGGTCGAGGCTGAGCCGGCGGCGCCCGTTCTCGATCCGGCTCAGCGAGGACTGGCTCAGGTGGGCGCGCTCCGACAACTCCTCGAGCGACCAGCCGTGGGCCACCCGCAGCGCGCGGATGCGCTTGCGCACCAGGACATCCAACCCACCATCGTCTTGCGTCATACGCAACATTCTATGCCCTCATCGCAAATCGTTCTTAGTCTCGGACTCCGACGGCCCCCGCATGGGCGGGCCGCGGACCGGAGAGGTAGACCGCAGACCATGATCGAGACGACCACACCGCAGGCCCACGACCCACTGCCCGACCGGACCGTCGACGCGGTGGTGATCGGCGGCGGCCCCGCAGGGCTCGCCGGCGCCCTGATGCTCGCCCGCTCCCGCCGCCGCGTGGTGGTGCTCGACGGCGGCCGGCCACGCAACGCGCCCGCCGCGGCGATGCACGGCTTCCCCGTGCTCGACGGCATGTCCCCCGCCGAGATCCTCGCGCGCAGTCGGGCGCAGGTGCGCGGATACGGCGGTCTGATCACCGAAGGGCAGGTGGCGGCCGCCGCGCCCGCCCCGGCGGCCGCCGACGGGGATCTGCGCTTCCGCGTCGCGCTGTCCGACGGCCGGGCCGTGACCGCGCGCCGACTCCTGGTGGCCACCGGGCTGACCGATGTGCTGCCCGAGATCCCCGGCCTGGCCACGCACTTCGGCGACGCGGTGGTCCACTGCCCCTACTGCCACGGCTTCGAGGTGCGCGATCGGCCGATCGGGGTGCTGGCGACCGGACCGGGTTCGCCCGCCCACGCCCTGCTGTTCCGCCAGTTGACCGACGACCTGATCTATTTCACCGACGGTCACCCGCTGAGCGCGCAGGACCGTGCCCGCTTCACCGCACGCGGTGTCGACGTCGTCGACACCCCCGTCGAGGCGATCGCCGAGGACGCCTCCGGCGCACTGGCGGGGCTGCGCCTCGCCGGCGGCGGCGTCGTGCCGCGCCGGGTGATCGCGGTCGCCACCGCGATGCGGGCCCGCACCGACGGGCTCGCCGGGCTGGGCCTGCCGACGGAGGAGTTGCCGGGCGGCACGGGGCGGCGTCTGGTCGCCGGCATGGCCGGGACGACCGAGGTGCCCGGGGTGTGGGTGGCCGGCAACGCCACCGATCTGACCGCACAGGTCGGCGCCTCGGCGGCCGCCGGCGCGCTCGCCGGGGCGCACATCAACGCGGTGCTCGCCGCCGCGGACGCCGACGCCGCGGTCGCCGCCGCCGGCTGACTCCGCCGAACGGGACCTACCCCAGCGGCTGGCGTCCCCCGCCCGGGGCGCCGGCGAACGCCTGGGCGATCGACAGCCACCGGTCGGCCTCGGCGCCGACCGCGCGCAGCGCGGTGTCGTCGCGGTGGCGGCGCTGGGTGGCCAGCAGCGCGAAGTCCAGCGCCTCGCCGGTCACCGACTGCTCCGCGCCTTCCGGCCCCCAGGTCCACAGCTCCCCGTCGGGGGCGCGCAGCTCGACCCGGAACGGGGCCTCGGGGGCGGGCAGCTGGTGCACGGCGTAGGCGAAGTCACGGGCGCGCACACCGATGTGAGCGACGTGGCGCAGCCGCGCGGTCGGGATGCGCCGGACTCCGAGCGCGTCGGCGACGTCCTGGCCGTGCGCCCAGGTCTCCATGATGCGCGCGGTCGCCATCGAGGCGGCCGACATGGGCGGGCCGAACCACGGCAGCCGGGTGCCCGCGGGCACCGCGAGCAGCGCCTCGGCGATCTGCTCGCGGCCGGCGCGCCAGTCGGCGAGGATCTGCTCCGGCGGTGCTGCGGCGCCCTCCTCGGCGGCCGCGTCGACGAAGCCGGTCGGATCGTTCCAGGCCGCGGTCACCACCTCGGCGAAGGCTGCCTCATCGGTCGCGGCCAGTACCGAGCAGCGGTCGGTCCAGGCCAGGTGGGCGATCTGGTGCGCGATCGTCCAGCCTTCGGCCGGGGTGTCCCGCGCCCAGTCCTGGGCGGCGAGCGGGGCGACGAGCGCGTCGAGTTCGGCGCCCTCGGCGCGCAGATCCGCCACGAGATCGGTGATGTCTGCCATACCGGTCAGCGTCACACAGCCACCCGCCGAAAAGCAATCACCCGTGATTGTTTTTCGGTCGACCGGTCACCCCTCCCGCACCGGACCCGTCCGCCCCCCGAGGCTCAGAGCCGGGTGATGCCCAGTACCGCGGCGAAGCCCAGGGCGGTCTTCGGCTCGTAGGCGCCGCGCCACAGCCCGCCGTGCGCGGCCTGATCGGAGAACAGCTCCTCGGGATGGGTGCGGGTGACCGGTCCGCGCATCACGTCGTGGACCAGGGCGGCGGCCATGAGCACCCGGGCGGTGTCGGCGTCGAAGATCTCGACCCCGAAGTGCCGGGCCCCGCGGTAGGCGGCGGCGAGCACCTTGTTGCGGGTCACCGAGCGGGTCCACGAGGCCGGTGCGACGTTGAACGACACCGTCGCCCCGTCCGCTTCGGCGAGCACCCCGCGCCAGCGCTGGAGCCGCTTGGCCACCGCATAGCTCGGCCCCTGCTGCGGGACGAGGATGTCGGCGACCGCCGTGCCGTCGGGGTGGACGTCCCGGTAGGACGGGACGAACAGCCTGCCGCGCCCGGCCAGTCGCAGCGGGGGCTGCAGCAGCCGCAGCGGGCCGCGCCCGCTCCACGCCCGGTGCCCGGCCTCGACGATCTCGGGCGGGACCAGGAACGCGTCGGTGGGGGTCTGCAGATAGGCCAGGGTCGTCGACGGGTGCCGGGCGCGCAGCCGCTCGATGATCAGGTCGGTCGCCGCGCTGATGCGCACGTGTGCGCCCCGGTCGGCGTAGGCGTACATCCCGAACACCGGCTCGGCGTCGCCCAGTTCGCCGGTCAGCCAGGCCGCGGTGCGCGCGGTCTGCGCGGTCACGTCCAGTCCGGTCGCGCCGGCCCCGCGGCCGACCCCGGCGCGCGGCAGGCGCACCCGCCCGGCGCCCTCTTCGGCGAGGTCGCGGATGTGGGCCTGCACCCGGGCCTGCGGCAGGTCGACGGCGAGCACGTCGGCGCCCCAGCGGGTGAGCGGGGCCAGCGGGCTCATCTCCCCGCCCGCACCGACCATCGCGATCGTGCGGCCGGGCAGTGCCAGCCAGCGCGGGTTGTCGATCACCGCGCCGACGGCCGCGGCGAAGGAGGGTTCGACGATCCCGGCCGCGGTCCAGGCCTCGAGCCGGGCGTGCAGCGCGGCCCCGCGCAGCCGCTCGCCGCGATACGGCACGACCAGTTCGGTCTCCGGCTCGCCCCGCCCGGTGATCACCTCGGTGCCGGGCGCCTCGACGTCCCAATCGGTCTCGGTCAGCGCGGTGAGCGGGCGCTCGCCGGCCGGGTCGGTCCACACCAGTTCGGCCCGGGCCCGGTCCACTCCGGCGCGCGCCATCGCCACGGCCGCGGCCGGGTCGCCGGCGCAGGCGCCGGTCAGTTCGGCCAGCAGCGGGGCGTAGTCGGTGCGCCAGTCGGCGGTGGTGCGCAGCCGGCCGGCCAGGTCTGCCGACACCTCGTCGGCGCCGGCGGCCAGCACCTGCTGCAGCGGGGCGGTGGTCGGGCGACGGTCGCCGTCGACCGCGAATTCCACGCCCGCGCCGACAAGGGCGTCGGGGGCGGCGGATGCGTCGTTCATCTCGGAGGTCCGGTCCTTCCACACGGCCACAGCGCGGGCCGGACGGCTCGGCTGGTCCCTCCTTTGATACCGCGCCGCAGACCTACGGGCGAGTAGCCGTGCGCGGGGACCCGGACCGGCCCGCGTCAGTCGGCGAACAGGTCGGCGACGAACGGCACCGAGTCCGGCAGCGAGGCCGCCATGGTGCCCGAGTGGTCGGTCGGATAGGTGCGGAAGGTCACCGGTTCGCCGTTGGCCTCGAGCGTCGCCCCGTACGCCAGGGTCGCTGGCAGGATGATCGCGATGTCCTTGAGGCCCTGCCCGATGAAGAAGGGGCGGTCGAAACCGGATTCGGGCATGCCCATGTAGTCGGTGAGCGTCTGCTCGAAACCGGGGATGTCCGCGAGCGGCCGGTCGAACATCTCGCCCAGCACGGTGCCTTCGACCTCGTCCTCGAACTCGCCCAGGCACATCGTCTGCGCCTGCGCGAGCCGCGCCCGGCCCGCATCGGTCAGATGCGACTCCAGATCCAGTTCCGGATGCGAGGTGTTCAGCCCGGCCAGGATGTACAGCCCGTAGGCGGTCATGCCCTTGGGCAGGGCGATCGGCGGGAAGCCCGGTCCGGCCGGGGCGACGGCGCGCTCGATGTGCGCGGGCACCCCGGTGCCCACCGCCCCGCGGTAGTCCAGGTCCTCGCCGCCGAACTCGGTGGCGTAGCGGGCGGTGGTGATCGCCGCCCCGCCGCCCTGGGACTGGCCGACGACCACCCAGCGCTCCGACAGCTGTGCCTGCGCGATGCCGCGCCCCGCGGTGACCATGTCGACCACGTTGCGCGCCTCGACCTCGCCGTCGAGATAGGGCATGCCGCCCTTGGTGCCCAGGCCCGCGTAGTCGGTGGCCACCACCGCATAACCCTGATCCATCCAGGTCGACAGGTAGTCCAGGTCGCGCTCGCCCATCCCGGTGCGCGACGGGGCGCACTGGTCGGCCAGCCCCACGGTGCCGTGCGCCCAGCTGATCACCGGCCAGCCGCCCTCGGGCGCCGGGCCCTCGGGCACGAACACCGTGCCGGTGCTGGTGGCCTGCGCCCCGGCCGCGCCGGTGGTCACGTACTCCAGCCGCCAGGCCTGCCCGGTGCCGGGGATCCACATCTGCTCGGGCAGCGGCTCCGACCACAGCACCGCGCCCGGGGCGCCGGGATCGGCGGCCACGGCCGGTGCGGCCGACAGTGCGGTCGGCACGGCGGCGGCGCCCGCACCGATCAGCACGGCGGACAGTGCTGCGGCGGCGATCCTGCTGCGGTTCGGTCCGGCGGTGATCATCTCGGCACGCTCCTGTTCCTCGGTGCCGTTCACACTAGCTACCGGGGATCCTCCTCGGTGGCGGACGACACGGCGCCGCTCTCCGCGGCGGCACGGGCCGCACCGATCGCGGCGAGCACGCCGGCCACGGCGATCACCACCACCGCGGTCAGCCCGACGGTCAGCGGCGCCGACGGCGCGTCCGGTTCGATCTCCCCCGGGGTCCACGGCGCGGTCGTCAGAAAGGCCGCCCAGGCGGCCGGTGCCGACACCGTCAGCAGGGGGGCGACCAGGAACACCCCGGCCTGCGGCGCCGAGGGGCGCAGCGAGCACAGCAGATAGGTCGCCGCGCCCGCGGTGACCAGCATCCGGAACACCGCGAGCGTGCCGCCGTCGTCCGGGTCCAGACCGGCGAGCCCGGCCACGATCATCAGGACCACGAATCCGGTGCCGGCCGCCGGCCAGCGACGCCCGGCGTAGGCCCCGGCGAGCGCGAGCAGACCGCCCAGGGCGAGCACCACCGGGTCCAGGACCGTCACCGCATCGGCGCCGACGGTCGCGGCGACCGCGGCGACCGTGACCGCCAGCGCGGCGGCCAGCCCGGTCAGTCCCTGTCCGCCGATCGCGGCGCCGGCCAGGGCGACGACCACCAGCGTCAGTGCGATACCACCGATGATCGCGGGGCTACGCCCCGGATCGGCACCGACCAGCACGAACAGGGCCGCACCGGTGACCGCGACGCCGAGGGCGGCGACGATCGTCACCAGCGGCCGGGTCGACGCCGCGGCCTCGGGTTCGGCGGACGCCTCGGCCGGTCCCGTCCCGGCCCGCAGATATCCGGCGATCACCGCCAGCAGCACCAGCGCCGCGGGCAGCCACCACCACAGCGATTCGCGCTGGGCCTCGGTGGTGAACTGTTCGACCTGCCGATAGGCCGCCAGGTCCGGCCCGATCACCACCGCGGCCACCACCCCGGTGATCAGTGCGGCCGCGCCCCAGCGCCGTCGCCAGGTCACCGCGATCGCGGCGCCGATCAGCACCCCGGCGACCACTGCGAGCAGCAGTCGCTGCACCATCAGCAGTCCGGGGTCGGCCGGCTGCCACGGGGAGACCGCGGCCAGGCCGATCGCGGCGAGCGCGCCGACCGCCCAGCCCGAGCGGGCACCGCGGATCGCGGCCACGGTCACCGCGGCCGCGGGCAGGACCAGCGCGGGCGAGATCTGCACGACCACGCGCTGCCAGGTGTCCCAGCCGTCGGGGCCCAGGCCCCGCCACAGCGCCCACGTCCCGGCGATCGGGTCGCGCAGCTGGAAACCGGCCGCCAGGCCCGCGCCGAGCGCGAACAGGGCGATCACCCAGCGGGTGACCACGGCCCGCGAGAGCATCGGCGTCTCCGCGCGCACCGGCGCGGGGGCGGGCTGGGAGGCGGGATCGGAAGTCGCGTTCACATCGGCCACGGTAACGAACCGGTGAGGCGCCGCCGCGACCGCGCCGTGACCGAACCGTTATCGAGCGGCCGTCGGGGCCGCCCGCGGCAGGATCGGCCAGCGTGGCCACTGTGCACCCGGACTCGGGCGGCGCGTCGGGCTCGACGCGCTGCTGCACACCCGTCGTCGCGACCGGACCGATATAGGGCGGACGACAGGTGCATGTCGGTCGGTACGGAGTTCAGTCGCGGCGGCCGCTATCGGGAGGAGCTGACACCGGTCGCGGCGAGATGATCTCGAGCAGCAGCGGGGACCGCCGGCAGACACGGATTCACGCATCCCGGTCAGTCGGCGAGCGAGCCCGCGACCCCGTCGACCAGGGAGCCGAACATCGGCGCCACGGAACCGAGGCCACTGGCCGACCCGGTGGGCAGTCCGCCCCACGAGCCGGTGCCGGGTGCACCGGTGGGCACGTCGATCGGCGCGCGTCCGGGCGCGTGGATCCACACGGGCACCTCCGCACCGGGCTCGGCGGTCACGGTGGCCGTGGCGGCCTCCGGCGCCGAGGTGACCTCGCCGCCTTCGGCCGTGATCTCGTAGCCGTCCGGGTAGTGCACGTCCGAGACCGCGATCTCGGTCGGCCCGCCGGCCTCACGGGCGGTGTACCGGTAGACGAAGTCGCCGGTGGCGGCGTCGAAGCGCATCCGACCCGGGTCCCCGGCGGTGGCGCGCGGATAGGTGCGCACCAGCTGCCTGCCCGCGGCCCCGGCGAAGGGGTCGGGCTCGTCGGCGCCGGATCCGCGTGTGGAGCTGTAATGCCAGTAGGCCCAGCCGGCGAAGCGCTCGTCGGCCCGCTCGAGGGTCTGGGCGAGCACCCGGTCGTCGACGTCGCCGAACTCGGTGATCACCGTGGGCACCCCGCGCACGGCGTCGACGTTGGCCCAGGTCTTGTCGTGCTGGAGCGGGCACAGGTCCATCGCCGATTCGCCCGAGCCCAGATAGATCGCGGCCTGCGAGAGGATGCAGTAGTCGTGCGGGGCGAACACGACGTCCTCCCGCGCGGTGTAGTCCACCGCGGTCGGCATCGTCTCGTTCCAGGTCACGTTCGGCTCCCAGAACACCGGGACGGTCGGGTTCTGGGCGCGCACCGCATCGGTGAGCCGCTCCATCACCGACTGGTAGCGGGCATCGAATCCCGGACAGCCGTCCGGGAAGCAGGTCAGATAGGCCGTGCCGGGCCAGGGCTCGTTGAGCAGTTCGATTCCGGCGACCCCCGGATGTCCGTCGACCGCGCCGGCGAGCGCGCCGAGCGCATCACCGAGATGTCCGACCACCCCGTGGGTGTCGTGCCAGACCTCGTCCCATCCGGCGTTCATGCTCTCCATCAGGTAGTTGAGCGGAAAGCCCGGGTTCTCCTCCCCCGGCGCCGGTCGCGCGTGGATCGACCAGGCGGGGAAGCCGTTGCCGTCCCAGATCGGCGAGAGCGAGTCCTGATGGTTGTCGAGCAGGGTGTAGATCCCGCGCTCGGCGAGCACGTCGACCACCGACACGATCCGGCCGATGTAGTCGTGGTCGATCCGCCCCTCCTCGGGCATGAGTCCGTCGAACTCCACACCCAGGCGCACCAGGTTGAAGCCGTGCCCGGCGAGCAGATCGGCATCGGCTCCGGTGATGGTCAGTCCGTCCCCGGGCTGGATGTAGGGCGGTTCCTTGTCGACGTTGTTGACCCCGTGCAGCAGCACGGTCCGCCCCTGCCCGTCGACCAGGCGCTCACCCTGGACGTGGATCGGCGATGGAGCCGCGGCCGCGGTGGCGGCGGGCGCCAGCAGGGTCGCGGCGGCCCCGACCGCCGCCGCGACCCCGAGGCGCCGAGACCACCGCCGGATCCGGCCCACCTCACGGTCC
Source organism: Actinomycetes bacterium (assembly GCA_021793835.1). Lineage (GTDB taxonomy): Bacteria > Actinomycetota > Actinomycetes > Mycobacteriales > Mycobacteriaceae > Tomitella. Next base: position 2,307 of record JAJYRZ010000010.1, on the reverse strand, counting down.
GGCGCGCTCGCACTTCCGAAGTCGGTCACAGCAGGCCTCCCCGACGGGTCAAAACTTTACCGAACGCCCGACCTGGACGTGCGTTAAGCAACACTGAAGCGCGGTCGGAGACGTTTGTCACCGAATCGCGTGAATCGGGGCATATCTCCGACCGCACGCTCTTCGTTCACCCCCGCGTCTTCATCCCGGGCGCCCCGGGCGGGCCCGGGCCTCGGATGCACCCCGCCGACCGCCCGGTCTGCGCGGGGTCGACCGTGACGACGGGCGGACACTAGGATCGATGTCCACAGGGCCGGGGTGCCCCGCCGAACGGGGCTGAGAACACACCCGCTGAACCTGATCCGGGTCATACCGGCGAAAGGGAGCCGTCATGGAGCTCGATGCGATCCGCGCCGCCGTGCGCGCACAGTCCCCGCTGGTGCAGTGCATCACCAACTACGTGTCGATGGACATCACCGCCAACGTGCTCAACGCCGCCGGGGCCTCCCCCGCGATGGTGCACGACGTCGAGGAGGCCGGTGAGTTCGCCGCCCTGGCCTCGGCGGTGGTGATCAACATCGGCACCCCCTCCCCGCCGTGGGTCGACGGCATGCGCGCAGCGGCCCGCTCGGCCGCGGACGCCGGCACCCCGTGGGTGCTCGATCCGGTCGCGGTCGGGGCGACCTCCTACCGTCGGCGCATCGTCGACGAGCTGCTCGCGCTGCGGCCGACCGTGGTGCGCGGCAACGCCAGCGAGATCGCCACCCTGGCCACCGCGGTCGCCGGCGGGCGCGGGGTGGACTCGGTGCTCACCCCCGCCGAGGTGCTCGAACCGGCGCGCCGGCTGGCCCGTGAGCTCGGCGCCGCCGTCGCGGTGACCGGCCCCGAGGACTTCGTCACCGACGGCCGGCGCACGGTGCTCGTCGGCGGCGGGGATCCGCGCATGCCGCTGATCACCGCACTGGGCTGCGCACTGTCCGGGCTGACCGGGGCCTTCCTGGCCGTGGAGGACGATCCGGTGCGCGCCACCGCAGCCGCGCTGGCGACCATGGCCGACGCCGGCCGGGCCGCCGGGGTGCAGGCGGGCGGGCCCGGCTCGCTGCGCTGGGCGCTGCTCGACCAGATGGCCGACGACTCCCGGCGCAGCCTCGACACCCTGGTGCGTGCGGGGTGACCGCTGCGCGCACCCGCAACCCGGTGGACGTGCGCGTCTACCTGGTCGGCGGCGACACCGGCGGCAGGGATCTGGCGCAGGTGGCCGCGGCCGCGGTCGCCGGCGGGGCGACGATCGTCCAGGCCCGCGACAAGTCGGTCGATCACGCCGCGCTCACCGCCCAGACCGCAGGCCTTCAGGCCCGGCTCGGCGACCGTGTGCCGGTGATCGTCAACGACGATCCGGCAGTCGCGGCGACCACTCGTGCCGGACTGCACGTCGGTCCCGACGATCTGCATCCGGCCGCGGCCCGGGAGCTGCTCGGCCCGGACGCGATCATCGGCTGGTCGATCCACGACCCCGCCCAGTTGGCCGACACCGCAGCGGTGGCCGCCTGCGACTATCTGGCCGCCAGCCCGGTGTGGCCGACCCCGTCGAAGACCGACACCACCGCCCCGCTGGGGCCGGCCGGGGTGGGTGCGCTGCGCGCGGGGATGCCCGCCGATCTGCCGCTGGTGGCGATCGGCGGTATCGATCAGACCAACGCGGCCGCGGTGATCGCGGCCGGCGCGGACGGGGTCGCGGTGATCTCCGCGATCTGTGCGGCCGAGGATCCGCGCGCTGCCGCGGCCCGGCTGCGCGCCGTGGTCGACCGGGCCCTGGCCGTCCGCATCGACACCGGCGCGGCTGCGCCGCTGACCATGGAGGAGAGCCGATGAGGCGGGTACCGGTGATGCTGTCGATCGCGGGGTCGGACCCGTCGGGCGGGGCCGGCGTCCAGGCCGACCTGAAGGCGGCGAGCGCCCTGGGCGTCTACGGCGCCTGCGTGCTCACCGCGCTGACGGTGCAGAACACGGTCGGGGTGACCGGCGTGCACGCGGTGCCCGCCGCGTTCGTCGCCGACCAGTACCGCGCGGTGGTCACCGACCTGGATGTGCGCGCGGTGAAGATCGGCATGCTCGGCGCCGCAGAGACGGCGGCCGCCGTGGCCGGGGTGCTCACCGAACTGCCCGTGCCGCACGTGGTGCTCGATCCGGTGATGATCGCGACCTCCGGCGACCGGCTGGTGCCCGAGGAGACGATCCGGGTGATCCGCGAGGAGCTGGCACCGCTGTGCACGGTGATCACCCCGAACCTGCCGGAGACCGCCGCGCTGACCGGCGGGGCCGAACCGA
>JAJYRZ010000009.1 GCA_021793835.1 Actinomycetes bacterium | reverse complement strand
GACCTGGGCATCCCCGGGCCCGAACAGTTCGGTGACACGGAGGCCGGCGCCGTGGTCCTCGGCGCGCCTGCGGCCGGCCAGGCGCCGCAGGACGGGCCGGCGTGACCGGCCCCGCAGGCCCCGGCCCGGCCCCGGACCCGGAGGGCGGCCGGGCGGAGGGGTCGGTGGAGTGGCTGCACGCGCTGGTGCCCGGTGCCGAGGAACTCGACCTGTTCGAAGAGCTCGATGCCGCCCGTGAACGCGAGGAGTGGGCCGACCGCAGCCATCTGCAGGGCTTCGCCGAACTGCTGGCCGAACTGTTCGACGGACAGAAGGCGACCCTCGACGACGTGGTCGAGGTGCTCAGGCGCAGTGGGCATCTGCCCGCGCCCGGCGGCGAGGCCGCGCCGCAGCGCACAGCCGGCGGGGCCGGCAGCGGGCAGCCGGAAGACCAGGCGCAGGACGGCGGCGCCGGCGATGACGAGCCGGCGACAGGGACGGTCTCGTCCGGTCAGGCGGCGGAGGTGATCGCGCACCTGCTCGGCGGACACCTCGTGGCGGACGACGATGTGCGCGCACGCGAGCGCGGCGGGGACGAGCCGGAGGGCCTCGAAGACGACACCGCGGCGAACGGCTGAACAGCCCCGGCTGCACCACACGGGCCTTGAAGAAAACGTTCGGCCGCGCAAGGAGACCTCGCACGGCCGAACGCGAGCCCCGGGGGGTGGGGCTCTGGGCGCGGTCCGGGGGGTGGCCCGCGCAAAGTGAATCTAACGCGATTCGATGAACTCTGCCACCGATTCGGCGATCACGGACGGATCGGAGAACGGCAGCCAGTGCCCGGTGGACAGATCACGCCTGCTGAGCTGGCTGACCCACAGATCGGTGTCCTCGTAGATCGCCGGCCGCAGCGCGATGTCGCGGCGGTTGACCAGCAGCTGCACCGGCACCTCGGTGTGGCGCTCGCGCGGGCGGATCAGATGCGCGGCGATGTTGGCCCGATAGATGCGCAGCCCGGAGATCATGTCGTCCTGCAACCGGTCGGACAGGTGCACCTGCTCGGCCGGGGTGCCCTCGATCAGGCGCAGGAAGCGGCGCCAGACCGCCGGGGTGCCCACGGTGCGGAAGAACAGCTTCGGCAGCACCGGGGTCATGAAGAAGCCGGTGTAGGCCGAGGAGGCCAGCTGGGCGAGCGGGCCGATGAGGCGCTTTTCGGCGAAGCGCTTGCGGATCCACATCCCCAGGTGGTCCAGGTTCGGCCCGGAGATCGAGGTGAACGAGGCGATCCGCTCGGCCGCGCCCGGCTCGCACACCGCCTCCCACAGCTGCACCGAACCCCAGTCGTGGCCGACCACGTGCACGGGCTCATCGGGCGAGACCGCGTCGAGGACGGCGAAGAAGTCATCGGCGAACTCGGTCAGGCGGAAGGACTCCACATCGGCCGGCACCGTGGAGCGGCCGTGGCCGCGGGTGTCGTAAGTGATCACGCGGTAGCGGTCGGTCAATAGCGGCACGACCGCCTGCCACAGGTGGTGATCGTCCGGCCAGCCGTGCACCAGGATCACCGTCTGCCCGTCCTCGGCGCCCTGGATGTAGACCTGCAGGTCCACACCGTCACGGTGGACGGTGGTCTCGGTGACCGTGACCGGGTCGGGGACCAGGTGCAGCGGTGCGTTCTGTGCGGTCATCGCGCCTCCCACGGGGTGTGACGTGCTCATCGGCTTCATCGTCGCCGGACAACCAGGTGTTACCGGCGGTTACGTGTACATTGAACCATGGCGGAGGCGGTCGGCGGCAGTGGTTCGCGGCCGAGCCGGACGCGAAGTGGTAACGAAATGTTTCAGATTGTCGATATGCAGGGTGACAACATCCTCAGACGGAAAGGGAACCACATGTCCTCCGATACCTACTTCATCGACGATGCCATCGGCGCCATCGGCGGCTTCACCCCCGTGCCGACCCCCGACGAGGCGCACCTGCTCGGCTTCGCGCTGTTCCCCAAGTTCCTGGTCGAGCTGTTCACCGGCCAGTACGGCTACTGATCGACCCGCGTGCGCCGTTCGTCGGCGTGCGCGTAGGCAAGACGCCGCGTCCCGCCCGGGAGGACTCCGGGCGGGGCGCGGCGTCTTGTCATCCCCTTCGCGGCCGGCTCACGGCGCAGGGGGCGTGTGGTCAGATGGTCAGTCCCGCGGGGCGACGGCGTCACGCACCCGCACGCCCGCGGTGTGCACGCGGTGGCTCAGGCGCCACCATGCCGGGGCGGTCCGGCCGGGCTCGGCGGCCTCGGCACGCGGGGCCGGGGTCAGCGTCTCGCGGGTCTCCCGGACCAGTTCGGTGATCGTCATGGTGGTCACTCCTTTGCTGAATCCGTCTCGTCGGGATCCTCCATCATGGTACGGACGTACGATAATCAGAATCAAAGAGCCAGGGCTGCCAGATTTCCCTCATATCCCCTGGTGGGACTGTGTTTCCGAAATCGTGTGTGGGAAGAGTCTTTTCCGCCCATCCGGGGCGCCCGGGCACACCGCGCAGAGTTGTGTGATCGGCGTTACTGAGTAACGTCTTGCCGTGACGGAGCGATGAACACGTTCCGCGGGGAGGCGGCGGGTATGACCAGGGGTAGGGAGACGACGGGGCGCAGCGCACTGGGGCGCGCGATATCGGCGGCAGCGGCGGCGGTACTGGTGGTGGGCATCGGCGTGGTGGCCCCATCCGTCCACGCCGCGCCGGGACCGGCGGTGAGCGCGCCGACGCTCAGCGCACCGGCAGGCGACATCGCTGTGCCCGATGCGGGCCCGGCCGGCGCCGAGTGGGCGGCGGCGGTCGACGGGTCGCAGCAGTACCCGGAGGTGGCGATCGAGCGGGACGTGCCGATCACCATGAGCGACGGGGTGGTGCTCAAGGCCGACGTCTACCGGCCGGCCGGGCCCGACGGTGCGGCCACTGCGGAGGCCCATCCGGTGATCGTCAGCCTCACCCCGTACACCAAGCTCGTCTCGGCCCTGGCCGAGGCGGTGTTCTCCATCCCGGAGCTGACAGAACCGCTCGAACAGCTGGTGCGCTCGATCGACTTCGCGGGCGCGAACGCCCGCGGGGCGGGGGAGGTGCTCGATGCGATCGCCGGCGGCGGGATCCGCAGCTTCTCGGTCGACCGCGATCTGGTGCGCTCGGGCTACACCCAGGTGGTGGTCGATGTGCGCGGCACCGGTTTCTCCCAGGGCACCTGGCAGGTGTTCCAGGATCGCGAGCAGCGCGACACCGTCGAGGTGATCGAGTGGGCCGCCGCCCAGCCGTACTCCAACGGCCGGGTCGGCATGACCGGGGTGTCGTATTCAGCGATCAACCAGCTGCAGGCGGCCGCGGAGAACCCGGAGGCACTCGGTGCGATCTTCCCGGTCGAACCCGGCGCGGACCTGCTCGCCGATGTCGTCGCACCCGGCGGCGGTCTGGGCATCGGCTTCATGCCGGCCTGGCTGGGGGCGGTCAACACGATGAAGTGGGTGCCCGATGTCGCCTCGATGCTGCGCGGCGACTTCGACGAACGCTGGCTCGCCGACCGCATCGCCGATCCCGCGACTTTCTTCGACCTGCTCGGGGCGGCACTGTTCACCCCGACCGTGGACGATGTGCCCGATTCGCTCGCCGAGATCCTCGATGGCGAGAGTTCGCTGCGCCGCGACCTGTTGCTCGACGCGTCCACTATCGGTGTGCCGACGATGATCTACGGCGGCTGGTTCGACCTGTTCACCCACTCCCAGCCGCGTATCTACAACGCGATCCCGCTCGAGTCGGGGACCAAGCAGCTGATCATGGGCGAGACCTATCACCTGAACCCCGGATCGAGCTTCGGGCAGGCGGGCACCCCGCCCCGGCTGGACGTGCTCCAGCGCGCCTGGTTCGACCACTGGCTCAAGGGCATGGACAACGGCATCGAGCAGTGGGGCCCGCTGACTCTCAAGCAGATCGGCGGAGACTGGGTCACCCGCGATCAGTTCCCGCAAGCCGGGGTCGACCATCAGCGGCTGTATCTGAGTAACGCGCCGTCCGGCACCGCGGGGCACGCCGCAGCCGACGGTTCACTCACGCTCGACCCCGGGGCCGACGGGCGGATGACGATCGCACCGGGACTGTCGACGCTGTGCTCGCGTGATGCGGCCCAGCAGACCATCGGGGTGTTCGCGATGATCGACGCCTGCGGGAAGGACTCGCGCATCGCCGAACAGGCGGCACTGACCTTCACCTCGGCCCCGGTGCAAGAGCCGACCCAGATCTCCGGCTGGACGGCGCTGCACCTGAACACGGTCCTCGACGCCACCGACGGCTACTGGGCGGCGACGCTCAACGATGTCGCCCCGGACGGGCAGTCGACCGTCATCGCCTCCGGACAGCTCACTTCGTCCCTGCGCGCGATCGACGAAGCAGACTCGCTCTACAGCGCGAGCGGGGATGTGGTCAGCCCGTCCTACTCGCTCACCCTTGACAGCCGCCGGCCCATCGATCCCGGGACCCCGACCGAACTGGACGTCGGTCTCAACCCGACACAGGCCGTGCTGAAACCCGGGCACCGGCTGCGGGTGGACGTGTATGCGGCGAACCTGCCCAAGGGCATGCTGCTCGGCCCGCTGCTGCGCGAGAGCGAACTCAAGCCCCAGCACCTGCAGCTCGATCCCGAACGGCCGAGCTTCGTGACCGTGCCGGTGAGCAGGCCCATCGGCTGACCTGCAGGCACGCCGCTGATGGCGGCGCATGGCCCGGCGGTCTGTGGCGCGCACATGCCACAGGCCGCCGGGCTTTCTCCTGCCGGTGTGACGTCTGAACACCGGAGTTGCGTCCGGCAGAGTGGTGTACGAATCCCGCAGCACGTTGACTCCGGTCGGCGTGTCGACCGCGAAGTAGAAGCGGTCACCGCGGGAGGCTTTCGAGGAAACTCTCACATCCCACTCGAAAGGGACACCCGTGATGACCGCTCCCCACGATATCGACCCCCAGGCGTTTCTGTCCGATCTGCTCACCCAGGCCTCGCCGGACTTGATGCGTCAGATGCTCACCACGTTCATCAACGCGCTGCTGTCGGCCGAGGCGGACAGCGTGTGCGGCGCCGCCTACGGCGCCCGCTCGGATGAGCGCACCAACCGGCGTAACGGCTACCGGCACCGCGATCTGGATACCCGCGTCGGCACCATCGACGTTGCGATCCCGAAACTGCGCGAGGGCACCTACTTGCCCGACTGGTTGCTCGAGCGGCGCCGGCGCGCCGAGGCAGCGCTGACCACGGTGGTCGCCACCTGCTACCTGCTGGGCGTGTCCACCCGGCGGATGGACAAGTTGGTGCAGACCCTCGGGATCACGGGCCTGTCGAAATCGCAGGTATCGGAGATGAGTAAGGACCTGGATGCGCAGGTCGAAGCGTTGCGCACCCGGCCGCTCGATGCTGGGCCGTATCGGTTTGTCGCCGCCGACGCGCTCGTGCTCAAAGTGCGTGAACACGGCCGGGTGGTGAAGGTCGCCGCGATGGTCGCCACCGGCATCAACAACGACGGCTACCGCGAGATCCTGGGCCTGCAACTGGGCACCGCGGAGACCAAGGAAGGCTGGCTCGGGTTCTTCCGGGACCTGGCTGCCCGCGGCCTGTCGGGAGTCGAGCTGATCACCTCTGATGCCCACGCCGGCCTGGTCGAAGCAGCCGGGGCGGTGTTCGGGACCGCGCAGTGGCAACGCTGCCGCACCCACTACGCCGCCAACCTGATGGCACTCTGCCCGAAATCGCAGTGGCCCGCGGTGAAAGCGCTGCTGCACAGCGTCTACACCCAGCCCGACGTCGAGGCGGTGACCGCGCAATACGACCAGATGGTCGCCACGCTCGCCGACCATCTGCCGGCCGCTGCCGAGCACCTCGAAGGCGCCCGCGATGAGGTGCTCACGTTCACGAAGTTCCCGAAGGAGGTGTGGAAGAAGATCTGGTCGAACAACCCGAACGAACGGCTCAACAAGGAGATCCGGAGGCGCACCGACGTCGTCGGCATCTTCCCCAGCCGCGTCGCGGTGATCAGACTCGTCGGCGCGGTGCTGGCCGAGCAGCACGACGAATGGACTTCAGTCCAGGCGCTACATGAGCCTAGAATCCCTCGCCGCGACCGACACGATGCTCGCCGAAGCAGCCGCGAAAGCCGCCGCTGAACAAGCCGCCCTACAGGCCGGCGACACCGAAACCGACGACCCCGACCACGCGGCACTCGCCGCCTGACCACCCACCCGACCAGGAGGAACCCGAGAAAGCCCCGATACACCACTCAAAAGGACTTGACCGCGATCGGGGGCCAGGTCGGTCGGCGTCCCTACTGACCGACACTGAACGTCGACAGCGACTTCGGCGGTTATGGGACGCGGGTTCTGTCGGAATCTTGATGGAAGTGTTGCCTCGGACGTTCCACTGCTGACTTGTTCAGCGCATTCGTATGAATCTCTGCCACCCGATCGGACGCTGGTCTACGTTGCAAGTGAGGCGGATCACGCCTTGTGGGTTGTGCGTAGGAGGCGGATGTGGACGAGGCCGGGGCGCCGCTGAATCTGGCGACGATGTTCGAAGCGGTCGCTGATGTGCTCGGCGATCGGGTGATCCTCTCCCACGCCGGCATCGACCACACCTACCGCGATCTCGAGGCGCGGGCGAACCGGCTCGCTCGTGTGCTGCGCGAGCTCGGCATCGGTCCGAATGATCATGTCGCGGTGCACCTGCGCAACCGGATCGAATACGTCGAAACCGTGCTGGCGTGCTTGAAGTTGCGCGCGGTACCGATCAACGTCAACTACCGGTTCACTCCGGCTGAACTGCAGTACCTCTACGCCGACTCCGACTCCGTCGTCTTGATCATCGGGGAAGCTGATCTGCCCGCAGCGCTCGATGCCGCGGCCGACTGTCCGCAGCTGCGCGACGTGCTCGTGCTCGGCCCCGTCGGTGGGGATGCAGGGCCCGCAGCTCCGGACCTGGCCGCCCACCGCGCCGCTGCCGACACCGCCGGGGTGAGCCTGCACGACTACGCGGCCCTGACCGCTGCCCAGTCGGAACAGCGGCTCGGCATCGCGCGCAGCGCCGATGATCAGATGATCATCTACACCGGCGGCACCACCGGCTATCCCAAGGGTGTGCAGTGGCGCCACGAAGACCTCTACTTCGCGGCCCTGTCGGGCGCGAACCTGCGCGGCGAACCCCGGCGGACCGTCACCGAACTCGTGTCCGCAGCGCGCGCGAGTGACGAGGTGCGTCCGCTCATCGTCATCCCGCCGCTGATGCACGGCAACGCCATCTTCTCGGTGCTGATCGCCCTATTGGCCGGCACCCACCGAGTGATCGTCGACAAGTTCGATCCGGCCGCCATCCTGGCTCTTGTCGACCGCTACGACGCGATGGGCATGACCGTGGTCGGTGACGGCATGGCCCGCCCGCTGCTCGATCAGATGCGACTCCCGGGCGCGCCGGACGTCTCACGCATCGAGGTCATCGGATCGGGCGGGGCACTTCTGTCCGATGAGGTGAAAGCCGGCATCCAGCATTTTGCGCCGAAGGTGCGGTTCATCGACAGTTTCGGCTCGACCGAGACCGGGCAGGACGGGGTACTCGAATCCGGTCCGGGCGGAATCAAATACGCGGTCGCCAAACATCCCGACCTGCGCCTTGTCGGCGACGACCTGCAGCCGGTCGGAGTCGGCGAGGAAGGCAACTTCGCGCGCCTGGGACACGTGCCGCTCGGCTACTACAACGATCCGGTCAAAACCGCCGAGACTTTCCGCATGATCGAAGGCCGACGCGCCGCCGTACTCGGCGACCGCGGCCGGCTCACCGAGGACGGACGGATCGTCTTTCTCGGCCGCGGGTCGACCTGCATCAACACCGGCGGGGAGAAGGTGTTCCCCGAAGAGGTCGAACAGGCACTCAAAGCCCACCCGCAGGTCGGCGACGCGATCGTGGTCGGGGTGCCCGACGAGCGCATGGGCAGCGCGGTGGCTGCGGTGATCGCCCCGACCGGCGCCCGCGGCACGCTCGCGCCGGGAGAGGAGGCGGAGCTGACGGCGTCGATCACCGCGCACTGCCGCGAGGTGCTCGCCGGCTACAAGGTGCCCCGGCACTACCGCTACGTGCCCGCCGCCACCCGCACCGCCTCCGGCAAGGCCGACTACCGCTGGGCCGCACGGCAGTTCGAAAGCCCCGGCACCTGAGTTCTCTCGCCCGGCCGGTTCCGGGCCGGGGTGCTCGGCCTGCACGGAGACGCCCGCCCACACCCAAATCCGATGTCCCGCACGTTTTCGTCCCCGACGACCGGCTCGACCATCGAAAGGATCATCATGGCGACCAGATCAACCTCCCGCACCGCCCGCAGGTGGCGGCTCGGGCTCCTGGCCTTCTCAGCCACCGGAGCGCTGCTGCTGGCCGGCTGCGCCTCCACCGACGACTCCGGTGGCGACGACGGCCCGCAGGCCTCGGCCGACCCGGAGATCGTCGCCACCGGCTGGGTCAACGGCGGCGGAGAAGACGGCGACCCGCAGACCGGTGGGGAACTGGCCTATGCCACCTACACCCCGGTCACCGCTCTGGATCCGGCCGCGCGCCAGGACGGCGGCGGCACGGGCGGATCGGAGATGGCCGCCATCTACGACCTGCTCATCCGCTACGACTACGACAGGTCCGACTACGTCCCGCACCTGGCCGAGACGCTCGAATCCGATGACGACCACCAACGCTGGACGCTCACCCTGCCAGACGATGTCACCTTCTCCGACGGCACGGAGCTCGACGCCGACGCGGTGGTGGAAAGCACCGCCCGCTACGTCGAACAGGGCGGCACCCACGCCCAGCTGTGGGCCGACTCGGTCGATCAGGTCACCGCGGAAGACGCGCGCACCGTGGTCTACGAGCTCGCCGGGCCGTGGCCGGAGTTCCCGTCGATGCTCACCACCGGGCCCGGCATGATCGTCGCCCCCAGCGCCACCGACGGTGAGGAGTTCACACCCGTCGGGGCGGGCCCGTTCACCGTCGACGGCTTCGACCCGGGCACCGAACTGCGACTGAAAGCGCGCGAGGACTACTGGGGCGGTGAGGTGCCGCTGGATCGGCTGACCTTCCCCACGATCGTGGCCGAGGAGTCCAGGGTGGAGTCGGTGCAGTCCGGCGATGTGCAGGTGGCGTATGTGCGCAACGTCGGGGTGGTCTACGACGCGATCGCAGACGGGGTCGCCGGCTGGGGCTACGGGGCCAACATGTCCGGGAACGTGCTGATCAACGCCCGCGACGGCCGCGCCGGCGCCGATGAGCGGGTGCGTAAGGCGATCGTAGCCGCAGTCGATCCGCAGTTCCTCAACGAGCGCATCGACGACGGCCGGGCCTCGGTGTCGTCGGCGATGTTCCAGTCCTGGTCGACCTGGTACGACGGCCGCGACCACGACGACTACGACCCGGACGGCGCACGTGAGCTGCTCGACGAGGCGAAGGCCGACGGCTACGACGGGACCCTGTCGTATGCGGGCATCAACTCGCCGACCACGATGAAGTCGGCGGTGGCGATCCAGACGATGCTCGAGGCGGTCGGCTTCACCGTCGAACTCGATCTCGCCCCCGATGCGGCGGGTCTGGTGCGCACCATGTACGCCGAACACGACTACGACATCGGGTACTCGGCGTTCAACGTGCTCGACGAGGATCCGTTCGTCCGGCTCTACGGCAACCTGTACTCCACCTCCACCGGCAACGCGATGGGCTTTGCCGACCCGGAGATGGACGAGTTGCTGATGCAGGTCCAGGCGGCCGGCTCGGACGATGACAAGCGTGAGGTGCTCGGCCAGGTCCAGGACCTGGTCGACCAGACCGCGCCGTTCGCCCCGGTGTCGGGCAGCCGCACCCTGATCGCGATGGGTGAGAACGTGCGCGGGGTGGTACCGAGCCTGGACGGGATCATGCTCTTCCACGGTGCGTGGGAGGAGTGAGGTAGCGCAGGCGCGCCGGCCGCACCACACAGCGACCGGCGGGGCGGCATCGGGAAGATGTCGCCCCGCCGGTCGTCGGTCGTGGGGTGTCCGTCACGCCGGTATCGCGCGCCGAGTCGGACCGCGGGGGCGTGAGCTCTACACGACCGGCCGGTACCACGAGGTCGCTTCGCCCGGCGGGCAGGAGAACCGGGCCTCGCGCCGGATCTCGTGCTCTGCCTCGCAGTGCCGCACCTCGAGGTAGTTGCCGTCCGCGCTGGTCTCGTCCAGCAGCTCCACCGGACGGGTCGGCACGCTGGCATCGCAGTCGGTGCACCACAGTTCGAGCGGTTCCTGGATCCACTGGTCATCGGTCATGCGCAGGACTGTAGTCCGCAGCCGGCTCTTCGGGGGCCGGGCCGGTCGTCGTGATGGCCGAACGCGCAGGCGAGGGCACCCCGCGGCCCGTAGGGTGGCATGCATCACATATCGGTCCGGGGTGTGGCCCGATTCGATCCGGGCCGCGTGATCCCCGCGGTCCTCGAGCGACAGGTGGTGCACATTGACCGGCGGCATCGGCGACTGGCTCCGCAGACATCGGCACAACACCCCCGACCGGATCGCGCTGCGCGAGGTCGAGACCGGCGCGTCCTGGACGTTCGCCGATCTGGACCGGCGCACCGACGCCCTGGCGGCGGCGCTGCGCGCGCAGGGCACCGCGCGCGGAGACCGGGTCGGGCTGGTCACCGTCAACAGCGCCCACATGCTCGAGGTGATCTTCGCCGTGGCCAAGCTCGGGGCGGTCGCGGTGCCGATCAACGTCCGGCTCTCGGCCGAGGAGATTCAGTACATCCTCACCGACTCCGGGGCCGGAACCGTCTTCGTCTCCGCCCCGCTCGCCGCGACCGTCGCGCAGGCCACCGCCGGCACGCAGGTGACCCGGGTCGTGCAGATCCCGGCGGCGGCCCAGCGGAGAGAGGGGACCGACTCGGAGTTCGAGCAGCTGATCTCAAGCGCCCCTCAGGGCCCGGTCACGGCCGAGGTCGACGGCGGCGATCTCGCGATGCTGATGTACACCTCGGGCACCACCGGAAAGCCCAAGGGCGCGATGCTCACCCACGACAACATGCTGTGGAACGCGATCAACAGCTTCAGCGCCGCCGGCGAAGGTCTATATCCGCGTGATGTGAACCTGTCGACGGCCCCGCTGTTCCACATCGGCGCGCTCGGCATCTTCACCCTGCCCCTGCTGTACGCCGGCGGCACCACCGTGATCATGGAGGCCTTCACGCCCGAGGCGTGGCTGGACGCGGTCGAGCAGTATCGGCCCACCGTCTCGTTCTGCGTGCCGGCGATGTGGGCGGCGATCGACGCCGCACCGTCGATCGGCAAACGCGACCTGTCGTCGCTGCGCTACGTGCTCTCCGGCGGGGCGCCGTGCCCGCTGGTGCTCATCGAATCGCTGCGGACCCGTGGCCTGAACTTCCTCGAGGGTTTCGGGTTGACCGAGACCGCCCCAATCGTCTCGGTGCTGGCCAGCGCCGATGTGGTGGACAACGCCGGTTCGATCGGGAAACCGGTGATGCACGTCGACCTGCGCGTGGTCGACGAGCAGGGGGCGGCCGTGCCCACCGGTGAGGTCGGGGAATTGGCGATCCGTGGGCCGAACGTGTTCGTCGGCTACTGGAACCGCCCCGACGCCACCGCCGAGGCGATCGTCGGCGGTTGGTTTCTGTCCGGGGATCTGGCCACCTGCGACGAGGCGGGCTACTACCGGATCGTCGACCGCAAGAAGGACATGATCATCTCGGGTGGGGAGAACGTCTACGCCACCGAGGTCGAGCAGGTGCTCTACCGGCATCCCGAGATCACCGAGGTCGCGGTGGTCGGCCGGCCCGATCCGCAGTGGGGCGAGGCCGTGGCCGCGGTGGTGGTGCGCACAGCCGGCAGCGACCTGAGCGAAGAGTCCCTGATCGCCTGGACCCGTGAGCGCCTGGCCGGGTTCAAGACCCCGCGCACCGTGGTGTTCACCGAGGCGCTGCCGCGCACCGCCACCGGCAAGGTGCTCAAACGGCAGCTGCGCACCACCTGGTCGGAAGACGGAGAGGTGGTGCAGCGATGAGTGCCCACGCATCGACCCTGCCCGAAATGCTCGCCGCACAGGTCGAGCACGCACCGGATGCGCCGCTGCTGTGGTCCGGCTCCCGGCCCACCGGGTACGCGGACTTCGCCGCCCAGGTAGACGGTCTGGCCACGGCGTGGACCCGGCTGGGCATCGGCTACGGAGACCGGATCGCCATCGCTGCGGCCAACGATCCGGCCTGGCTGGTGACCTATATGGCCACCGTGCGCATCGGCGCGGTACTGGTGACCCTCAACGTCGTCTACCGCGAGCGCGAATTCCTCCACATGCTCGGCCAGTCCGGGGCCCGGGTATTGGTGTGCGACCACGTCTCCGGCGACTTCGAGTTCGCACCCTTCCTCGCCGGGCTGCGCCCGCAACTGCCCGCACTCGAACACCTGGTGTTCCTCGGCGCCCCGAACGATGACGACGGACTTCGGTGGGAAGAGCTCGCCGCCACCCCGGCCGACCCGGACGCGCTCGCCGCTGCTGAGACCGTGCTGCCGGAGGACCCGGCCGTGATCCTCTACACCTCCGGCACCACCGGTGAGCCGAAGGGCGCGGTGCTGACCCACCGCAGCCTCCTGGCCTCGGCCCGGGCCCAGGCCGAGCGGTTCGCACAAACGGCTGACGACGTCGTGCTCGGCGCGCTGCCGTTCAACCACGTCGGGGGCCTGACGTGCGGATTCGGGGCGGCGCTGGTCAGCGGCGGGGCACTGGCGGTGCTGCCGCGGTTCGTGCCCGACGAGGTGCTCACCGCGATGGTCGGTGTCGGTGTGACCCTGATGGTGGGTGTGCCGACCATGTACACCCTGCTGCTCGGCGCCGACGGGTTCTCCCCGGACCGAGTGGCCGCGGTGCGGCACTGCGTGGTGGGCGGATCCAACGTCGAACCGGCCCTGGCCGCGCGGATCGTCGAGGCCTTCGGCGGTGCGGGACTGTCGAACCTGTACGGGCTGTCGGAGACCTCGGGCGCCTGCATCATCTCCGCGCCCGGCGACGATCTCGAGACCGTCTCGACGACCATCGGCACAGTCCTCGGCGACTTCTCCGCGCGCATCGTCGATCCGTCGGGCGAGCCCGTCGCCCACGGCGGCACGGGCGAACTGCAGATCCGCGGCGACTGCGTCGCAGGCGGCTACTGGCAGATGCCCGAACAGACCCGGGCCGCCTTCCTTCCAGACGGCTGGCTGGCCACCGTCGACATGGGCGTGATGACCGAGGACGGACACATCGCCCTGCACGGCCGCAGCAAGGAGATGTATGTGCGTGGGGGATACAACGTGTATCCGGCCGAGATCGAGAACGTGCTCGGCACTCATCCATCGGTGGCGATGTGCGCGGTCATCGGCTACCCGGACGAGACGTTCGGGCAGAAGGGCTGCGCCTTCATCGTCCCGGCCCTGGGCGCCACGGTGGATCGCGCGGCGTTGCTCGATCTGTGCCGGCGGATGCTGGCCGACTACAAGGTCCCCGACCGGATCGAGATCGTCGACGCGCTGCCCATGACTCCGGCGGGCAAGATCCGGAAATACGAGCTGAAGGTCGAGGGGTGGTCCTGACCGAACGGGCGGCGGCGGTGACTCGCTGGGGCCACCGGTGTGGACACCGCCGTGTCACCGCCGCCAGGCCTGAACACGCGCCTCCCGGAGCGGTGCGAAATTAATTATCGTACCGGTTGTCGGGTTCGATCGAGGTGACCTCGACTCCGTCATCGGTGATGAGGAAACTGTCCAGGTCGGCACCGACGGTCAATGGGCTGCATCGCGTCGGTGATCATCCTTCGTGTGTCTGCCGATGGAAGGAGGTGAGCAACGCCGAAGCAGGCCGGAGAGCCGTGGAGGTCACAGGTCCGGCCACTGGTTGGGGGTGTCGTTCAGGCCCCAGTACAGGCTCTTGCCCGTGGTGTATTCGCGGATCCAGTCCCGCCCCTTCTCGTGACCGATGCCACTGTCTTTGAAGCCGCCGAACGGCACACTCGATGACAACACCTTCTGGGTGTTGACCCACACGTTCCCCGCATCGATGCGCCGGGCGACCGCCCAGGCCCGTTTGTAATCGCGGGTCCACAGCCCGCACGCCAGGCCGTAGGGGGAGTCGTTGGCCTGGTCGATCAGATCCTCGTCGTCGTCGAACGGCAGCACCACCAGGACCGGACCGAAGATCTCCTCCTGACATGCGCGCGCCTGGTTGGGCAGTCCCGCGATGATTGTCGGCGGGTAGAAGAACCCCTGGT
Source organism: Actinomycetes bacterium (assembly GCA_021793835.1). GTDB lineage: Bacteria > Actinomycetota > Actinomycetes > Mycobacteriales > Mycobacteriaceae > Tomitella. Next base: position 15,393 of record JAJYRZ010000009.1, on the reverse strand, counting down.
CGAATCCGGGGCCGGACAGTGCGCGACCACCGCACAGCACGGTGCCGCCCTCGGACTCGGCCAGCCGCACGTAATCGTCGACACTGCGCCGGTGCTGGTCGGTCACCAGCGGCCCCATCTGGGTGTCGTCGCGCCGCGGATCGCCGATCCGGATCCGTCCGGCGGCCTCCACCATCGCCGCTACGACCTCGTCGTAGACACCGCGCTGGACGAACAGCCGGGAACCGGCGATGCACGCCTGGCCCTGGGAACTGAAGATCCCGTGCAGCACGCCGGGGACCGCCAGATCCAGGTCGGCGTCGTCGAACACCACGGTCGGGGACTTGCCGCCCAGCTCGAGGGACACCGGCATGATCTTCTCGGCGGCCGAATGGGCGATCGCCCGTCCGGTGGTGGTGCCCCCGGTGAACGAGATCTTGCGCACCAGCGGATGATCCACCAGGGCCTGCCCGACGATGGAACCGGAACCGGGCAGCACACTGATCAGGCCCGGCGGCAGACCGGCCTCGAGGATGCGCTCGCCCAGGGCCAGCGCGATCAGCGGGGTCCACGCCGCCGGTTTGAGCACCACCGCGTTGCCGGCGGCCAGTGCCGGGGCGAGCTTCTGCGCATCGGAGGCGATCGGGGAGTTCCACGGGGTGATCGCACCGACCACGCCCATCGGTTCGCGCACCGCCATGGCGAAGTAGTCGCCGCGGGCGACCGGCATCGCATCGTCGGCGGTCTCCATGCACGCGGCCACATACCGGAAGGTGCCGGCCGCGCTGGTCACCAGGGCACGCGCCTCCGAGATTGACTTGCCGTTGTCCGCGGACTGCAGCCGCGCCAGCTCTTCGTGGTCGCGCTCGATCAGGTCGCCCACGCGGTAGAGGACCCGGGCCCGCAGATGGGCGGGCAGCCCCCGCCACGCCGGGTCGCGCATGGCTGCGTCGCCCGCGGTGACCGCGTCGTCGACGTCGTCGGCGGAGGCCGCGGCAACATCGGCGATCACCGACCCGTCATAGGGGTTGACCGAGGTGATGGGGGTGCCGCGACCGGCACGCCAGGTGCCTGCGACAAGAATCTTCTTCTGTTTGGGCTGACTCATGTCGTCCTCTCATTTGGGATGGCCACGCCGACCTCGGTCAAAAAGTCGGTGACCGCGGCGTTGAACGCCTCGGGGGCCTCCTGGTTGGCCAGATGCCCGGCATCGGGGATCTCCACCAGTCGGGAGCCGGAGATCGCCTCGGCTATGGCGAGGGACTCCGGGCGGCCGGTCACCTCGTCGAGCGCCCCGTAGACCACCAGGGTGGGAGCGGTGATCTGCGACAGCCTCGTGCTGTGATCGGTGTCGGCCATGTAGGCGGCGGCGTAGCCGTAGCCGGGGAGCCGAATCGCGGCGGCCATCGCGTCTGCGACCGCGTCGACCCGGGCCGGGTCGGCGACCAGGCGCCGGGCGCGCGCCAGACAGAACTCGCGGGCGCCGAGCGTCGCCAACTCGTCGGGGCGGGAACGCATCGCGGCCGCGCCGGCCGCCGTGCGCCCCGACCCTCGGGTGCTGTCGCCGAGCACCAGCGCACGGACCCGCTTCGGGTGGCGCAATGCGAACTCCGCAGCCAGCACCCCGCCCCAGGACATGCCCAGCACCACGGCGTGCCCGGCACCGATCCGATCGAGTACACCTGCGATCTGATCGGCATAGTCCGCCGCCGACAGCGGCCCGGGTGGATCGGGCGACTCGCCGTAGCCGGGCGCGTCCCAGGCGATGACCCGGTACTCGTTGGACAACCCTGCGAGTTGACCGCGGAACGACTGAGCGGAACCGCCGATGCCGTGCAGACACAGCAGCACCGGTCCGGAACCGCTGTCGCGCAGATGGATCATGATCGCCTTTCCGATCGGGCCGCTGACGGCTGGATGCGTCGGCGGACGGGGCGGGGTGCGGGTGCCGGGCCGGTCAACCGCGGGTGATGCCGTACATCTCCGAGGTCTCCGGGTAGGTCGGCAGCTGGGGCTTGCGGGAGCCGATGATCACGCAGATCACCGCGTCCTGTTCGGGCAGCACCCGCAGGCTGCGCGGCACACCGGCCGGCACCCGGATCAGGTCGCGGTAGCCGAGCACCCGGCTAGCGGTCTTGGTGCCGTCCTCGACGTCGTGCACGGTGAACTCGACCTTGCCCTCGAGGACGAAGAACACCTCCTCCACGTCGTGGTGGTTGTGCTCGGGCCCGGCCGCACCGGCAGGCAGGATCATGTTGGAGAACGTGAAGTTCTGCGCCTGCAGGATCGACGGGTCCTGGCCGTGGTCGCCGGTGGCGCCGGAGCCGATGTACCGCACCTGGGCGCGGCGGAACTTCTCGCCCGCCTTGGTCTGGAAGGCCAGGGTCTCCCAGTCCTCGTTGCGGGTGTCGCGGGTGGCGATGGTCGAGTCGATCAACGCCTCCAGGTCGGTGTTGGCGGCGGTGGGGTTTTCAGTGGACATCGTGGAACCTCCAGATCGGTGGGTAAAAAAGGGAGATGGGCTGAATCACGCGGTGGTGACTCCCGGCGCGCGGCGAGCCGCGCTCAGACCCAGCCGGGGTCTGCTACCCCGCCCATGTGCTCGCGCACATACGGGGACGGCGGTCCGGCGGTGCGGAACAGATCCGACATCTCTGGGGTGCGCGGCCACACCCGTGGCTGCCAGGTCTGTTCGTCGATCTGCAGCACCTCGGCGGTGACCTCTGGCACGAGACCGGCCGGATCGATGTAGTAGGCGAAGGCGTTGTCGCCGGGCCCGTGGCGGCCCGGACCCCAGGCCGTCTCATGGCCGGCGACCTTGAGGCGGCCGATAGTGCGCATGAACGCGTCGAGTCCGCCGACCTCGTAGGCGACGTGGTTGGGGGCGGCCCACCCGTGCTGGTTGAACGCGATCACGTGGTGATCGGGATTGGTGCGCAGGAACACCATCTGACGCTCGGACCAATCGCTGACCCGCAGACCGAGCAGCCGGGTGTAGAAGGCCACGGCCGCATCGATGTCGGTGGTGTTGAGCACGCAGTGGGCGACCTTGCGCGGAACGGGGGCCTCGACGTTCTGCTCGGGCACCGCGAAGGTCTCCGCACTGATCTCGAGCACCCGGTTCTCGAAGTCGGCGAACCGGAAGGCGTAGCCGCCGCCGGGCCGGTCGACCCGGCCGGGCTCCTCGAGGATCCGCGCGCCCTCCGCGCGGACCCATTCGGCGGCGGCGTCGACCTCGGCGGGACCGGTGGCGGCGAAGGCGATGTGGTGCAGACCGTTGACCTGGCTGCGGTGCAGCTCGAGCACGTGGTGCTCCGGCCCGGTGGCACGCAGATAGGCGATGTTCTCGTCACGCTCGACCAGGGTCAGCCCCCACGGACCCTGGTAGAACTCGATCGACTCTTCGAACGCCGTGGTGCGCAGACCGACGTGCCGCAGCGCGCGCAGGCGCGGGGGAGACGGAGGGGTCATCGGATACGTTCCCTTCTTCCGGCGGCCGCCGGAAGGCGGCCGCATCAGACGGTCAGGCGGTGGGGATCCGCACGGGCGGGGTGAACGGCGTGGGCAGAGGTCCGAACGCGTCGACGTCGACCTCGATCACGGAAGGCCCGCGCGATCCCAGTGCGGCGGCCAGGGCGGGTTCGACCTCGTCGAGACCGCGCACCGGGTGGTAGGGCAGGTCCATCGATTCGGCGAGCAGCCGGAAGTCGGGGGTGGTCAGGTCCACGCCCGAACGCCGCGAGACGAACGCGTCCTGGGTGTTGCGCAACACCCCGTATCCGCGGTCGTTGAACAGCAGCAGCACCATCCAGGGCCGCTCCTGGGCCAGGGTCAGCATCTCGCCCAGGTGCACGGCCAGACCGCCGTCGCCGGCCAGGCACAGGGTCGGCTCGTCCGGGCGGGCGATCGCGGCTCCGATGCCCATCGCCAGCCCCTGTCCGATGCCGCCGCCGAGCGGGAAGATGTTCTCGTTCGGATGCCCGACGGAGAACAGCCGGTTGCCCCAGGTGCTCGACGGGATCGTCACGTCCCGGGCGATCACCGACCCCCACGGCAGCGCGGCCCGCAGGCCGTCGCAGATCTTCGCCTGCCAGCCGATCGCATCCCGCAGCTGCTGATGGGTGTTGCGCCGGGTGCGCGCGACCTCGGTGAGCCAGCCGTCTTCGGTCGCGGTGCGCTCCGGCAGTGCCTCGAGCAGCGCGTCGAGGGTGCGCGCAGCGTCCCCGACCAGCCCGATCTCGGCCGGGTAGGTCCGGCCCATCGCGGCCGGATCGACATCGAGCTGGATGTGCCGGGTCGGCAGATCCAGCGAATAGTCGCGGGTCTCGTTGGAGCGGAAATGGGTGCCGATGCTCAGCAGCACGTCCGCGCGGCCGAGCAGCTCCGCCGATTCGGGGTTGGAGGCGAAGTTGCCCAGGCACGCCCCGTGATCCTCGGAAACCGTCCCGCGCCCGGAGTTCGAGGTGAACATCCCGGCCCGGAGGGTGGTCAACAACTGTTCGACCTGGTCGCGGGCGCCGTGCGCGCCACCGCCGGCCCAGATCAGCGGGCGCTCGGCGGCCGCCAGCAGGGCGGCCGCGGCCGCGATCTGCTCGGTGTCGGCACCGACCGGCTCATCGACGACGATCGGCGGGAGCGCGACCTCGTTGGCCGCGTACTGCAGGTCGATGGGCCATTCCACGCTGACCGGTCCGGTCGGCGCGGACAGGGCCCGGCCGGCCGCCTCGGCCAGGATCGGCCCGGCCGAGGCGAGCGAGTCGATGGTGAAGGCCGACTTGCTCACCGCGGTGAGCATCCCGAGCTGGTCTTTGGTCTCGTGGATGAAGCCGCGGCCGCGGCCCAGATGCGTGGTTTCGATCTGCCCCGTCAGATGCAGCACCCGGGACCCCGCGGCCAGCGACTCAATCAGGGAGCCGGCCGCGTTGCCGGCGCCGGTGCCGGTGCTGGTGATCGCCAGCCCGATGCCGCCGCGTGCCCGGCCGTATCCGTCGGCGGCGTTGACCGCCGCCGCCTCATGCCGGACCGGCACGAAGCGCCGGTCGCGGGAGATCGCGTCGATCAGCGGCATGTTGTGCACGCTGACCACGCCGAACGCGGTGTCGATGCCGAGCGCGTCCATCAGCGCCACAACCAGATCGCCGCCGTTGGGGCCGGGGATCGCAGGGTTATCAGACATAGCGGCTAACTCCTCCAGAGATGTCGAGGGCCGTCCCGGTGGTGTAGGACGACCGGGGGGAGAGCAGGAAGACGATGGCGGCGGCGACCTCGGATGCGGTGCCGAAACGCCCGAGGCCGATGCCCCGGTCCGCGGCGATCTCCTCGGACCAGGCGGGGAAGTCCAGTGCGGAGTCGGATGCGTCGTAGCGGCGCTTCCACTGCCCGGTGTCGATCAGCCCGACGCACACCGAGTTGACGCGGACGTGCTGGTCGGCGAGCTCGCGGGCCAGGGACTTGGACAGGTTCAGCAGGCCGGCGCGGGCGGCCCCGGTGGTGATCAGGTGGGGTTCGGGCTGTCGGGCCAGCACCGCGTTGAGGTTGACCACGGCGCCGCCGCGCGCCGACAGGTGCGGCAATGCGGCGCGCACCGGATGGATCACCCCGAAGAACTTCAGGCCGACCTCGTCGAGCCACTCGTGGTCCTCGGTCGTGGCGAACGTGGACACCCGCGAGGCCCCGGCGTTGTTGACCAGATACTGCAGACCGCCGAAGCGCTCCACGGTGTTGTCGATCAGGCGCTCCACCTGCTCGCGGTCGCGGACGTCGGCCGGCCACCAGGCGAGCCGGTCGGGGTGGAGCTCGGCCAGAGGGGCGAGTACGCGGTCGAGCTGTTCGGCGTTGCGGCCACAGGTGGCCACCTGCACGCCTTCGGCCAGCAGCGCCTCGACACAGGCGAGGCCGATACCCGAGCTTCCGCCGGTGACGACGGCCACATCGCCCTGCATTTGTAGATCCATGACACAGGACCGTAACAGATAAGCCTTTAACCCGTAAGAGATCTTTTATGAACGCGGCCCCGGCCGTCGCTGGGGGTTGACAACCGGAATGTCTTAGTCATAATAGATCTCACGTCGAGCATGTGATGCACGTCATGGGCAGCCCTGGTGGCGGCGTCAGTCACAGTGCGCCGGGTCGTGAATGTCCAGGTCACTCCGGTCGCTCGGTTTCCAGGTTTCCTTCTGTGAGCAGTCGTAGGGGTGAGGTGGCATCGATGGGTGACTCTGAGGCGGTGTCTATGGACGCGGTCAAACCGATTCTTTTCTGTATTCACGGGCTTATGGGAAACGCCGGTCAATTTGATCAACTGTCCAGTATTTCCGACCGTTATGTGATCGATGCGTGGGCCGTTCCGGGTTATGCGGGCGCCCCGGCGGCCCCGGAGGGCGCCTCCCTGGAGTGGTTCGCGTCCCGGGCCGCCGAGGCGATCACCGCCACGGGTGCGGCGCCGGTCCACGTGCTCGGCGCCGGCTGGGGCGCGATGGTGGCGATGCAGCTGGTCGTCGATCACCCGGATCTGGTGCGCAGCGTTGCGCTGGTCGACGGCTACCTGACGGTCGCCGACGCCGACCCGGCGGTGCTGCGGGACGGCGGGATCGACGCCCGGGCACGGGACCGTGCTGCGGCGCTGACGGCGCCGGGGGCCTCGGATGCGGTGATCGATCGGGTGGGCCGGATCCTGGCCGAGGGCGTGGCGGTCGACGGTTACGCGGCGGCCGCGGCGGCTGGCACCGGGGTCGACCTGGCGACCGGGCTGCGGCGGGTGCGCAAACCCGCCGTGGTGATCACGGGCGAACAGGCCGGGGTGGAGCCGGCCGCTCGCAGCCAGCAGGTGGCCACCGCCTTCCCCGAATCGGTGCAGGTGGCCGTGCACGGCGCGGGAAGCCTGACGCATCTGGAACGGCCGGAGGTGCTGGCCGAATGGCTGCGTTCCTTCCTCTACATCGTCGACCAGGTCCGGGAGGACCGCGATCAGGTGGAGGCGTCGTGACCGATCTGACCGACAAGTCCGTCCTGATCACCGGCGCCGGCCGCGGTCTCGGCGCGGCGATGGCACGACACATCGCCCGTGCCAGCGCCGCCGTGTGGTTGGCGGACATCGACGCGGACGCCGGCGCGCGCGTGACCGCCGAGCTACAGGCGGACGGTGCACGGGCCCGGTTCGTGCCGGTCGACGTCGCCGACCCGCAGTCCGTGGCGGCGATGGCCGCCGAGGTGACCGCCGACGGCCCGCTGTACGGGCTGGTCAACAACGCGGCCCTGGCGGACAACGTCGGCGGCCGGGAGTTCTTCGACATCTCGGTCGAGGAGTGGGACCGGCTCCACACGGTCAATACCCGGGGGCCCTGGCTGGTCGCGCGCGCGGTCGCCGGATCGATGATCGGCGCCGGCGCCGGGCGGATCGTCAACATCGGGTCGGACTCGGCCCTGTACGGCTCGCCCCGCCTGGCGCACTACATCGCCAGCAAAGGAGCGCTGATCGCGTTGACCCGCGGCATGGCCCGCGAACTCGGCGCACACGGGATCACCGTGAACCTGGTGGCGCCCGGCATCACCGAGACCGCATCGACCCGTGACGTGCCGGCCGAGCGGCACGAGCTGTACCGCTTGAACCGCGCCATCGAGCGGCCGCAACAGCCTTCCGACGTGGTCGGGGTGGTGACCTTCCTCCTCGGCGGAGAAGCGTCGTACCTGACCGGCCAGACACTGCCGGTCAACGGCGGCTTCGTCCTCAACTGACCAGACACGAAATGGAGATGGTGATGGCTGTCCATACCGATCCGCTCGCCGAACAGCGCCCCTGGCTGGACGGGGAGAACGAGTTCACCGTCCGGGTCCGGCAGATGACCTGGGAGAGCGACGGGGTCGTATCGCTGGATCTGGTGAGCGACGAGGGGCACGTCCTGCCGGCCTGGCAGCCCGGGGCGCATATCGACCTGGTGCTGTCGGCCTCCCTGGTCCGGCAGTACTCGCTGTGCGGGTCGCCCGCCGACACCACCGGATACCGCGTCGCGGTTCTGCGCGAAGAGCAGAGTCTGGGCGGATCGACGTTCGTGCACGACCGGCTGCGGGTCGGTCAGCAGCTGCGGGTGGTGGGTCCGCGCAACAACTTCGGACTCGCCTCGGCGGAGTCGTACCTGTTCATCGCCGGCGGCATCGGGATCACCCCGATCCTGCCGATGATCGCCGCGGCCGAGGAGGCCGGAGTCCCGTGGCGCCTGCTCTACGGCGGTGCGCGCCGGGTGGGGATGGCGTTCTTAGGCGAGCTGGACCGCTGGGGAGACCGGATCACCGTCTTCCCGGAGGACGAAGGCCCGCGGATGGATCTGCCGACGATCGTCGCCGACCTGGCGCCCGGTGAGCACATCTATGCGTGCGGACCGTCGCCGATGCTCGAAGAGCTCGAGGAACTGTGCGATCCGCTGCCCGGTCAGGTGCTGCACCTTGAACGCTTCATGGCCAAGGCCCGCGAGGACACCTCGGCCACCGACGAGGAGATCTCGGTGCTGTGTCGGGCCAGCGACGTCGAACTCAGCGTCCCGGCAGACCAGACGATCCTCGAGGCGATGGAGGCCGCCGGGATCTCTTGGCCGAACTCCTGCCGAGAAGGGATCTGTGGTTCCTGTGAGGCCGTGGTGTGCGAGGGCGTGCCCGACCACCGTGACTCTCTGCTGTCGCCGGAGGAACAGGAGGCCGGCGAAACGCTCATGGTCTGCGTGTCCCGAGCACAGACCCCGCGGTTGGTGATCGACGCCTGACCGCCCTGGCTGACGAGTACCGCACACACGTGACCCGAACCGTATCCACGACAAAGGAGACGAACAGATGGCCGATGACCAATACCTGGTCGTTCATCAGACCAGAGACGCCGAACCGACGAGTTACGAACTGCAGCTCGCCGGAATGATCGAAGAGATCTTCGCCACCGGAGTCCACGACCTGGCCGGACTGGTGGAGGGGCTGCGGGCACGCGGTCTGTCCGCACCCGACGGGGCTCAGTGGACCGAGGACACCTTCCGTGAGCAGATCGCGAAGCTAGGAGCCTGAACAATGACTATGTGCATGGTCGAGAAGACGTGGACCGAGGACGATCTGTGGGCGCTGGGGGTGAACAACCAGTGGTACGCGGTATGCCCCTCGTCGTTCGTCCCCGTCGGCGGCATCAAGCGACTGACCCGACGCGGACAGAACTGGGTGCTGTTCCGGGAGACCAACGGGCAGCTGCGCATGCTCGAAGACCGGTGCCCGCACCGGGGCGCGCGGTTGTCGCTGGGGCTGCACCGCGGGGACCGCATCCAGTGCGCCTACCACGGTGTACAGGTCGACGGCACCGGCACGGTCGCCGCGGTGCCGGCGCTGCCGGACGCGAGCATGGCCGACAAGAAGCTCGTGCCCAGCCTGCCCATCCGTGAGATCGGCGGTGCGGTGCTGGCCTACTTCGGCGATGCGAAGCACCCGGAGCCGTGTGAGCTGGAGGTGCCGGCTCCGCTGGTCGATCCGGAGATCGACTCGTTCCTGTGCTACGTGGAATGGAAGATCCCGTGGCGCTGGGGCATGGAGAACCTGGTGGACCCGATGCACGGCGCGTTCCTGCATCACGAGTCGCACGCGATGTACCAGGGCGAGACGTCTGCGCGATTCAAGATCCGCGAGACTGCCAAGGGTTTCATCTTCGAGAAGACCGATCAGCGCGGGGTGAACTTCGACTGGTCCGAGCTGACCCGCGGCGGTGTGGACTGGGTGGATCTGGAGATCCCGTATCCGCCGTCCGGGGGACCGGGCGGGCCGTTCGGCATCGTCGGGATGATCACGCCGATAGATGAGCACAGCTCGGCGGTGTTCTTCTGGCGCTACCGCAAGGTCAGCGGCTGGGAACGCGACGTGTGGCGGTTCCTGTACAAGACGACCCTGGAGGCACGGCACTTCGCGGTGCTCGAACAGGACCGGGAGATGCTCGAGGGCATGCCCGACGACGCCGACCAGGCGGAGAACCTCTACCAGCACGACCTGGGGGTATCCCGGGTACGCCGGCTCTACCGGGCGGAGGCCCGGCGGCAGATCAAGGAACTCAACGATGAGTCGGCCTGATCTGCCCGTCCCGCCGGGCGGACGCGTTCCGCCCGGTGGGTGCCCCCTTCCCCTCAGCGACGAAACGGACTGACCATGGCCAACGACGAGCAAAGAAGCACTGTGACCGCTACGCCGGATGCAGGCCCGCGACTCGGTGATGGCATCCGGGTCCGCGATGCAAGCAAGGTGTTCCAGACCGACAAGGGTCGGAAGGTCATCGCGCTCGAGAGCGTGTCCCTGGACGTCGCGGAAGGCGAGATCGTCTCGCTGATCGGGCCGAGTGGCTGCGGAAAGAGCACACTGTGCATGCTGATCTCGGGACTGGATCTGCCCACCGAAGGCACTGTGCACGTCCACGGTGCGCCGGTGACCGGGCCCATGCCCGATGTCGGCATGGTGTTCCAGCGCGACCTGCTGTTCGACTGGCGCACCGTGATCCAGAACGTGCTGACACCGTTCACGATGCGCGGTGAACCGACCAAACCCCACCAGGAACGTGCCCGAGAGCTGCTGGCCCAGGTGGGTCTCGGCGACTTCGAGAACCACCGGCCTTATCAGCTGAGCGGCGGTATGAAACAGCGCGTCGCTCTGTGCCGCGGCCTGATCCAGGACCCGCGCGTACTACTGCTCGACGAACCGTTCGCGGCGCTGGACGCCCTGACTCGGGAACAGATGCAGATCGACGTGCAGTCGCTCTGGTCGGACTCGGCCAAGACCGCGGTCCTGGTCACCCACGACATCGGCGAGGCGGTCTTCATGTCGGACCGAGTGGTGGTGATGAGCGCTCGCCCCAGCCGGGTGCACACCATCGTCGACATCAACCTGCCGCGCCCGCGGACCCCGGAGGTCCGCGAGATGCCGGAGTTCGGGGAGAAGTTCGCCGAGATCCACCACATCTTCAAGGAGCTGGGGGTGCTGTCATGACCACCACGACGCCCGGGACGAAGCCCGACCACACCACCACCCGCGCACTGTCTCTTGCCAGTGGACGCGGACTACGAATGAACCGGGCCAGCTGGACGATCCTGTCCCTGATATTCACCATCGTGGTCTGGGCGCTGGTGGTCGCCCTGTTCTCTCCCGCGCCGTACATCCTGCCCAGCCCGGGGTCGGTGATCGAACGACTGTGGACCAGTCGGGAGATGCTCACCGAAGCCGCGTGGCCGACGATCGAGGTGGTCCTGTCGGGATTCGCGATCGCTCTGGTGATCGCGGTGCCACTGGGCATGCTGATCGTGGCGATACCGCTGCTGGACAAGATGATCTACCCGCTGGTGATCGCCTTCAACAGCATCCCCAAGGTCGCACTGGCCCCGCTGTTCGTGGTCTGGTTCGGGTATGGATCGGCGCCGCGCATCCTGATCACCTTCTCCATCGCGTTCTTCCCGATCCTGGTCGACACCATCACCGGGTTGCGGTCGATCGACAACGAGATGATCCGGCTGTCACGATCGATGGGCGCCTCGACGCTGCGATCGTTCATGCGCGTACGACTGCCCAACGCGCTGCCCTCGATCTTCGCCGGCACCAAGGTCGCCACCAGCCTGGCGGTGATCGGTGCGATCATCGGCGAATTCGTGGCCTCCGACCAGGGCTGGGGCTATCTGCTCATCCGCGCTCAGGGCCAACTCGACACCACGTTGATCTTCGCGATCCTCATCCTGCTGGCCGTCTTCGCGACCGTGCTGTTCTACATCGTCGAGGGGGTGGAGCGCTTGGTCATCCCGTGGCATTCCTCGCACCGCAAGACATGACCGACCCCACCCTGCGGCACCGGAACCGGTCGGCCGCCGACGACATGGAAAGAGAACGACGATGATCAGTATGAAAACCACGGCCCGCGCAGTGCTCGCGGTGTCGGCGACAGCGGCGATCGTCGGTGTGACGGCCGCCTGTGGTTCCGGCGGCGGTTCGGGGGACGTGTCCTTACGGTTGGATTTCGTCCACACGGGCAAGGACGCGATCTGGACCTACGGGGTGGAGCAGGGCTTCTTCTCCGACGAGGGCATCGACCTGGACATCCTCGACGGAAAGGGCTCGGGAACCACCGCCCAGACGGTATCCAACGGCTCGGACGATTTCGGGATCATGGACAGCGGAACCGCGATCACGGTCGCCGCTGAGGGGCTGCCCATCCGAGGCGTGGCCAGCGTGTTCGACCAGAGTCCGGTGACGATCCTGTCACCGGCCGACGCAGCGTTGACCACCCCTGAGGACTTGGAGGGCAAGAGTGTGGCCGTCACCTCCGGTGACGGGCCGTCGATCCTGCTGCCGGCCCTGCTCGACGCCAACGGCGTGGACGAGAGTTCGCTCAACCTGGTGAACATGCAGCCGCAGGCCAAGTTGACCTCGCTGCTGTCCGGTGACGTCGATGCGGTGTCGACGATCAGCCTGGTCGAAGTCGCGCTGGAGCAGCAGGGCATGGACATCCACTCGATGCCCTACCGGGACTTCGGTGTCGAGACGCCCGGTTACTACCTGGCGACGTCCACCAGCTACCTGGAGAAGAACCGCGACCGGGTCGAAGGGTTCGTCCGCGCGACACAGAAGTCGATCGAGGCGACCCTGGCCGATCCGGACGCCGCCATCGACAGCTTCATGGACAAGTACTCCGACTACGACCGGGAGCAGGCCGAAGCGGAGCTCGCGGTGATGCTGCCGCTGATCATGGGGCCGGGCGCAGAGGATCACCCGACCGGCTGGATCGATATGGATCTGGCCGAGTCGACCACAGAGGTGCTCGAGGAGTTCGGGGACGTCAAGGACCCGGAGCCCGTCGAGGACTATCTGACCAACGAATTCGTCAGCGATTGATGACACGGCTGTGATCATGTCGTCCCCCAGACCCGCGTAGGCCCGCCGGGGGATGACACGGTCACCGGTCACACCGGGACAGGAGTACAGGGTGAAGATCGGAATCTGTGGGGGAGGAGTCGGTGGTCTGGCCGCAGCGATCGCGCTGCGTGCGGCCGGCCACGACGTGGAGGTGTACGAGCAGGCGCCGGGGTTCTCCCGGGTCGGTGCGGACATCAATCTGACACCGAACGCTGTGCGCGCCCTCGACGGGATCGGCGGCGGGGTGGGAGCTGCGGTCCGCCGTACCGCGGCACGTCCCACGCACCGCATCAGCCGGATGTGGGACACCGGAGAGGAGACCTCACGGCTGGAGATGGCCGATGCGGCCGAACAGCGCTACGGCGCGCCGCAACTGACCATCCACCGCGCCGATCTGATGGCGGCTCTGGAGTCGGAGTTGGCCTCCGGGACCATCCGGACTGGACATCGCGTCGAGACGGTCGACACCGACTCCGACGGGGCCACCGTGCGGTTCGCCGAGGGACCGGACCGGCGCGTGGACCTGGCGATCGGGGCCGACGGCATCCACTCGGCGGTGCGCACTGCGATGTTCGGTGCGGAGACCCCCACCTTCACCGGCGTGGTTTCCTACCGGGCCGTGATCCCCGCGGAGCGATTGGCCGGACACCCGAACCTCGGGGCGTTCACCAAGTGGTGGGGACCGGATCCGGACACCCAGATCGTGAACTTCCCGCTCAGCAGGGGCGAAGAGATCTTCGTCTTCGCCACCACGCCGCAGGACAGCTGGCGGGACGAGTCGTGGACGATGCCCGGCGACGTCGAGGAGCTGCGTGCCGCCTACCGGGACTTCGTACCCGAGGCCCGGCACCTGCTCGAGGTGTGCGACGAGGTGCTCAAATCAGCCCTGTACGTCCGTGATCCGCTCCAGACCTGGATCTCGGGAAACAGAGTGCTGCTGGGCGATGCCTGCCATCCGATGATGCCGTTCATGGCCCAGGGTGCGGGCCAGGCCATCGAGGACGCGGTCGTACTGGCGCGCTGCGTGGCCGACGGCACCGACCTGAAGGCCGCGCTGGCGCAGTACGAACGCAACCGGCTGCCGCGCACCGCACGCATCCAGGTCGCCTCACGCGACAACACCTGGATGAAACAACCCGGCGACGCCGACTGGGTGTACGGCTACGACGCCTGGCAGACACCGCTGGACTGAGCCCGCAGCGCACCACCGCACCGACGAATTCACCGTAATCACCGCACCCATCTGCGCGCCGTTGCCCGGCCGCATCGACTTAGGAGTAGATCCGATGTCTGCTTTCCACAATCCCGACGCTCACCCGTACAGTCCCGCATTCGCGGCCGACGGTTTCGCATTCGTCTCCGGCGCATTGTCGGTGGATGCGGAGGGGACGGCGGTCGCCGGGCGCACCGAAGCGCTCGACGCCGCTCTGGAACGCATGTCCGAACGGCTGGCCACGGTCGGCGGACGGTTGGAGGACGTGGTCAAGCTGACCTATTTCGTCACCGACGTCTCGCTACGTGAAGAGGCCAACGATCAGTTCCGGCGGGTATTCGATCACCCTCGTCCGGCACGGACGTTTCTGGAGGTCAGTGATCTGCCGTACGGATCGACGGTCGAGATCGACTGCATCGCCCGCCTGCGGGAGGATTCGGTCGACTGAATCCGTGAGTCCTCCGGGGCGGACCGGACGCCTTGCCCGACGGCCGCCGGCCGGTCGTTCCTGGTCACGGCGCTGGAGTTGATACATTCGCCGTGCTTAATCTGTAAGGAGTCGAAATGGGTCAGCAGCGCCCGCATCCGCAGGACGCGGTCGACGAGATCATCGGCCAGTGGGCGGTACAGCGGCCGGATCTCAACGTCTCGGCTCTGGAGGTGTTCGGTCACCAGGAACGCGCATATTCGCGATACCGCAGCAGCTTGAATCATTTCTTCGACCGTTACGGGATAAGCGTCGCCATGTTCGACATCCTGGTCACGTTGCGGCGATCAGCCCCGCCCCATCGGTTGACCGCAGGGGAACTGGCCACCGCCTCGTTGATCACCAGTGGTGGTGTCACTATGCGTATCGACCGTGCTGAACGGGCGGGCCTGGTGGTGCGTGAGCGCGACGACGTCGACCGCCGGATCGTGTATTCGCGGCTCACCACGAAGGGGAAGGAACTGATCGACCGGATCTGCGATGTGCATTTCGCTCGGCTCGAAAAGATCCTGGAGATGTTCTCAGCGCAGGAGCGCGAACAGTTGGCATCGCTGCTCGCCCGTCTCGAAGGCGCGATCATCGCCACCGATACGGCAGAGGACGAAGCCGGCGGTCCCTGATCGGGACGGTCGGGGTCGGTGCCGGCAGACCGCTGTCGAGATGGGGCGGAATCGCATCGCGACGGTGAGCGATCCGGTCCCGAAGGTCAAGTCCTTTTGAGTGGTGTATCGGGGCTTTCTCGGGTTCCTCCTGGTCGGGTGGGTGGTCAGGCGGCGAGTGCCGCGTGGTCGGGGTCGTCGGTTTCGGTGTCGCC
>JAJYRZ010000198.1 GCA_021793835.1 Actinomycetes bacterium | reverse complement strand
CCATGCCCAGGCCACGAACACCAACCCCGCGCGCCGAAATCACCCCAACCGCATCACCAACGGTGGATCAGGGCTCAGCGGGCGGGGGCGAGCCGCCGGCCGAGGCGGTGCAGGTAGTCCACGACCACCTCTTCCTCGGCGTCGGGCATGCCGCAGATCGCTTCGGTGACCCCCAGGTCACGCCAGCGCTGGAGCTGATCGACGTCGGGCCGGCCGACCACCAGGGCGTGCACGGCGGGCTCGCCCTCGCGTCCGGCCTCGGCCCAGATCCGGCGCAGCGCGACGATGCCCTCCTCCAGCCCCTCCTCGCGCGGGGTGGTCATCCAGCCGTCCGCGGATCGGGCGATCCAGCGGAAGTTCTTCTCGTTGCCGGCCGCCCCCACCAGGATCGGCGGGCGCGGGGACTGCACGGTCTTCGGCCACGCCCAGGCGGGGTCGAAGTCGACGAACTCACCGTGATACTCCGCCTCGGTCTGCGTCCACAGCTGCTCCATGGCCTCGAGGTATTCGCGCAGCATCGTCCGGCGGCGGGCGATGGGCACCCCGTGATCGCGCAGTTCGTCGAGGTTCCAGCCGAAGCCGACCCCGAGATCGACCCGTCCGCCCGACAGGTGGTCGACCGAGGCGATGGTCTTGGCCAGCGCCAGCACGTCGTGCTCGACCGGCAGCGCCACGCAGGTGCCGAGCCGGATGCGGCTGGTCACCGGGATCGCGGTGGCAAGGGCCACCCACGGGTCGAGCGTGCGCATGTAGCGGTCGTCGGGCAGCGACTCGTCCCCGGTGCCCGGGTGCGCGGCCTGGCGACGGGCCGGGATGTGGGTGTGCTCGGGCACGTAGAACGCGTCGAAGCCGGCCTCTTCGGCGGCGCGGGCGGCGGCGGCCGGGGTGATGCCCCGATCGCTGGTGAACAAGACGGAACCCAGACGCACGGGGCCTCCTGGCGGATCGGCGGGATGTGTCACCGACCCTAATCGGCGTACCCTGTGCGTCCAGACCGCTTCCCGGGTGTCGGTCCTTACCCCGGGATCAGCGGCCGGTGTGCGGGATCTTCTGCGAGGGGACCTGACCGAACTTGCCGGCCTGGAAGTCCTCGATCGCGGTGATGACCTCCTCGCGGGTGTTCATCACGAACGGCCCGTACTGGAAGACCGGCTCGCGGATCGGCGCGCCGCCCAGCAGCAGGATCTCCAGGTTCGGCTCGGCCTTGCGCGGCTGCACGGTCTCCGCCGCCACGGTCAGTGCATCGCCCGGCCCGAACACCGCGAGCTGGCCCTTGCCGATCGGGCGCCGCTCGGCACCGACCCTGCCCTCACCGGCGAGCACATAGGCCAGCGCGTTGTACTGCGGGTTCCACGGCACCTGCAGTTCGGCGCCGGGGCTGACGGTCGCGTGCACCAGCGTGATCGGGGTGAAGGTCACGCCCGGTCCGGAATGTCCGCCGAGCTCACCGGCGATCACCCGCAGCAGCGCCCCGCCGTCGTGCGAGGACAGAAGGGTCGTCTCCGTCCCGCGGATGTCCTGGTAGCGCGGGACGTGGAACTTGTCGGACTTGGGCAGGTTCACCCACAGCTGCACGCCGTGGAACAGCCCGCCCTTGGCGACCATCCACTCCGGCGGGGCCTCGATGTGCAGCAGACCCGAGCCGGCGGTCATCCACTGGGTGTCGCCGTCGGAGATCGTGCCGCCCCCGCCGTGCGAGTCGCCGTGCTCGAAGGTGCCGTCGAGCATGTAGGTCACGGTCTCGAAGCCGCGGTGCGGGTGCCAGTCGGTGCCCTTGGGCTCGCCGGGGGCGTATTCGACCTCGCCCATCTGGTCCATGTGGATGAACGGGTCCAGGGCGGCCTTGGTGATGCCGGCGAACGCACGGCGCACGGGGAAGCCCTCGCCCTCGTAGCCGGACGGGGCGGTGGTGACCGAGCGGACGGTGCGCTCGGTGGCGGCCGCGGGATCGGGGCGATCCACGCGCGCCAGGGTCAGGGTGTCAGCGGTGATCGCGGGCATCGGAAAACCTCCAGGTTGGTTGACTGGGCAACTATAACCTGTAACCGGGGGTGGCGTCGAGGTATTCCTGCGCGCGGATCAGCGCAGGTCGTTGAGCCAGCGGCGCAGCACCACGGCCTGGTTGTGCGCGGTGTCCTTCGCCGAAAACAGCAGCACCAGGTCGTCGCCGGAGCGTGCGGCTTCGACCAGCGGGGCGGCCTGGTCGCGCACCTCGTCGAGTTCGGCGCGGTAGCGGCGCTCGAACTCGGTGAACCGGTCGGGGTCGTGCCCGAACCAGTGCCGCAGCTCGTTCGACGGCGCGATCGCCTTGAGCCACAGATCGTGCGGCAGCGCCTCCTTCTTGATGCCGCGCGGCCACAGCCGATCCACCAGGAACACCCGCGGGGTGTCCGCGGAACCCGAGGCCGCCGCCACGCGTGCGTGCTCGTCGTGCCCGTCGGCGGCGTCATACGTCCTGACCAGTTCGATCTCACCCATGCCTTGAACGGTACGACCGCCGGCCCCGGCGCGCAGACGGTACGGCCCCGCACGCTCTGACAGCGGCGTACCGATACGGAATACGGGCCCGGCTGCGCGCGTTGATGCGAGCAGACCCCCGACCCGCCCTTTTCTCTCGGCGGGCCGTCCCTTTTTGCGCGAGATGGATGGAGGATCGTGTGACCGAGCAGCCCGCCACCCCGGCCCTGGGCAACGAGGAGGACCGCTCCGACGATCCGGTCCGCTGGCGCATCCTGATCGTGCTGCTCACCGCGATCTTCATGTCCCTGGTCGGCGTATCGATCGTCAACGTGGCCCTGCCGTCGATCCAGGACGGGCTCGGCGCGAGCCAATCCGACCTGCAGTGGGTGCTGTCGGGCTATGCGCTGACCTTCGGCGTGGTGCTCGTCGCCGCGGGCCGGGCCGGCGATCTGTTCGGCCGCGGCGGGATCTTCATCCTCGGGGTGCTGCTGTTCACCGCCTCGTCGATCGCCGCGGGGCTCGCGCCCAACGCCGAGGCGCTCAACGGCGCCCGCTTCTTACAGGGTGTGGGTTCGGGCATGCTCAACCCGCAGGGCGTGGGCATGATCCAGCAGTACTTCCGCGGCGCCGAACGCGGCCGGGCCTTCGGCTTCTTCGGCTCCACCGTCGGGGTGGCCGTGGGCATCGGTCCGGTGATCGGCGGACTGCTGATCAAACTCGGCGGACCCGACTTCGGCTGGCGCCTGACCTTCCTGGTCAACGTGCCGATCGGGCTGCTCACCCTGGGGCTGGCCCTGTGGTGGTTCCCGCGGCCGCTGCTGCGCCGCATCCCGGCCGAGCCCGGCGGGAAGGTGGGCGGGGTGCGCCGCACGCTGCGCGCCCTGGACCCGGTCGGCTCGATCCTGATCACCGTCGCGGTGCTGGCCATCCTGTGGCCGTTCGTCGAGGCCGACGCCGGCCCGGCGGTGTGGACGCTGATCCCGGTCGGACTCGGCCTGATCGGGGTGTGGGTGTGGTGGGAGCGCCGCTACGCCCGCCGCGGCGGCAGCCCGATGGTCGATCTGAAGATCTTCCGCACCTCGAGCTTCACCAACGGCTCGATCATCGTGTCCCTGTACTTCCTGGGCATGACCAGCATCTGGGTGATCGTCGCGCTGTTCTTGCAGCAGGGTCTGGGCCATTCGGCGCTGGTCGCCGGACTGGTGGGCCTGCCGGCCGCGCTGATCTCCTCGTTCGCCGCCGACTGGGCGGGCCGCAACGTCATGCGCCTGGGCCGCAAGGTCGTCATCGGCGGGCTGCTGTTCGCGCTGACGGGCCTGGGCCTGGCGATCGCGGTGGTGCTGCTGCGCGGCACCGGCACCCTCAGCGAATGGTGGCTGATCCCGGCACTGGTGTTCATCGGCATCGCGCAGGGCTCGGTGATCAGCCCCAACCAGACGCTCACCCTGGCCGATGTGCCGCTGGCCTATGCGGGCAGCTCGGGTGCGGTGATGCAGACCGGGCAGCGCATCGGCACCTCGATCGGCATCGCGGTGATCACCGCCGCGGTGTTCGGCGTACTCGGCTCCACCTCGTGGTTCACCGCCGCGGCGCTCGGCTTCGGCCTGGTCGCGGTCGTGGTGGCGCTCGCTCTGGCCGTCGCGATCAAGGACCAGCGCGACCGGCGCCGCATCGCCGCGGTGGTCGACGATGCGGAACCGGCGACGGCCCCGGTCGCGGACTGAACCGCCGACCGGCCGCGTTCGGCCCCCGGCGACCGGGCGGCCGGGGAGCGGCGGCGGGCGGAACCGGCGCCGCTGACGGGTCTTCGGCCTCAGCGGCCCATCATCGCCGCGACCTCCGCGGCCTCGGCGAGGACCTGCTCGGCGCGCGGGAACTGCGCGCGGGTGACGGCCTTGTCCCAGTGGTCCTCGACCACCCAGATCGGCCCGTCGGCCAGGTGCTCGATGCCCTGCCGGGCCACATCGGCCGGATCGGAGGCGTTGACCCCCGGCAGGTCGAAGTCCAGGCCCGCCCGGGCCATCGCCGGGGTGCGGGTCACCCCGGCCGTCAGACCGAGCACGTCCACGTCGTGTTCGCGCATCTCCAGCCACAGGCCCTCGGAGAACACCCGGCTGAACGCCTTCGCCCCCGAATACACCGACATGTGGGTGCAGCCGGCGAAACCGGTCACCGAGCCGAGCAGGATGATCCCGCCCCGGCGGCGCTCACGCATCGGCCCGCCGAACAGGTGCGTGATCTCGAGCTTGCGATCGATGTTGAGCGTCAGCACGGTGCGGAAGGCGGCCAGATCACCGGTGACGAACTCGTGCCCGTAGGTGTTGGCGCCGGCGTTGACCACCAGCAGCCCGACCTCCAGATCCTTCGTCGCCTCGGCGATGGTGTCCATCGAGCTCGGATCGATCAGGTCCACGCTCAAGGTGCGCACCTCGACCCCGTGCGCGCGCACCGCCTCCGCGGTGGCCTCGAGCGGGCCGGGCTTGCGCGCGATCAGCAGCAGATTGATCCCGCTTCTCGCGATCAGATGCGCGAACTCGGCGCCGATGGCCTCCGAACCGCCGGCGATCACCGCCCAGGGCCCGTAGCGGGCCGGATCGAGCAGCACCGAGGTGGTGCCGGAGTCAGCAGAGGTATCGGTGTTCATGGGCTCTCCCGCCTGGTCGCCGGTATGCCGGGCAGACCTCGCCCGGGAGGTGACCATGCTCACACGCGCCCGGCCGTCTGACCGGCGGTGTTCCCGGGACGCGGGAAGACGGTGCGCAGGGCCTGACCCCCTTATCGGGAATCGAGTACGGGTCAGGGCGCGCTGAGGCCGCGGAGCTGCGGAGCGCCCGGTGGTGACCCGCGGGTGGCCGACTATTTCGGAGAGGGATCCCATACGCCTGTGGTGTGGTCCCACGTCGCGGTCGATGATGCGACCGGGAGCGCGGCGAGGATGGTGTCGTAACAGCGTCCGGCCGCAGCAATGGCGGTGTTCAGATCGTGGTATTCGCTGGTCAATGGGCTGTTCTGAACATTTTTCGGCCAGTTGTCAGTCCAGCTGGGGCCAGGGGAAATCATGGCGGTAGGCAGGGTGGGGATGTCACGGATGGCACGTTCGATTTCGAGGGCAGTGACGGTGGAGGCCAGGAGTAGTGCCCCATAGAGTGGTGTAACTCGGTGACCAGGACCGTGACCGACAGCGTGGAGCTGCTCGGCATGGAAGCGGTCACCGTGTGATCCTTCGAGT
>JAJYRZ010000197.1 GCA_021793835.1 Actinomycetes bacterium | reverse complement strand
GTGGGACCGGGGCCTTCCGCGGCCGCGTGGACTGGGCGGATCCGCCCCGAGCGTGCATACTGTGCCCAGCAACACCCGTCATGCGGTGGGGGAAGTCCGGTACGAAGTCCGGCGCTGACCCGCAACCGTAGGTCGCCCGTACGGGGCGACGAGCCCGATCACCCGCCGCGCGGCGATGGAAGATCCCATACTCGTCGTGGTCTACGAGCGGGGTCCGGTGCGGCGGCGCAGGACACCTTCCGCGCCTGTCTCCCAGACCGGGGCGGGCGCAGACGGATCCGGGTGCGGCCGCGATCTCCCCGGGCTCGGCAGGCCACCTGCCCGGAAGGCCCGAAGATGGCTCGAAACCTGCTCCCCACCCCGGTGGCTGCGCGACGCGGACGCGCGCTCACCGTGGCCGGAGTCGTACTGTGCTCCGCACTCGCGCTGACCGCATGCAGCCGCGGCACCGACACCGAGGCACGCGCCGCAGGTGCCGAATTCGACGAGCCGGTCGAGATCGTCAACTGCGAGCGCACCGAGGTCTTCGACGCCGTGCCGCAGCGGATCATCTCGCAGAACAACCACGTCACCGAGATCCTCATCCAGATGGGCGTGGGCGACCGGATCGTCGGCATGGGCTACGGGGAGGCGACCAATGTCCTGCCCGAGGCGGAGGAGCAGTTCCGGTCGATCACCTCGTTGGCGAAGGAGTATCCGACCCGTGAACAGGTCCTCGACCTGGAGCCGGACTTCGTGGTCGCGGGCATGACCAGCGCGCTGTCGGAGACCGCCGGCTACACCCGCGAGGACCTGGACGGCGAAGGGATCAACACCTTCCTGTTCTCCGAGTACTGCGGGGACGGGTTCCCGGACATCGAGCTGCTGGTCGAGGACTACCGCCAGCTCGGTCAGGTGCTCGGCGCCGAGACGGCCGCGGAGGAGCTGATCGACCGGATCCTCGGTGAGCTGGCCGAGGTGACCGAGGCCCTGGATGCGGCGGGTGTCGAACCGGTGCCGACCTTCTTCTACGACTCGGGCCAGGACCAACCGCTGACCATCGGCGGGACCGGTATCGGCAACCTGATCGCCGAATACGCCGGTGCCGAGAACATCACGCCCGAGGGCGAGAAGCCCTACTTCGCCTCCAGCTGGGAGACGATCGGGGAGCGGGCGCCCGAGGCGATCGTGATCCTCGACTACGGCTCCGCCAGTGTCGAGGAGAAGATCGACTACCTGCGCTCACACCCGATCATGGCGACCACGCCGGCAGTGCGTGACGATCGGTTCGTCGTGGTCTCGCTCGGCGACTTCTTCGAATCCGGCCGGCTGACCACATCGGTGCGCACGATCGCCGAGGGGCTGCATCCCGAGGCGTTCTCAGACGCGGAACAACCGTGACCGCCGCGACGGAACTGGCCGACCGGGAGGCCGATCCCCGGACCGGTCAGGGAGCAGACAGATCGGAAGAGCCCGGCGGCCGTGACCGCGGCCGCGACCCGGCTGCGGGCCGGGCCGTACTGCTCGGCGCGGTGCTCACCGTGGCGCTCGCCTTCGCGATCGCGGCATCGGTCTCGCTCGGCACGGTGCGCATTCCGCTCGGTGACGTGTGGGCGATCGTCGCGCACCGGATCACCCCGGACACCTGGTGGACCGGCACGTGGTCGCCGTGGTGGACCGAGGCGCGCGGGGCCATCGTCATCGACTCCCGGCTGCCGCGGGCACTGACCGCGGCACTGGTCGGCGCGGCGCTCGCGGTCGCGGGCGCGGTCGCCCAGGCGGTCACCCGCAATCCGCTGGCCGACCCGTATCTGCTCGGGGTGTCCTCGGGCGCGGGCCTGGGCATCGTGCTGGTCACCGTGCTCGGTGTCGGCTCGGGGCTCGCCGGGGCGCTGACGCTGCCGCTGGCGGCGTTCTTCGGCGCGCTGATCCCGCTGCTGGGCACCGTGCTCGTCGCCGCCCGGGCGCGCGACGTCACCGCGATCATCCTGGTCGGTGTGGCGATGTCGATGGTGCTCTCGGCCGCCATCACCTACCTGCTGCTGGTGGTCGGCGACGACCACCAGATGGGCACGGTGATGCGCTGGCTCGCCGGCGGCTTTGGTGACGCGCGCTGGTCGCTGCTGTGGGCGCCGGCCGCGGTGATCATCGTGCTCACGGCGGTGGTGATCGCCGCCGGCCGTTGGCTGAACCTGCTGCACGCCGGCGACGACGGGGCCGCGGCGCTGGGGATGAACGTGCGCCGCTTCCGGCTGCTGATCCTGCTCGTGGTCTCGGTGCTCACCGCGGCCGCGGTCGCCGTCTCGGGCACCATCGGCTTCGTCGGACTGCTCATCCCGCACCTGGCCGGTTACCTGGTCGGACGCAACGCGATCCGGCTCGTCCCGATCGCGGCGCTGCTCGGCGCGGTCGCCCTGGTGGCGGCCGACGTGCTCGCCCGCACCGTCAGCTCCGACACCGAACTTCCCGTCGGGGTGGTGACCGCGCTGATCGGCGGACCGATCTTCGTGGTGATGCTGTGGCGTCGCTACCGGGTGGCCTCGTGAGCGCCCCGGCGGCGCAGACCGCCGCGCAGGAAATGCCAGACGCCGCGCCACTGCTGGCCGCCCGCGGCCTCGACGTCCGGCTCGGCGGCCGGCCGGTGCTGCGCGCGGTCGACCTGACCGTGCGCCCGGGGCAGGTACACGGGCTGATCGGCCCCAACGGCAGCGGCAAGACCACACTGCTGCGCTGCTGCTACCGGGCGCTGACCCCGGTACGCGGCACCGTGGCGCTCACCGGCCGCGCGGTCACCGCGCTGCGCCGCCGGGAACTGGCCACGATCATCGGGGTCGCCGTGCAGGAGGGACAGTCGCTCGGCGGGATGACCGTGCGTGAATCGGTGCTGCTCGGCCGCACCGCCCGGCGCGGCTGGTTCGAGCCGATGGGCGCCGGCGATCGGGCCGTGGTCGACCGGGTGCTCGGGCGGGTGGGGCTGACGGAGCTGGCCGGCCGGTCCGTGGAGGATCTGTCGGGCGGCGAACGCCAACGGGTCGGCATCGCCCGGGCGCTCGCCCAGCAACCGCAGCTGCTGGTGCTCGACGAACCGACCAACCACCTGGATCTGCGCCACCAGCTGACCGTGATGGACCTGGTGCGCGAGAGCGCCGACGAGGGCTACGGCGTGCTGGTCACCCTGCACGACCTGCCGCTGGCGGTGCGCTACTGCGATCGGCTGACCGTGCTCGAGTCCGGGCGGGTGCGTGCCGACGGCGCCCCCGCCGAGGTGATGACCCCGCAGCTGCTGGCCGAGGTGTTCGGCGTCGCCGGCCGGGTGGTCGCAGACGGTCGGTCCACGCGCCTGCACATCGACGGACTCGCCGAGCCGATGCGGCCCGGCGGAGAGGAGGACCGATGACCGATCAGACCGGGCGGCCCCGCGCGCACGGGGCCGCCGACCTCTACACCCGGGTGCGCCCGATGCTGGGCCGCTGGGCCGAACGGGTGCGCATCGACGAGGGCGACGGACACGGCCCGCTCGGTGATCCGGCCCCCGGTCCCGCACTGACCGGCCAGACGCTTGTCGACCGTGACTGGCTGGCCGACCGGGTCGCCGACACCGTCGGCCGGTGGGACTGCCCCGACCTGCGCACCGCCGGCACCCTGTGGTGGTATTCGGCGTCGGTGACCGTGGTCATCGCCTGGCCGGCCGCCGCGCTGACCGGAGCGGACGGCCCCGACATGGATCCGCGGCATCTGCGCGGGCGTCTCACCGGATACGGCTATCTGCGCTCGCTGCGCAGCGAACGGGCGGTGTCGGCCGAGGACAGCGCGCGCAGTCACCGGCAGCTGTGCGGCGAGATCATCGCCGGGCTCGCCGCGGTGTCCGGGGCGAGCGAGCGCGCCCTGTGGGCGATCGCCTCGGACTCGCTGGCCGGCCGGATGGTCGATGCGGTCTCCGCGGGCGCGGACCGCGGCGCGGCCCACACGCTGACCGAGCAGATCTTCACCGCGCCGCTGATCCGGCCGCGCTTTTTCGACCTGACCGCAGACGACCAGGGCCTGGCGGCCGCGGTGCCCAGTGCGGTCGGGGAGCCGTTGCCGGCCGGTGGCCGCCGGGTGGTGCGCCGCGGCTCGTGCTGCCTGATCTATCAGGTGCCCGGCGAGGGCACCAAGTGCCGCAACTGCCCGCGCCGCACACCCGCAGAGAAGGCCGAGGGCTGGACGCGGATGCTCGCCGACCGGTAGTTCGCACGCCGACGGGTATCGCTGCGGGAGAACACCGGGGCCGCACCCGCCGTCCCCGGGTGACCGACGAGGACGCCCCCCTATGCGCGTGCGGGCCGCCGGCATGCGGCCGCCGCAGCCAGACCGCGGGCGCGGCCGCGCCGCCGATAGTAGGAGCGCGCGGCCAGGTTCTGCTGCCACCAGTAGGCGCGTATCGCCCACGGCAACTCCGGGATCCAGAACCTGTCCCCGGTCGTGACGGCCGGTGTTCGGGCCCCGATCCGGATGTCGGCGACGACCACGCCGGGCCCCTCGGCGGTGTTGCGCGCGGCCAGCACGCAGCCGTCGGCGTCGACGATCTGCGTGGCGCCGACGAACCGGGTGACATACGGCGCGGCGATTCCGCTGCCGGGCGCGAGCAGCAGGTCGGTGCGCAGCGGCCCGCAGTGGGAGGCTTGAATCACCGGGGCGCCGATGCGGCGGGCGAGTTCGGTCGGGGCGTTCTCCGACAGATACCGGTTGTACTGGGCCAGCGGGGCGAGCGCCCGGCCCGTGACCGGTCCCCAGTTCTCGGGCACGGTCCACCAGTGCGTGCCGGTCATCACCGCTCCGACGCCGCCCGCGCGCAGCCGGCGGGCGGTCTGTGTGCGGATCAGCTCCCAGCACACGGCGGCGCCCAGCGGCCCGATCCCGGTGTCGAGCACGCCCGGGTCGGCGCCCGGGGCGTAGAAGGCGTTCTCCCACATCGTGGGCAGATCCTTGTCGTGGTGGTGGATCGTGCCGTCGGGTTCGACCAGGTGGTAGCGGTTGTAGACCTGGCCGCGGTCGGCGATCAGCATCGATCCGCCGATCCGGGCGCCGTGTCGGGCGGCGGCCGCGCGCAGCAGGTCCACCGCGGGATTGTCCGGCGGCAGGACGGCGGTGAACGTCGTGTCCGCCAGGGGGAGCGGCGAGGTGAAGAACTCCGGGACCGCGATCAGTTCCGCCCCGGCCGCCGCCGCCTGGTCGATCAGCGGCTCGAGCGCGGCGAGGTTCGCTCCGACGTCGCCGACGACGCCGGCGAACTGGATCGCGGCCGCGCGGACGGCGGGCGCATCCGGGTCGGCGGGGACGGGGCTGTACGGCACGACGGGCCTCCGGAGGCGGTCGGACAGGGACACGGCCGACGATAGTGTGCACGCGGTCCGCCGCGCAGCAGCCCTGATCCGGGGCGCGTGGCGGCTACGGCGACAGGACCGCCGAATGCGCGTCGAGCACGGTGCGGCCCACGCCCGGGTGAGCGGATAGTGGCTCTTCCGGTTCCGGAGTGCGTAGCGCGGTGATCGGTGGGGTGGGCGGGGACCACTACATGTAGGCGGGTCCTGTGGTGTCAGGATGGGAGTTGCGAAGCTTCCACCGACGACCACAGGACCCGTTTTGCAGCCTACGCACCTTGTCGCCGACACGATCTGCCGGACGGTCGAACTCGGTCTGACGATCACCGACGCCGCGATCGACGAGCACTTCACCTGGATCGACTGCC
>JAJYRZ010000196.1 GCA_021793835.1 Actinomycetes bacterium | reverse complement strand
GAGATCACCGGGGTGCGCCTGGACCGGCGCCTGGCCGGGAAGGTGATGACCCGCGACGGGCTGCTGGTGATCACCTGGCATCCGCCCGGCTCGAGCGAACCGGACCTGCTGATCGACACCGGCTTCAGAGCCGACGACAAGACCATCTATCCCGAATGGACCGCGGAACTGGCGGCCGGTCCGGGCGGAAAGGCGAAAAAGTGAACGACGCGATTCTCGTGCTGGAGGACGGCCGCGTCTTCCGCGGCACCCGCTTCGGCGCCGAGGGACAGACCCTGGGCGAGGCGGTGTTCGACACCGGCATGACCGGCTATCAGGAGATGCTCACCGATCCCGGCTCGCGCGGGGCGATCGTCATCGCCACCGCCCCGCACATCGGCAACACCGGCTGGAACGAGGCCGACGCGCAGAACCCGGCCGGCCGCATCCACGCGGCCGGGCTCGCGGTGCGCGAACCGACCCGCCGGGTGTCCAACCACCGGGCGCAGACCACGCTCGTCGGCGAGCTGACCGGCCAGGACGTGGTCGGGATCGCCGGGCTGGACACCCGCGCGGTCGTGCGCCACCTGCGCGAGCACGGCCCCATGCGCGCCGGCATCTTCTCCGGCGCCACCCTCGCCCCGGTCGACGCACTGCTGCGCATCGTGCAGGCCCAGACCCCAGAGACCGGGGCGGCGGCCGTGCGCGCCGTCGCCGGCGGCTGGCCCGAGACCATCACCCCCGAGCAGGGGCAGGGCCGCACCGTCGCCGTGCTCGACCTGGGACTGACCCGGGCCGTGGTCGACGGGCTCACCGCCCGCGGCCACACCCTGAAGGTGCTGCCGCCCACAGCGGACGACGCCGGGCTGGACGCCGTAGGCCCTGCCGGACTGGTGATCTCCGACGGCCCCGGCGACGGCTCCGGGCTGGACGCGGCCACCGCGCTGGTGCGCACCGCACTCGGTCGCGGCCTGCCGGTGCTCGGCATCGGACTGGGCCACCAGCTGCTCGGCCGCGTACTCGGCCTGGGCACCGTGCGCATGCCGGTCGGCCACCGGGGTGCGAACGTGCCGGTGCGCGACCTGGCCGCCGACCGCATCCTGATCACCGTGCAGAGCCACGGTCATGCGCTGGAGTCCGGCGACGCACCCGAATTCGACACCCCCTACGGCCGCGCGCGCATCAGCCACACCAGCGCCGTCGACGACACGGTCGAAGGTGTCGAACTGATCGACGGTTCGGCGCTCGGCGTGCAGTACCTGCCCGCCCCCGACCCGGGCCTGTACGGCCCCGCCTCCCCGTACGACCGGTTCACCACCGCGATGGACCGTCAGCAGAAAGCAGGTCAGAACTGATGCCGCGCCGCACCGACATCCACCACGTCCTGGTCATCGGCTCCGGCCCGATCGTCATCGGTCAGGCCTGCGAGTTCGACTACTCGGGCACCCAGGCCTGCCGCGTGCTGCGCGCCGAGGGCATGCGGGTGACGCTGATCAACTCCAACCCGGCCACGATCATGACCGACCCGGAGTTCGCCGACGCCACCTACGTCGAGCCGATCACCGCCGAATTCGTCGAGAAGGTGATCATCGCCGAGCGCGAGAAGGGCCACCCGATCGACGCCGTGCTGGCCACCCTCGGCGGGCAGACCGCGCTGAACACCGCGATGGACCTCGACGCCGCCGGCACCCTGAAGCGCCACGGGGTCGAACTGATCGGCGTCGACATCGCCGCCATCGAACGCGGCGAGGACCGCCAGATGTTCAAGGACATCGTCGCCTCCGTCGGTGGGGAGTCGGCCCGCTCGGCCGTGTGCCACACCATGGAGGAGGTGCACGCCACGGTCGCCGAACTCGGCCTGCCGGTCGTGGTGCGCCCCAGCTTCACCATGGGCGGGCTCGGCTCGGGCCTGGCGTTCACCGAAGAGGACCTCGAGCGCATCGCCGGCGGCGGGCTGGCCGCCTCGCCGACCGCGAACGTGCTGATCGAGGAGTCGATCCTGGGCTGGAAGGAGTACGAGCTCGAGCTCGTGCGCGACGCCCACGACAACGTCATCGCCGTGTGCTCGATCGAGAACCTGGACGCGATGGGCGTGCACACCGGGGACGCGGTCACCGTCGCCCCGGCCATGACGCTGACCGACCGGGAATACCGGGACGTGCGCGAGCTGGGCATCAAGATCATCCGCGAGGTCGGTATCGCCGCCGGCGGCTGCAACATCCAGTTCGCCATCAACCCGGCCGACGGACGGGTTGTCGTCATCGAGATGAACCCGCGCGTCTCGCGCTCGTCGGCACTGGCGTCGAAGGCCACCGGCTACCCGATCGCCAAGATCGCCGCCAAACTCGCCATCGGCTACACCCTGGACGAGATCACCAACGACATCACCGCGGTCACCCCGGCCTCGTTCGAACCGAGCCTGGACTACGTGGTGGTCAAGGCCCCGCGGTTCGCGTTCGAGAAGTTCCCGGGCGCCGACGGCACGCTCACCACGACGATGAAGTCGGTCGGCGAGGCGATGGCGATCGGCCGCAGCTTCGTCGAATCGCTCGGCAAGGCGCTGCGGTCGCTCGAGACCGAGGCGTCCGGCTTCTGGACCGCCCCCGACGATCCGGAACTGACCACCGTCGAGGCGGTTCTCGAGGATCTGCGCACGCCCACCGACGGCCGGCTCTACGACGCCGAACTCGCCCTGCGTCTGGGCGCGAGCGTCGACGAGGTGGCCGAGGCGTCGGGCTTCGACCCGTGGTTCGTCGCCGAGATCGCCTGGCTGGTCGAGCTGCGCGGCGAGATCGTCGAAGCACCCGTGGTCGAAGGCGACCTGCTGCGCCGGGCCAAGAACGCCGGGCTGTCCGACGCCCAGATCGCGGCCCTGCGCCCCGAACTGGCCGGGGAGGACGGGGTGCGCACCCTGCGCAAACGCCTGGGGGTGCGGCCGGTGTACAAGTCGGTCGACACCTGCGCCGGCGAGTTCGCGGCCACCGTGCCGTACTACTACTCGACCTACGAGCTCGACCCGCAGGCCGAGACCGAGGTCGCCCCGCAGACCGAGCGCGAGAAGGTCATCATCCTCGGCTCGGGCCCGAACCGGATCGGCCAGGGCATCGAGTTCGACTACTCGTGCGTGCACGCCGCACTGACCCTGTCGGAGGCCGGCTACGAGACGGTGATGGTCAACTGCAACCCCGAGACCGTCTCCACCGACTACGACACCGCCGACCGGCTCTACTTCGAGCCGCTGACCTTCGAGGACGTGCTCGAGGTCTACGAGGCCGAGGCCGCCTCGGGCACCGTGGCCGGGGTCATCGTCCAGCTCGGCGGGCAGACCCCGCTGGGCCTGGCCCAGAAGCTCGAGGAGGCGGGCGTGCCGATCGTGGGCACCACCCCCGACGCGATCGACCTGGCCGAGGACCGCCGCGAGTTCGGCAAGGTGCTCGCCGCCGCCAAGCTGCCGGCGCCGAAGTTCGGCACCGCCACCAGCTACCCGGAGGCGCGCGCCATCGCCGCCGAGATCGGCTACCCCGTGCTCGTGCGCCCGTCGTACGTCCTCGGTGGGCGCGGGATGGAGATCGTCTACGACGAGGACACCCTCGAGGGCTACATCACCCGGGCCACCACCTTGTCCTCGGACCACCCGGTGCTGGTCGACCGGTTCTTGGAAGACGCCATCGAGATCGACGTCGACGCCCTGTGCGACGGCGAAGAGGTCTTCCTCGGCGGGGTCATGGAGCACATCGAGGAGGCCGGGGTGCACTCCGGCGACTCGGCGTGCGCGCTGCCGCCGGTCACCCTCGGGCGCCAGGACATCGAGGCGGTGCGCCGCTCGACCGAGGCACTGGCCAAGGGCATCGGCGTGCGCGGACTGATGAACGTGCAGTACGCGCTGAAGGACGATGTGCTCTACGTCATCGAGGCCAACCCGCGGGCCAGCCGCACCGTGCCGCTGGTGTCCAAGGCCACCGCAGTGCCGCTGGCCAAGGCAGCCGCCCGGATCATGCTGGGCGAATCGATCGCCGAACTGCGCGCGGCGGGCGTCTTGCCGGCCACCGGCGACGGGGGCACCGTCCCGGTCACCGCCCCGGTGGCGGTGAAGGAGGCCGTGCTGCCGTTCAACCGGTTCCGCAAGGCCGACGGCTCGGGCATCGACTCGCTGCTCAGCCCCGAGATGAAGTCCACCGGCGAGGTGATGGGCATCGACGCCGACTTCGGCACCGCCTTCACCAAGAGCCAGACCGGCGCCAACTCGCCGCTGCCGACGGCGGGCACCGTGTTCGTCTCGGTGGCCAACCGGGACAAGCGCGCCATGGTCTTCCCGGTCAAGCGGCTGGCCGACCTCGGTTTTCAGATCCTGGCCACCGAGGGCACCGCGGAGATGCTGCGCCGCAACGGTATCGAGTCGCAGACGGTGATCAAGTACTCCGACGACAAGGCCCGCGAACACGGCGAACGCTCGATCGTCGAACGCCTGCTGGCCGGGGAGGTCGACATGGTGATCAACACCCCGTACGGCACCACCGGCCCGCGCGTGGACGGCTACGAGATCCGCTCGGCCGCGATCTCCTCGTCGACCGCGCTGATCACCACCGTGCAGGGGGCCGCGGCCGCCGTGCAGGGCATCGAGGCCGGCATCCGCGGCGACATCGGGGTGCGTTCGCTCCAGGAGCTGCACGCCTCGCTGCGCGCGGCCGCCGACCGGTGACCGCGACCGACTGGGCACACCGGCTGCGCGCGGCACTGGCGGCGCGCGGCCGGCTGTGCGTGGGCATCGACCCGCACCCGCAGCTGCTCGCCGACTGGGGCCAGACCGACGACGTGGCCGGGCTGACCCGGTTCACCGAGATCTGCGTCGAGGCCTTCTCGTCCACCGCGGCCGTGGTCAAACCGCAGGTCGCGTTCTTCGAGGCCTACGGTGCGGCGGGTCTGGCGGTGCTCGAATCCGCGCAGGCCGAACTGCGTGCGGCCGGGGTGATCGTGGTGGCCGACGCCAAACGCGGTGACATCGGCTCGACCATGGCCGCCTACGCCCGGGCCTGGCTGCGCCCGGGCTCGCCGCTGGCCGCCGACGCGGTGACCGTCTCGCCCTATCTCGGGGTCGGTGCGCTGGACCCCGCGGTCGACGAGGCCGGGCGGGCGGGCGGGGGAGTGTTCGTGCTCGCCCGCACCTCCAACCCCGACGGCGCACGGCTGCAGACCTCCCGCGGTGCCGGCGAACAGCACGGGCGCACCGTCGCCCAGCAGATCGTCGATCAGGCGGCCGCGGCGCACGCCCCTGCGGCCACGGTCGGCCTGGTGATCGGCGCGACCCGTCACCACGGGCTGGATCTGACCGGGTTCACCGGGCCGATCCTGGCGCCCGGCCTCGGTGCGCAAGGCGCCCGGCCGGCCGATCTGCCGGCCCTGTTCGCCGGGGCGACCGAGCTGCTGCTGCCGAACGTCTCCCGCGGCGTACTGGCCGCCGGACCGGACGTCGCGGCGCTGCGCAACGCGGTGCATCGGGTGCGCGACGAGATCGAAGACGCACTGTGACCCACGAGCCGATGCGGCGCCTGCCCGGGCGCTGATCGCGGGGACCGGCGGACGGGCACCGATGTGCCGCCGGACCGCCCCCCCCGCAGCGCTTTTTACGCGCCCGGTGAACATCTTCGGAAGATATTTTTCACCGTTTCACTCCGGTCCCCGGCAGGTCCGGCACGTCCCGGCACCGATCGCCGGGCGGTCGGCACCGACCT
>JAJYRZ010000195.1 GCA_021793835.1 Actinomycetes bacterium | reverse complement strand
CACTTCCAGGCGACGGACGAGCCGGGCAGCGGATTGGTGTGGGACGACGAGCAGGACTGGTACGCCCTCGACGCCGAATTCGCCGACGAACTGGACGACGAGACCGCGCCGCTGCCGATCGTGGCGATCATCGGTCGACCGAACGTGGGAAAGTCCACGCTGGTCAACCGGATCATCGGTCGTCGCGAGGCGGTCGTGGAGGACACCCCCGGGGTGACCCGTGACCGGGTGACCTACGACGCGGAGTGGGTCGGGACCCGCTTTCTGGTCCAGGACACCGGCGGTTGGGAGCCCGAGGGCAAGGGTCTGCAGGAGGCGATCTCCACCCAGGCCGCGCTGGCGATGCGCGAGGCTGACGTGATCGTGCTGGTCGTCGACGCGGTCGTCGGAGCCACCGCCACCGACGAGGCGGTGGTGCGTACTCTGCGGCGGTCCAAGACCCCGGTGGTGTTGGCCGCCAACAAGGTCGACGGCGAACGGCAGGAGGCCGAGGCGGCCGCGCTGTGGTCGCTGGGGATGGGCGAACCGTTCCCCATCAGCGCGGTGCACGGGCGCGGCACCGGGGATCTGCTCGATCGGATCGTCGAGGTGCTGCCCGAGACCCCGCGCGACGACGGAGTGCGCGCCGCCGGTCCGCGCCGGGTGGCGCTGGTGGGCAAGCCGAACGTCGGCAAGTCCAGCCTGCTCAACAAGCTCGCCGGGGAGCAGCGGTCGGTCGTCCACGATGTGGCCGGCACGACCGTGGACCCGGTGGACACGGTGGTCGAGCTCGACGACCGTCCCTGGCGGTTCGTCGACACCGCGGGGCTGCGGCGGAGGGTCCGTCAGGCCTCGGGCACCGAGTACTACGCCTCGCTGCGCACCCGGGCCGCACTGGATTCCGCGGAGGTCGCGGTCCTGCTCATCGACGCCTCCCAGCCGCTGACCGAGCAGGATCTGCGGATCCTGTCGATGGTGATCGAGGCGGGCCGGGCGCTGGTGCTGGCGTTCAACAAATGGGATCTGGTGGACGAGGACCGCCGCTACGACCTCGAGCGGGAGATCGACCGGGAGATCTCCCGGGTGCCGTGGGCGGGGCGGGTGAACATCTCCGCCCAGACCGGCCGGGCCGTGCACCGACTGGTGCCCGCGATGGATCTGGCGCTGGAGTCGTGGGACAAGCGCATCTCGACCGGCAGGCTCAACAACTGGCTGAAGGAGATCGTCGCCGCGACCCCGCCGCCGATGCGCGGCGGGCGCATCCCGCGCGTGCTGTTCGTCACCCAGGCGACGACCCGTCCGCCGACGTTCGTCTTCTTCACCACCGGATTCCTGGAGGCCGGCTATCGCCGCTTCCTCGAGCGCATGCTGCGCGAGGAGTTCGGCTTCGACGGCAGCCCGGTGCGCATCTCGGTGCGCGTGCGGGAGAAGAAGCAACGAAACAAGCGGTGACCTGCCGATTGGGAGGTTCACCGCCGGTGCGGTAATCTTCCGTATCGGTGCCGGAGACGGCACCGGCGGGCTGTGGCGCAGCTTGGTAGCGCACTGCACTGGGGGTGCAGGGGTCGCAGGTTCAAATCCTGTCAGCCCGACCGTCGAACGCCCGGGCGGAGTCCGCCCGGGCGTTTTCGTCTCCTGTGGCGACTGTGGCGTGAAAGGGTTCAGGTCGATGCGCAGTATCGGTCACCGGATCGGACCGCGGGGCAGTTCGCGGTGGCTGGAACTCGCCGGCGTGCTGGGGGCGGTCCTGCTCGGCGCGATCGCCGTGTCCCTGCTGCTGGGCACCCCACGCGCCGAGAACCTGTTCTTCGGCGCCGACTCGACCGTCATGCCGCTGGTACAGCGCAGCATCGAAGACGGTGAACCGTTCCAGTGGCGGATGACCTCCACGATCTTCGCCGTCGAGATCCCGATCTTCGCGCTGCTGTCACTGGTGGTCAAGGGCGTGTTCACCCGGGTGCTGGTCTCCGGGATCGTCAACTACGTCCTGCTGTACCTGATGCTGCGATGGATCGCCGGTGTGCTGGGAGCGCGGCTGTCGCGACCGGTGAAGATCGGTGTCGGTCTGATCGGGGTCGCGATCCCTGCGCTGATGGTGGCGCTCGAGGTCACCTGGACGGTGCGCACCATCGAATTCGCCAGCATGCTGCTGTCCACCTCCTACTACTATCCGGTGCTGATCGGCATGTTCGCGGCCGTGGCGATGGTGGCGCGCATGATGCAGGTCCCGGGACGTGCACAGGCCGGCTACGCGGTGGCGCTCGGTGTGATGACGGCCGTGCTGGTGATGTCCAACCCGCTGTTCGTCGGCTGGGCCGTCGCCCCGATCCTGGGCACGCTGTTTCTGATGCTGCTGGGCCGTCGCCGCGGTGTGGCGTGGCGGGTTCTGTGGGTCGCGACCCTGGCCACCGGCGTGGGTATGGCGGTCGCGCTGGTGATCCGCGATCTGCTCGGCGACGTCGTCGGCAAGGGCGCCGACCAGTACGTCGGCGGGGTCTCGGTGGCGCTGGAGTACTACAGCCGTTACACCATCGGCGAATCGCTGCAGACCTGGCGCGGTGTGGTGGAGATGGTGCTGCTGATCGTGCTGATCGCGTTCAGCGTCTATGTCGCGGTCCGCGGGATGCGCCGCTCGGACTCGGCGGAGCTGCTGTTCGCCGCGCTGGTCGGGCCGGTGATCGTGGTGGTGATCGTCGCCGGGACGATCCTGACCGGTGCGGGTGCCGCCCGCTATCTCCAGCCGATGCTGTTCGCCCCGCTGATCGCGGTCGTCGTGCTCGCCGCGCAGCGCGCACAGCCGCGGACCATGGTCGAGAGTCTGCAGGATGCGCCGTCGGAGGCACCGGACCCGGGCGAGGACCCGGCAGGCGGCGACCCGGTGCCAGAGCCCGCCGCGGGCCCGGGCGGCCGGGGCGTGCGGGTCGGTGCCGGGGCGGCGGCGGTGGCGTTGCTGGTCGGCGGCACGGTGGCCCTGGTGGATCTGGGACGCTTTGCCGCACACACCCGCTATACGGCCACCGACTGTCTGGTGGAGTGGATCGACGGCCGCGACATCGCCGGCGCCGGCAACTTCTGGCTGGTGCGGCCCATGCTGGCCTTCGGTCCCGACGGCCTGCAGCTGGTGCAGATGGAGGACGCGGTCACCCCGACGGTGTGGATGACCAACCGCTACGACTTCGAGCAGGACCGCAAGATCAGCTTCATCCTGGTCGAACAGCGCAGCTGGTATCCCGAGAGCAGCACCGAGTTCTCCGAACAGAAGAACGTGTACCCGAAGACCCTCGGCGCCCCGGCCGAGATCATCGGCTGCGACGACGACGAGTACTGGATCTACGACTACGCGGGCACCCCCGGCGAGGAGATCCTCACCGAGCGCCTGTCGGCCTGGCGGGGCTGAACCGGCGCGGCCGGTCCCGGTCGCCGCGCACCGGGCCGCAGCGCCGAGGGGACACCCCGGTCAGTCCTGCTCGGTCTCGTCGGCCTCGTTCAGGTGCACCGTGTCCACGCCCTCGGCGGCGGTGATCTCCTCCGCGGCCTCGGCGATCAGCCCCTTGGCCTTCTTCTCCAGCTTGTCCGCCCACTGTGACATCGCTGCGCTCCGATCCTGTCGACCGCGGCGTGCCGCGGTGTGCATACGGGGGTCGGGCCGCGGGGCGGCCCACACCTGTCAGCGTAGTGCCAAGGCCGGTCCCGGGCGGTCACCGGCCGGGTACGGTCGAGGTCATGGCACTGATCTATGACGCCCAGTTGTCGCCGACCAAGGCCGAGATGCTCGCCGGCTGGGTGCCCGCGCAGCCGTGGGCGCGCGGCGCGCGGGCGGACGGTCTGGTGCTGATCGACGCGTACCGCTTCGACGACCCGGACGATCTGGTGGGTGTCGAGACCCACCTGCTGCGCACCGCAGTCGGGCGGATCCTGCAGGTTCCGGTGACCTACCGCGGGGCGCCGCTGCCGGGCGCCGACGACGGTCTGATCACCACGATGGAGCACTCGGTGCTCGGCCCCCGCTGGGTCTACGACGCGGTCCACGACCCGGTCTACGCGCAGCTGCTCGCCGCGACGATCGTCACCGGCGGGCACGAGGCGGCACTGCAGTTCGTCCCGGAACCGGTCGGCGGACCGCCGCTGCCGCGCACCCGGGTGCGCGGCAGCGGCGGGGCGGATGCGCCCGTGCCGGAGGTGGCACAGGTGCAGGTCACCGAGCAGGGCACCCTGACCACGGTGCACGCTGGCCCCGTGCGCCTCGAGGTGCTGCGCGAGCCGACCCCGGAGGCGCCGGGCGGCGCACAGACGCTGACCGGCACCTGGCCCGGTCAGCAGGAGCCGGCGGTGCTCGCCCGGCTGCTGTCGTGACCGACCGCGGAGGCCCCGGGACCGGGTTGCCGGCCGACCCGGCCGGGCTCGACCGACGGTTGATCGGTGCGCGACTGGACCGTTTCCCGGCGGTGACCGGCCCGGTCGGCGGACCTGACGGCCCGGCTGCGGCGGCGGTGGCTATCACCATCGTCCGGCGCCGGTCCGAACTGGGCATCTGGATGACCCGGCGGGCCTACACGTTGCGCTCGCACCCCG
Organism: Actinomycetes bacterium; assembly: GCA_021793835.1. Taxonomy (GTDB): domain Bacteria; phylum Actinomycetota; class Actinomycetes; order Mycobacteriales; family Mycobacteriaceae; genus Tomitella. The sequence continues at coordinate 1,160 of JAJYRZ010000195.1, read as the reverse complement.
GGCAGTTCGCTCTGCCGGGCGGACGGATCGATCCGGGCGAGGACGCACCGGGCGCGGCCCGGCGGGAGCTGAACGAAGAACTCGGCATCGACATCGGTGCCGATCGCGTACTGGGTCGCCTCGACGACTACCGCACCCGGTCGGGTTTCGTGATGAGCCCGGTGGTGCTGTGGGCGGCCGACACCTTCGTCGAACCGGTGCCCAGCCCGGCAGAGGTCGCCGAGGTGTTCTTCGTGCCGCTGACGGGCATCGACGTCGATCCGGAGTTCGAGAGCTATCCGGAGACCGATCGGCCGGTGATCCGCCTGCCCTGGCACGACGGTTACCTGCATGCGCCCACCGCCGCGGTGATCCACCAGTTCCGTGAGGTCGTGCTGCACGACCGGCACACCCGGATCGACGGCTACGACCAGCCCCCGTTCGCCTGGCGGTGACGGAGGTACCGGCCGGTGGCCGCGCCCGGGGGCGGGGTAGACAATGGGGTGGGAGGCAGGTGCCGGGATGATCGTCACGCAGCAGGTGCAGAAGATCTATGACGCGGTGGTCGCACGCAATCGGGGCGAGCCGCTGTTCCACCAGGCGGTCGCGGAGGTGTTCGGCTCGCTGTCGGTGGTGCTCGAACGCGACCCGCACTACGCGGAACTGGCGCTGATCGAGCGGCTGTGCGAACCGGAACGCCAGATCATCTTCCGGGTGCCATGGGTCGACGACCAGGGACAGGTGCAGGTCAACCGCGGTTTCCGGGTGCAGTACAACAGCGTGCTCGGCCCCTATAAGGGCGGGCTGCGTTTCCACCCGAGCGTGGATCTGGGCATGGTCAAGTTCTTGGGCTTCGAACAGATCTTCAAAAACGCGCTGACGGGCCTGCCGATCGGCGGGGCCAAGGGCGGCGCCGACTTCGACCCCAAGGGCCGCTCGGAGGCCGAGGTGATGCGGTTCTGTCAGTCCTTCATCACCGAACTGCACGGGCACCTGGGCGAACACACCGATGTGCCGGCCGGCGACATCGGGGTGGGACGCCGCGAGATCGGCTACATGTTCGGTCAGTACAAGCGGCTGACCAACCGCTACGAGTCCGGGGTGCTCACCGGCAAGGGGCTGAACTGGGGCGGATCGCGGGTGCGCACCGAGGCCACCGGCTACGGGGTGGCCTATTAGAT
>JAJYRZ010000194.1 GCA_021793835.1 Actinomycetes bacterium | reverse complement strand
CCATGAGCGGGTGCGCAACATCGTCGCCTCCCCGCTGTCGGGGCTGGCCGGCGGACGCGCGGACATCCGCGGACTGGCCGCCGAACTGGACGGGCGCCTGCGCGCCGACCGGGCGCTCACCGCGCTTTCGGGCCGGTTCCTGTTCGGCCTCGACGACGGCCGCGGCGACATCGCCGGCCTCGCCCCGGATCTGACCGCGATCGCGCTCGACGACTCCCGCGCCGCGGTGCGCATCGGGGCACTGTCCGGTCCCGTGGTCGACCTCGCCAGCGCCCCGGCCGCGCTCATCTCCCTCGCCCGCGGTTTCGTCACCCTCGGCACAGACGCCTGGCGGATCGCCGACCTGCCCGGTGCGGGCCGTGAACTCGGCGGCGCAGACCCGGCCGAGACCTCGGCCCCGGCCGGCCCGGACGTTTCCGCGCCCCCGGCCGACACCGCGCCGCCCAGCCCCGGGTTCCACCCGGGCAGCGGCGCCCGGACCGGTGCGGTCGTGGCGCTCGCACCGCTGGGCACCCTCACCCCCGAGATGGTCGCCGCGCTGCCCGACGGTGACGTCCACCTGTCCGCGCACCGGATGCTCGCCGTCCCGGCCGGGGACGATCCGGCAGCGCTCGCCGCCCGGCTGGCCGCCGCCGGTTTCGTCACCGATCCGGCCAGCCCGTGGACACGGGTGACCGCGTGCATCGGCGCGCCGGGCTGCGCGAAGTCGGCCGGCGACACCCGCGCCGCGGCGCGCGCCCTGGTCGCCGCGGGTGGGGCCGAGACCGCTGTCCATGTGGTCGGCTGCGCCCGCGGCTGCGGCGCCCCGACCCGCCCTCACTCCCTGCGGGTGCTCACCGCACCCGGTCCCGCATCGTCAGGAGGATCATGATCGTCCCCGGCTCCCCCGCCCTCACCCCGCCCCCGCGCCGCTACGACTACATCACCGACGGCCCGGAGATCTACGTCGACTCCTTCGCCACCATCCGCGCCGAGGCCGACCTCACGGCGGTGCCGGCCGATGCGGAGAAGGTGGCGGTGCGGATGATCCACGCCTGCGGCCAGGTCGACCTGACCGAGGATCTGGACATCCATCCGCGCCTGGCCTCGGCGGCACGCACGGCGCTGCAGGGCGGCGCCCCGATCTTCTGCGACGCCAACATGGTCGCCTCCGGGGTGACCCGGGCCCGGCTGCCGCGCGACAACGACGTGCTGTGCCTGCTGCGCGACGAGCGTGTGCCCGGGCTCGCCGCGCAGTGGTCGACCACCCGCTCGGCGGCCGCGGTGTCGCTGTGGGCGGACCGACTCGAAGGCGCGGTGGTCGCGATCGGCAACGCACCGACGGCCCTGTTCCATCTGTTGGAGATGATCGATGCGGGCGCCCCGCGCCCGGCCGCGATCATCGGGGTGCCGGTCGGGTTCATCGGCGCCGCCGAATCGAAGGAGGCGCTCGCCGCACACGGCGCCGACATCCCGTACCTGGTGGTGCGCGGCCGGCGCGGCGGATCGGCGATGGCCTCGGCCGCGGTCAACGCGCTCGCCCAGGAACGCGAATGACCACCGGCACGCTCTACGGGGTCGGGCTCGGGCCCGGCGATCCGGAGCTGATCACCCGCAAGGCGGCCCGGCTGATCCAGACGGCCGAGGTGATCGCCTATCACCGCGGGCCGAACTCGGTGTCGTCGAACGCCTACGTCATCGCCGCCGAGTTGATCCCGGATTCGGCGCTGCTCGAGGAACTGGTCTACCCGGTCACCACCGGGGTCACCGACCATCCGGGCGGCTACGAGGGCGCGCTCGCCGAGTTCTACGACCACTGCGCGGCCCGGCTGGCCGCCCATCTGGACGCCGGGCACACGGTGGTGGTGCTGTGCGAGGGCGACCCGATGTTCTACGGCTCCTACATGTATCTACACGACCGGCTCGCCCCGCGTTTTTCGGCGGAGATCGTGCCGGGGGTGACCGCGTTCTCGGCCGCGGCCGCCGCCTCGGGCACCGCGCTGGTGCGCCGCACCGATGTGCTCACCGTGCTGCCGGGCACCCTGCCCGAGCACGAGCTGGCCCGGCGTCTGGCCGACACCGACGCCGCGGTGATCATGAAGCTCGGCCGCACCTTCCCCGCCGTGCGCGGGGCACTGGCCCAGGCGGGCCGACTCGGAGACGCCGTCTACGTCGAACGGGCCTCGATGGAGGCCCAACGCATCGGCGCCGCCGCCGACGTCGATCCCGATCAGGTGCCGTACTTCTCGGTGGTGCTGGCGGCCGGCGACCGCGCACACGCGGCCCGCGGCCTACCCCCGCGCGGGGCGGAGACCGCAGAGGCCGCCGCCTCCGCCGACACCGGTGCCCCTGCCCCCGCCGGTGCTGCGGATCGCGGCGAGGTGCTAGTGGTCGGGCTCGGCCCGGCCGGGGACGACTGGCTCACCCCGGAGGCCGGCCGAGCACTGGCCCGCGCCGATCATCTGGTCGGCTACGGCCCCTATGTGGACAAGGTGCCGGTGCGCGCCGGTCAGCAGCGCCACTCCTCCGGCAACACCGTCGAGGTCGACCGGGCGCGCCTGGCGCTGGATCTGGCCCGCGGCGGCGACACCGTCGCCGTGGTCTCCGGCGGGGACGCCGGGGTGTTCGGCATGGCGTCCGCGGTGTTCGAGGCCGCCGAGGATCCACGCTTCGCCGACGTGCCGATCCGGGTGCTGCCCGGACTCACCGCCGCGCAGGCGGTGGCCGCGCGCGCCGGGGCCCCGCTCGGCGGGGACTTCGCGGTGGTGAACCTGTCCGACCGGCTCAAGCCGTGGGAGCTGATCGAGCGCCGACTGATCGCTCTGTCGCAGGCCGACATGGCGGTCGCGCTCTACAACCCGGCCTCGCGCTCACGCACCGAGCAGATCGTCCGGGCCCGCGAGGTGCTGCTGGCCGCGCGCGGCCCCGACACCGTGGTGGTGATCGGGCGCGGGGTGGGCCGCGACGGCGAGTCGACGGAGATCACCACGCTCGGCGCGCTCGATCCGGCGACCATCGACATGCGGTGCCTGGTCATCGTCGGAGCGCAGACCACCGCGGTCACCGCGGGCGGTCAGGCGTGGACCCCGCGGTTCACCCGCGGTTAGGTCTCCCACCTCCCCCGGGCCGTGGGGCGCGCGTGCGCGTGAGCCGAGTCGACTCCGACCGGTCCGCGCAGCGCCTACCGTGGAGACTATGTCCGCCGGTCCCCGCGACGACGCCCCGGCCCGGGTACGCCCGGTACCGGCGGCGCCGCTGGCCGCCGCCGTGGAGCTGGCCCGCGACCGGTTCACCGAGCCGCTGCGCGTAGGTGATCTGGCCGATGCGGCCGGCTATTCACCGCACCATTTCAGTCGGCTGTTCCACGCCGCGTTCGGACTGTCCCCGGCCCGCTACCTGACCGCGGTGCGCCTGGCGGCGGCGAAACAGGCGCTGCTGGCCCGGGACTATGCGGTGATCGATGTGGCCGTGGCCGCCGGTTTCGATTCGCTGTCGAGCTTCAGCCGCCGGTTCCACCGCGACGTCGGGGTCCGGCCCGGAGCGCTGCGCCGGCTCGCCGACCGGGTCGCCGAACATCCGCTCCGCCCGTTCACGCTCGGTCCCGGCGCCCCGGCGGTGCACGTCCGGCTCGCCGGATGCCCGCCGGGCCCGGGGTCGCGGCTGACCTGGATCGGCTGGTTCCCCCGGCCGGTGCCGGTGGGCCTGCCCCGCGCCGGGGTGCTGACCGGTGGCGACGAGGCCGCGCTCGCGCTGTGTCCGGGCAGCCCGTGGCTACTGGCGTTCACCGTGCCCGCGACCGCCGAGGCCCCCGACCTGCTCGCACCCGCAGCGCCGACGGTCGCCGCCCACCCCCGGCCCGTCCACGGTCCGGCCATGATCACCCTGACGTTCGGCCCCGCCGCACCGGGAGCGGTGCCGTTGCTGCCGGCCCTTCCTCAGCTCTACCGGGCGCGAGCGGACTGACCCCCGCGCGTCCAGTAGAGACCGCACGTTCGGACACACCGGCAGGGGCGGGCCGGTCCTATCGTGAACGGACCCGGTCGTCGCGACCCGCAGGCGTCGGCCATAACGAGGAGAATCGCCATGACCGCGCAGCCCGTCGGCACCCCGGTATGGCTCGAACTGAGCACCAACGACCCCGACCGAGCGCAGGAGTTCTACCGCGCCGTGTTCGGCTGGGAGTTCTCCGCACCCGCCCCGCCCACCGACGACGCCGCGACCGACCTCGCAGGCGACCTCGACTACCGGTTCATCCGGTCCGGCGAGTCCCTGGTGGGCGGCTTTCTCGACGTGCGCGCGGTCCGCTGCCCGGACGGCGGCGGACCGGCCCCGTCGGCCTGGTCGGTGTATCTGGCGGTCGACGACCTGGCCGCACGCACCGCGCGGGCCCGCACCGCCGGTGCCGAGGTGCTGATCGAAGGCGCACCCGCCAGCACGGCCGGACACTGGTCGATGGTCGTCGACCCGACCGGCGCACCGGTGGGACTGTGGCAGCCGGGCGACACCGACTCCTACGACGTCACCGGCGCTGCGGGCACCCCGGTCTGGTTCGATCTGGTGACCGCCGACTTCGGGGCCGCCACCGCGTTCTATCGGGACGTGTTCGACTTCGACCTGCCGCCTGGGGAGTGCGAGGAGCAGGACGGTCTCCAGTACGTCACCGACCGCCCCGGCCCGAACGCCTCGGCCGGGATCTTCGGCGCGCCGTGGGCTCGGCCCGGCCAGAGTTACTGGCGCATCTATTTCGGGGTGGACGGCGCCGACGCCGCGGCCGAGCGGGTGCGCGCGGCCGGCGGCACGGTCACCGACGGCCCCGAGGACTCGCCGTTCGGGCGCATCGTGACCGTCAAGGATCCGGAGGGCTCCCTGCTGCAGCTGTGCTCACCGGACGAGGCCACACCCGCGTGACGTCATCGCCCGGACCGGCGGCGCGGGGATCACATCGATCTCAGGCCGATGCGCCGTACCGCTGCCGCGCCGCCTCTCCGCTCGTGCCGATGGCTTCACCGACCTCCCGCCAGGACACCGACTGTGCGCGCGCCTCGCGCACAGCCGCTGCCAATTCGACCTCGGCGGTGTCACGCCTCCATGCCGCCAGCTTGACCGCCATCACCGGAGGCAGGGGCGCATCCTGTTCGCCGGGCTGCGGGTCGTAGTCCTCGAAGTCGTCCGCGCGTGCATCGGCCTGCGCAGCGATGTCTTCGATGGTGCGTCGAGTCATGATGATCACCTCAGATACTTCAGTCGGGCGGGACGCATGGCATGGACGATGGCGATCAGCCCATGCCACTCGACCACGCCGACCTCCACAAGGGCTCCGGTCTCGTCTGGGCCGATGAACATCGCCATCGAGTCGTCTTGGACGAAATGCCGGACCGGGTGACGCAGCGCATGCAGCATCGCCGCATCCGGAACACCGTGCCGGTGGGCACTGTGCAGGATGATCGGATCCGACTCCATGTCACAAGCTTACTTGCCAATCGGTCGTCGGACAGGTGATCGTCATGGGTTGCCCGCTACCCGCCCACTACACGACCCTCGACAGGAACGGACCGGCTGTAGCCCCCGCCCCAGTCACCGCCCCGACTTTCACACCCGCATCAGCGTGGTCATTTGACCAGCACGCTCACCGCGAAGTCGGCGTCGTCGTGCCAGGGCTGCAGGTCCCAGGTGGCGAAGCGCTGACGGACCCGCAGGCCCGCCTCGGCGACCACCTCGTCGAACTGCTCCCAGGTCAGGGTGCGCAGA
>JAJYRZ010000193.1 GCA_021793835.1 Actinomycetes bacterium | reverse complement strand
TCCCGGCCCGCGCCGATGACCACCGAGTGGGCGGCCTACGCCCAGTCGCTGACCGCCAAGCCGGTCAAGGGCATGCTCACCGGCCCGGTCACCATCCTGGCCTGGTCGTTCGTGCGTGACGATCAGCCGCTGGCGGTCACCGCCGAGCAGGTGGCCCTGGCCATCCGCGACGAGACGATCGACCTCGAGGCGGGCGGGGCGAAGGTGATCCAGGTCGACGAGCCGGCGCTGCGCGAGCTGCTGCCGCTGCGCGACGGGGCCAAGCAGGACTACCTGGACTGGGCGGTGCGCGCGTTCAGGATCGCCACCTCCGGGGTGGCCGACGAGACTGCCGTGCACACCCACCTGTGCTACTCGGAGTTCGGCGAGGTGATCGATGCGATCGTCGCGCTCGATGCGGACGTGACCTCGATCGAGGCGGCCCGTTCGCACATGGAGGTGCTCGGCGACCTGGCCGACGTGGGCTTCCACCTCGGGGTCGGCCCGGGCGTCTACGACATCCACTCCCCGCGCATCCCGGGCCCCGGCGAGATCGTCCGGCTGCTCGGCGAGGCGCTGGAGAACGTGCCGGCCGACCGGCTGTGGGTCAACCCGGACTGCGGGTTGAAGACCCGCACCACCGCCGAGGTCTCGGCGGCGCTGTCGAACATGGTCGACGCGGCCGCGCAGGTGCGCGCCACCGTGTAGTCCGCGCGACGGCGGGAAAGGCGGGGCCCGGGCGACCATGCGGTCGCCCGGGCCCCGCCTTCTCAACGGTTCTACGCCCGGCCGGTGCGTTCCCGGTGCGCACAGCCCGGCCAGCAGCACGGGCGCCGCGCGCCCTCGGCGAGCTCCTCGCAGGTGCGCCGGATGCGCCGGGCCCGCGTCTCGGGCCTCTTGGCGTCGTCGACCCAGCAGATGAACTCGTTGCGTGCCAGCGGCGTGAGGTCGCACCAGGCGCGGGTCACCGGGGTCTCGGCCAGCAGGGCGGAGCGCAGGTCGTCGGGCAGCGGATGCACCACCCCGCCCGGCAGGTCGACGACGGTCATATGCGGATCCTACCGGCCCCGGGACCGGTAGCCGCGGGAAGAACCGGTACGGCTCATCGGCCGGCTCCGACACTCACCGTCGCAGCCTCCGGGCGGTCACTGTGAGCAGCGCAGCGCCCGCGGCTGCCGCGCCCGCGCCGGCGATCTGCCAGCCCGGTCGATGCCCCACCATCGGCTCGCACTCCCCAACGCACAGCACGGGCTCGATGTGCACCAGGTCCGAGCCCTGAAGGAACCACAGCACCCCCAGTCCCATCACCGCGGCCCCCGCCACCAGGCCGGCCGTCCACGTCCAGCGCATGACGCCCACCTCCCTTTCCGATTTGATAGTGTACATCTACATTGATAGTCACTATCAGGAGGAGCGATGTCAACCCCTTTGACCCGCGCACGGGAGCGTGAACGCATCCGGGTGATGCGCGAGGTGTCCGCGACGGCCGTGCGGATGTTCGACGAATCCGGCTTCGACGCCGTACGCATGGAGGACGTCGCCCGGGCCACCGGCGTCTCGGTCGCGACCCTCTACCGCCGATTCAGCACCAAGGAGAACCTGGTCTGCTGGCAGGTCGACGAAGAGGTCGGGATGGCGACCCTGCGTGCGGCGGTCGCCTCAGGCACGCCGGTCCGGAGCGCCGCCGTCGCACTCGCGCAGGACCTGCCCGACGATGCGGTCGATGAGATCGAATCCACGGCGCGCATCCGGGTCGGGCTGATCGCCGGGCACGCCGCGCTCCGGTCCGCCGCTCGGCAGAAGGCCGAAGCCTTCGTCGACGAGATCCTGGCCGCGGCCGCCCCACACGACGACCGTCCGCTTCTGGAACGGGAGGTCGAGGTCCGGTGTGTCGCGGCGGCGATGGATGCCGCGAACCGGGCCTGGCTGCGCGACGAGGGCACCCTGCGCGCATGCGTCCTGCGCGCACTGGCGGCCCTGCCGTGAGCCCAAGCCCGGAGCGAGCCGGCCGGTCACCGCGGCCTCAGCCCTGCTCGTCGGCCGCGGTGCGCGGATTCGATCCGCCGTCGGCCGACTCGATCATCATCCACTCGCCGTTCTCGTCGACCTCGATGCGGTAGCCGAGGTCGTCGCCCGGCACGCGGTTTTTGAACCAGGTGTGCGCCGCCGTGTAGTCGGGCAGGTCGGCCTGTTCGAGCACACCGCCTTCGGGGTCGACGATCCGATACTGGGTCATCTCGTCCGCCTCCTTCGTCGATGGGCGCGACGGGCCCAGGGGCATCCGGCCCGCCGCGTGTCGGCAGGCTGCCCCGGCGTCGCCCGCCACAAACCCCCGCACCCCCGCAGGCCGGTCCGCGGGCCGGTCCGCGGGCCGGCCGTGAGCGCGGTTCGGCGGCGCCGACGCGCGCGGCCGACACCCCCTGCGGCGCATACCCGCTGCGCTGGCGGCCTAAAGGATTGACTAAGGTGAACCCCGTCCCTGTCCCGGCCAGCCAGGAGAACGATGCTTCCGATCCTCGGCGCACATGCGCTGGCCGCCCTGCTGGCCCCGCTGCTCGTGCGCTGGTTCGGACGCAACGCCTTCTATCTGCTGGCTCTGGTGCCGGCAGGCGGTCTGGCCTGGGCCGTCGGCGCGTGGAACACCGCTGCGGTGATCGACCGCGAGTGGGTGCCCGCGCTCGGGATGGACTTCGTCTTCCGCTACGACTCGCTCGCCCAGATCCTGGTGGTGCTGGTCTTGGGGGTCGGCGCCCTGGTGCTGGTCTACTGCGCCCGATATTTCGAGGACGACGAACCGCGCCTGGGACTGTTCGCCGCCGAACTGGTTGCCTTCGCCGGGGCCATGTTCGGCCTGGTGCTCTCCGACAACATGCTGCTGTTGTACGTGTTCTGGGAGATCACCTCGGTCTTGTCGTTCCTGCTGGTCGGGCACTACGCCGAGCGCGCCTCCTCGCGGGCGAGCGCCACCAAGGCGCTGCTGGTGACCACCTTCGGCGGGCTGGCGATGCTGGTCGGCATCGTCGCGCTCGGCCAGAGCGCGGGCACCTATCTGCTCTCCGAGCTGGTGTTCGCACCGCCCACGGGCACCCTGGTCTCGGTGGCGATCGCGCTGATCCTCATCGGTGCGCTGAGCAAGTCGGCGATCGTGCCGATGCACTTCTGGCTGCCCGGCGCGATGGCCGCCCCCACCCCGGTCAGCGCCTATCTGCATGCGGCCGCGATGGTCAAGGCCGGCATCTTCCTCATCGCCCGGCTCGCCCCCGGTTTCGCCGAGGACCCCGTCTGGCGCCCGATGGTGCTCTCGCTCGGCTCGGCGACGCTCATCCTGGCCGGTTGGCGGGCCCTGCGCGAGTTCGACCTCAAGCTCATCCTGGCCTTCGGCACCGTGTCCCAACTCGGCTTCATGACCGTCCTGGTGGGGCTGGGCACCTATGACGCGGCCCTGGCCGGGCTGGCCGTGGTGGTCGCGCACGCGCTGTTCAAGTCCTCGCTGTTCATGGTGATCGGCGCGATCGACCACACCACCGGCACCCGGGACGTGCGCGAGCTGTCCGGGCTCGGCCGCGCCTCGCCCGCCATGGCGGTGATCGCGGTGGCCGCGGCCGCCAGCATGGCCGGGGTGCCGCCGTTCATCGGCTTCGTCGGCAAGGAGGCCGCGTTCTCCGCGATGCAGGAGTCCCCGGTGACCGCCTGGGTGCTGCTGGCCGCGCTGACCATCGGTTCGGCGCTGACCGTGGCCTACACCCTGCGGGTGCTCTCGGGCGCCTTCGCCGACAAGGGCGCACGCCCCTCGGCCGCGGTGCGCACCATGTCCCGGCCCGAGGTCGGGCTGCTGGCCGCCCCCGCCCTGCTGGCCGCCGGCGGCCTGGCCGCGGGCCTGGCCCCGGGCTGGATCGATCGGCTGCTCACCCCGTACGCCCGCACCCTGCCGGCGACCGACGTGCACCCGTATCACCTGGCGCTGTGGCACGGCTGGAACCTGCCGCTGGCACTGACCGCAGTGGTCTTCGTCGTCGGCGGCGCGCTGTTCGCCGCGCACCGCAGGCTCGCCTTCTTCCGCGGCGCCACCCCGCCGCTGGGCAACGCCGACCGCGCCTACGACTGGTCGCTGCGCACCGCCGACCGGGTCTCGCTGCGGATGACCGCGGCCACCCAGCGCGGTTCGCTGCCGCTGACCCAGGGGATCATCGTCACCACGATGGTGGCCCTGCCGCTGCTCACCCTCGCGGTCTTCGGCGCCCCAGAGCTGGACGTGCGCTGGACGCACATGCCCTGGCAGTTGCTGATCGGGCTGCTGATGATCATCCCGGCGGTGGTGGCGACCATGCTGCGCAACCGGCTGGCCGCGGTGCTCACCGTCGGCTTCACCGGCTACGGCATCGCGATGATCTTCGCCCTGCACGGCGCCCCCGACCTCGCGCTGACCCAGTTCCTGGTCGAGACGCTGCTGCTGGTGGTGTTCGTGCTCGTGCTGCGCAAGCTGCCCGCGGAGAACCCGCGCCGGATCGAATGGTCCGGGCTCGGCGGTGCGGTGCGCGGACTGCGGGTGACCGTCGCGATCGCCGTCGGTGCGACCGTGGCCGGACTCGGTGCGGTCGCGATGGCCGTGCGTACCGCGCCCGGGATCTCCGAGCTGATGCCCGAAGCCGCCTACGAGCGCGGCGGCGGCAAGAACGTGGTCAACGTGCTGCTGGTCGACATCCGCGCCTGGGACACCTTCGGCGAGGTGACCGTGCTGCTGGTCGCCGCGACCGGGGTGGCCTCGCTGGTGTTCCGCCACCACCGCTTCGGCGCGGCCCTGCGGGTGTCGGACGCGGAGAAGATGCCGCTGCCGCCGAACCTGCCCGCCGACCGGGCCGCCCTACGCCCGGCGACCACGCGGCTGCGCGGGATCGAACTGACCGATCCGCGCTTCCGCTCCCTGGTGCTGGAGATGACCACCCGCCTGGTCTTCCCGACGGTGATGGTGCTGTCGATCTACTTCTTCTTCGCCGGCCACAACCAGCCCGGCGGCGGCTTCGCCGGCGGGCTGACCGCGGGGCTGGCGGTGACGCTGCGCTATCTGGCCGGCGGCCGCTACGAGATCGGCGAGACCCTGCCGGTGGACGCGGGCAAACTGCTCGGCGTCGGCCTGCTGTTCTGCGCCGGCACCGCCGGGTTCTCACTGCTGATCGGCGCGCCCGTGCTCTCGTCGACGATCTGGAACGTGACCCTGCCGGTCTTCGGCGAGATCCACATCGCCTCGGCCCTGTTCTTCGACCTCGGGGTGTATCTGATCGTGCTCGGCGTGGTGCTCGACATCCTGCGCAGCCTGGGGGCGCGCCTGGACTCGAAGGCGGAGGTGAAGCTGCAGTGATCGCCGACATCGGACTGCTGATCGTGGTGGGCGTGCTGGTGGCCACCGGCGCCTACCTGCTGATGGACCGCTCGATCCTGAAGATGCTGCTCGGGCTGATGCTCGCCGGCAACGGCATCAACCTGCTCATCCTGCTCGCCGGTTCCGCGCCGGGACGCTCCCCGCTGGTGGGCGGAGACTCCTCGGTGTTCGGCGAGATCGCCGACCCGCTCGCCCAGGGCATGATCCTGACCGCCATCGTCATCTCGATGGGGCTGACGGCCTTCGGCCTGGGCCTGCTCTACCGCGCCTACACCACCTCGCACGCCGACGAGGTCGAGGACGACCCGGAGGACACCCGGCTGCTGCGCAGACCCGAATCCGAGGACCCCTCGCGCGATCGCAGTTCGGACCCGGTCA
>JAJYRZ010000192.1 GCA_021793835.1 Actinomycetes bacterium | reverse complement strand
CCGTGCTGGCCGGGCTGCCGCTGGAGATCGATCCGCTGTATTTCGAACTCGACGGCGACTTCCCCAACCACGAGGCCAACCCGCTGGATCCGGCCAACATCGTCGACCTGCAGCAGCGGGTGCGCGAGACCGGCGCCGACATCGGGCTGGCCTTCGACGGCGACGCCGACCGCTGCTTCGTCGTCGACGAGCGCGGCGAACCGGTGTCCCCGTCCGCGGTGACCGCCCTGGTCGCCGAGCGCGAACTGGCCCGCCGGCCCGGTGCGACGATCATCCACAACCTGATCACCTCCCGGGTGGTGCCCGAACTGGTCGCCGAGCACGGCGGCACCGCGGTGCGCACCCGGGTGGGCCACTCGTTCATCAAGCAGGCCATGGCCGAGACCGGCGCGGTCTTCGGCGGGGAGCACTCGGCGCACTACTACTTCGCCGACTTCTGGGGCGCGGACTCCGGCATGCTCGCGGCCATGCACGTGCTCGCCGCCCTCGGCGAGCAGGACCGGCCGCTGTCGGAGCTGATGGCCGACTACCAGCGTTACGCGGCCTCCGGCGAGATCAACTCCACGGTCGACGACCAGCAGGGGCGCACCGAGGCGGCCGTGGCGGCCTTCGCCGACCGCGCCGTGTCGGTCGACCGGCTCGACGGCGTCACCGTCGACCTGGGCGCGGGCGCCTGGTTCAACCTGCGGGCCTCGAACACCGAGCCGCTGCTGCGGCTGAACGTCGAGGCGCCCACGGCCGCGGAGGTCGAGCGCTTGAGCGCCGAAGTGCTGTCCGTGGTGCGCGGCGCGTAACCTGTCACGAGGCCGGTGGGCGTCGCAGGCGGCGCCGACCCGGTCGACATGCGGAAGGAAGGGTGACATGGCTGTGCAGCTCGACGCCGTGCTGATGGAGATCCTGGCCTGCCCGGCCCCCGACCACGGGACGCTGGAGGCGGGCACCCCGGGGGACCCCGAGGCCCAGGCACTGACCTGCCGGGACTGCGGCCGGATCTACCCGGTCGAGGACGGCATCCCGGTGCTGCTGCTCGACGAGGCCGTGCAGGCGGACGGAGACGGGACGCAAGGCCCCGCCCGGTGAACGACTCCGGATTCGACCTCGACGACGCGGAGGCGCTGATCCGCGCCGATCGGGACGGCCTGCTGCACGCGGCCGCCTCGTCCGGCGCGCACGTGCGGGCCGCGGCCACCGCCGTCGCCGACGCACTGCCCGGCCGGCCCGGTGCGGCCGACACCCGTGCCCTGGTGCTGATCGCCCCGCGCGGGGCGGGCGCGCGCGCCGCCGCGGTGTTCGCCGCCGACGCCGCGCCGCACCTGTCGGTGCCGCTGGTGCGCACCGACCGCACCCCCGCCTGGACGGGGGCCCTGGACACGGTGCTGGTGCTCGGCGACGACGCCGGGGATCCGGAGCTGGCCCGGGCGATCGACGATGCGGCCGGCCGCGGGGCGACCGTTCTGGTCACCGTGGCCGAAGAGGGCCCGGTGGGCGCGGCCGGCGCGGGCCGGGTGATCTGGTGCCCGCCGCGGCTGCCGGGCGCCGACCGCGGCTCGGTGTTCCACCATCTGGCCGCGGCCCTGGCGATCGGTGAGGCCCTGTGCCCGCGCTACCGCGCCCGGCTCGCCCCGGTCGGCGGGACGGTGGGCGCGGCCGATGCGGTCGACGCCGAGGCCCTGCGCAACGAACCCGCCCGCGAAGCCTTCCGCAACCCCGCCAAGACGCTCGCCCTGCGGCTGGACGGGCCCGTGGTGCTCGCCGGCGACGACCCGGTCGCCGCCGCGGTCACCGCCCAGGCGGCCGCCGCGGTGCTGACCGCCGCGGGGACCGCACTGCCCACCGCCGCCGTCGCCGAGGTGCTCGCCGCCCCGCGCCCGCAGCAGGCGGCCGAATCGATCTTCCACGATCCGCTGATCGACGGGCCCGCGACGACCGCGCCGACGGTGCTCGTCCACGCCGTGGCCGGCGATGCGCACCGGCTGCGCACCGCGACCGCGGCCCTGCCGCGGCGCGAACTCGTCGTCGCCGGCGACGAGCCCGAACCGGTGCCCGGGGCGCCGGCCGCCGCCGAACTCGACGACGTCCCGGCCGTGGTGCAGTGGCTGGTGCTGCTCGCCCGGTGGGAGTATGCGGCCGCCTACGCCGCGGTGCGCGCAGGCGACGAGGGGGACCGGTAGACGATGGAGCAGTTGTTCCCGACCGTGCGCTCCTACGCGTGGGGGTCGCGCTCGGCGCTCGCCCAGCTGCGCGGCGACGACCGGCCGTCCGCGCACCCGGAGGCCGAACTGTGGCTCGGCGCCCACCCGGGCGATCCGGCCGTGCTCGCCGACGGGCGCTCCCTGCTGGCCGCGATCGACGACGATCCGGTCGGCCAGCTCGGGCCCGCGGTGGTCGAGCGCTTCGGCGGCCAGCTGCCATTCCTGCTCAAGATCCTCGCCGCCGAGGAGCCGCTGTCGCTGCAGGCCCACCCGAGCAAGACCCAGGCCGAGGAGGGCTTCGACCGCGAACAGCGCGCCGGCATCGCCGTGGACGCGCAGGACCGCAACTACCGGGACCGCAACCACAAACCCGAGATCGTGGTGGCGCTGACCGATTTCGAGGCGCTCGCCGGTTTCCGCTGCCCCGTCCAGACCGTCGCGGTGCTCGAGGCACTGGGTGTGCCCGAACTCGAACCGCATGCGGCGCTGCTACGCGGCCAGCCCGACGAGGAGGGGCTGCGGGCGCTGTTCACCACGTGGATCACCATGCCCCAGTCCGCGGTCGACCAGCTGCTGCCCGCCGTGCTCGACGGCTGCGTGCGCTACCTGACCGCCAACGGCGCCGACGATCCGCTGGCCACGGTGCTGCGCTCGACCCTGGAGATCGGCGAGGCCTACCCGGGCGACGTCGGGGTGCTGTCGGCGCTGCTGCTCAACCGCATCGACCTGCGCCCCGGGGAGGGGCTGTACCTGCCGGCCGGGAACCTGCACGCCTACCTGCGCGGCACGGCCGTGGAGCTGATGGCCAGCTCCGACAACGTGCTGCGCGGCGGGCTGACCCCCAAGCACGTGGACGTGCCCGAACTGCTGCGTGTACTCGACTTCCACGGCATGGACGTCGACCCGATGACCGACCGCGACGGAAGCGGTGCGCCGGTGCCGGGCGAATACGTCTACCCGCTGCACGCCGCCGACTTCCGGCTCAGCCGGATCCGTGCGACCGCCGAGCCGCTGACCCTGCCCGGCCGCGGGGCCGGTGCCCCGGACGGGCCGGAGGTGCTGCTGTGCGTGGGCGGGCGCGCGGTGCTCGAATGCGACGGCCGCACCCAGGTGCTCGGCCCCACCGAGGCGGCCTGGGTGCCGGCCGCCGACGGTGCGGTGCGGGTGCGTGCGGAAGACGGACAGGCCCTGCTGTTCCGCGCGGTCGTGCCGACCGACCGGTGACCGGAGCCACCGGCCCCCGCGCGTGCGGCACGGCCGGTGCGCGGCGCGGGTGCGGGCAGCGATAGCCTGAAGGCCCAGCCGGCCCCGTGGTCCACCGGGCCGGTCGCCACCTGCCGCGCGCACGGGCGCCGCGCCTCCCGGCCGCGCCCCGCACACCCCCGACGAGGAGAAGCACATGACCAGCACGACGTCGAAGATGACGGTGCAGGAGATCAACGGTATCCAGTTCCAGGTCGCGGACCTGTCGGAGGCCGAGTTCGGTCGCCGCGAGATCCGCCTGGCCGAGCACGAGATGCCGGGGCTGATGGAGCTGCGCCGCGAGTACGCCGAGGCGCAGCCGCTCAAGGGCGCACGCATCTCCGGCTCGCTGCACATGACCGTGCAGACCGCGGTGCTGATCGAGACCCTCACCGCGCTCGGCGCCGAGGTGCGCTGGGCCTCGTGCAACATCTTCTCCACCCAGGACCACGCCGCGGCCGCCGTGGTGGTCGGCCCGCACGGCACCCCCGAGGCGCCGCAGGGCGTGCCGGTCTTCGCCTGGAAGGGCGAGACCCTCGAGGAGTACTGGTGGGCGTGTGAGCAGATGCTCACCTGGCCCGGCGAGCCGGCCAACATGATCCTCGACGACGGCGGCGACGCCACCATGCTCGTGCTGCGCGGCAAGGAGTACGAGCGGGCCGGGGTCGTCCCGCCGACCGACGACGAGCACGACAGCGACGAGTACAAGGTCTTCCTCGCCCTGCTGCGCGCCTCGCTGGCCGCCGATCCGACCAAGTGGACCACGATCTCGGATGCGGTCAAGGGCGTTACCGAGGAGACCACCACCGGGGTGCTGCGGCTCTACCAGTTCGCCGCCGCCGGCGAGCTCGCCTTCCCGGCGATCAACGTCAACGACTCGGTCACCAAGAGCAAGTTCGACAACAAGTACGGCACCCGCCACTCGCTGCTCGACGGCATCAACCGCGGCACCGATGTGCTCATCGGGGGCAAGACCGCGCTGGTGTGCGGCTACGGCGACGTCGGCAAGGGCTGCGCGGAGGCGCTCAAGGGCCAGGGTGCGCGGGTGACCGTCACCGAGATCGACCCGATCAACGCCCTGCAGGCGCTGATGGACGGCTACGACGTCAAGACCGTGGAGGAGTTCATCGGCGAGGCCGACATCGTCATCACCTCCACCGGCAACAAGGACATCATCACCTTCGAGCACATGAAGCAGATGAAGCACCAGGCGATCCTGGGCAACATCGGCCACTTCGACAACGAGATCGACATGGCCGGGCTCGAGCGTGCCGCGGACGTCACCCGGATCAACATCAAGCCGCAGGTCGACGAGTTCGTCTTCGGTGACGGGCACTCGATCATCGTGCTGTCGGAGGGGCGCCTTTTGAACCTGGGCAACGCCACCGGGCACCCGTCGTTCGTGATGTCGAACTCCTTCGCCAACCAGACGATCGCGCAGATCGAGCTGTGGACCAAGCCCGACGAGTACGACAACGAGGTCTACCGGCTGCCCAAGCACCTGGACGAGAAGGTCGCCAAGATCCACGTCGAGGCGCTCGGCGGGTCGATGACCAAGCTGACCAAGGAGCAGGCCGAGTACATCGGCGTCGACGTCGAGGGCCCGTACAAGCCGGAGCACTACCGCTACTGACCGGTCCGCCCGCCGCGCCCCGTCGCCGACCGCCCGGTGCGGGACGGCGGCGGGGCGCGGCGGCGTATCGGAAAGCGGGCACGGCACGACGGGGGAAGAGGGACCGATGGGCGCACTGCTGGTCGTCGAAGGGGTCGACGGGGCGGGCAAGAACACGCTGACCGGTGCGCTGGTGGCGCGCTGGCGCGCGGCCGGACTCGAGGTCGCCACCGCGGCCTTCCCCCGCTACGGCGACTCGGTCCACGCCGACCTGGGCGCCGAGGCCCTGCACGGCGAGCACGGGGACCTGGTCGACTCGGTGCACGCGATGGCGCTTCTGTGGGCGCTCGACCGCCGGGCGGCCGCGGGCCGGATCGCCGCCCTGCTGGCCGACCACGACCTGGTGCTGCTCGACCGTTACGTCGCCTCCAACGCCGCCTACGGCGCGGCCCGGCGCGGCGAGCAGGCGCCGGGGGAGTTCACCGAGTGGGTCCACGGGCTCGAGTTCGACCGGTTCGCCCTGCCGCGCCCGGACCGGCAGCTGCTGCTCGACGTGCCGGTGGAGGTCGCGGCCGACCGGGCCCGCCGCCGTGCCGCGGCCGACGCCGCGCGCACCCGTGACGCCTATGAGCGCAACGACGGGCTCCAGCAGGCCGTCGCCGCGCGGTATCGCGCGCTGGCGGCCGCCGGATGGGCCGGGCCGTGGACGG
>JAJYRZ010000191.1 GCA_021793835.1 Actinomycetes bacterium | reverse complement strand
CCCCTCGGCGACCTGACCGTGGGCGGCCTCCTGGGCCTGCTCGAGGGTCTCTCCGCGGCCGAGCCGCTCGCCGAACGACCGGTTGCGCGACAGCGGCGAGGTGCAGGTGGCCACCAGGTCGCCGACCCCGGCCAGGCCGGCCAGGGTCTGGTGGTGCGCGCCGAGCGCCTCGCCCAGGCGGGTCATCTCGGCCAGACCACGGGTGATGATCGCGGCCGCGGTGTTCTCCCCCATCCCGAGGCCCGCGGCCATCCCACAGCACAGGGCGATGACGTTCTTGCACGCCCCGCCGATCTCGCAGCCGATGACATCGGCGTTGGTGTAGGGCCGGAAGTAGCCGGTGGCGCACGCCCGCTGCAGAGCGATCGCCCGCACCGAATCGGTGCAGGCCACCACGGTGGCGGTGGGTTGTTCGGCCATGATCTCCCCGGCCAGGTTCGGCCCCGAGATCACCGCCACCCGGCTCTTGTCCGCACCGGCGACCTCCGCGATGACCTGGCTCATGCGCATCAGCGAGCCGGTCTCGATGCCCTTGGCCAGGCTGACCAGGGTGGCCGTGGCGGGGATGTCGGCGCTCCAGCGGGCCAGGTTCTCGCGCAGGGTCTGCGAGGGCACCGCCAGCACCACGATGTCGGCGCCGGCCAGCGCGGCGACGTGGTCGCTGGTCGCGGTGACCGAGGCGGGCAGCGGGGTGTCGGTCATATAGGACGGGTTGCGGTGCGCGGTGGTGATCGATTCGGCGACCTCGGCGCGACGTGCCCACACCACCACCTCGGTGCCCGCATCCGCGAGCACCTTCGCGAACGCCGTGCCGAACGATCCCGCACCCATCACCGCTGCTTTGACCATCGTCCCCGCTCCTCGTACCGCCGATGCGCAGACCACGCTACCGACCCGGGCTCGGCTCCGGCCTCGGATCGGTCGGTCCGCGCGGGGCGCGGGCCGCCCGGCGGGTGGGTGGCAGGATGACCGCATGGCCTCTCCCGACGACCGTGTCCACGTGGTGATCCCGGTCAAGTCGTTGGCGCGGGCCAAGAGCCGGCTCCAGCCGCTGATGCCCGCCGCCCCGCGCCGGGCACTGGTGCTGGCGATGTTCCTCGACACCCTGGCCGCCGCGCAGTCGGCCGAGGCGGTCGCCGCGGTCACCGTGGTCACCAACGACGCACAGGTCGCGGCCGAGGCCGCGGCCCGCGGGGCGGCCGCGATCGGCGAACCGGTCTGCGCCCCCGGGATCGACGGGTTGAACGCGGCCGTGGCCGCGGCGGCCGATCCGCTCACCGCGCGCGGCCGGGCGGTGCTGGTGCTGCACGCCGACCTGCCCGCGGTCACCGGCACGGCGGTCTCGGCGGCCGTCGCCGCCGGGCTGCGTTCCGCCGCGGGGCGCGCATTCGTCGCCGACCGGGCCGGCACCGGCACCACCGCGCTGCTCGCCGGCCCCGGGGTCGCTCTGGATCCGCGTTTCGGTCCCGGTTCGGCCGCAGCCCACCGCGATTCGGGCGCGGCCGAGCTGGCCGCCGCGGATCCGGGGCTGCGCTGCGATGTCGACACCGTCGCCGATCTGCGCAGGGTGCTGCATCTCGGTGCGGGCCCGCGCACCATGCGTGCAGCCCCTACCGAAGCGTTCGGCTGACCGGTCGGTACGCCGGGATCGTGCCGCGGATGCCCCGGTCCCGTACCGCGGCCGGGCCCGGTGCGGGAGGATCGTGGTGTGACCGCGAACAACGACACCGCCGCAGCCCCGGCCCCGCCCGGTGAGCCGGTGCGCGCCGACCCCGCACCCCTGCCCGCTGACCGGTATCTCAACCGGGAGATCAGCTGGCTCGAGTTCAACGCCCGCGTGCTCGCACTGGCCGAGGACCGGTCGGCGCCGTTGCTCGAGCGCGCCAAGTTCCTGGCCATCTTCGCCTCGAACCTCGATGAGTTCTACATGGTGCGGGTGGCCGGGCTGATGCGCCGGGCCAAGACGGGGCTGTCGGTGCGTTCGGCCGACGGGCTGTCCCCGCGCGAGCAGATCGACCGGATCCGGCGCGGGGCGCAGGACCGGGCCGATCGGCACAGCGCGGTGTGGACCGAGCAGATCCGGCCCGGGCTGGCCGAGGCCGGCATCCACCTGCTGGAGTGGTCGGCGCTGTCGGACGCCGAGCGCACCGCGCTGACCGAGTACTTCCACGCCCAGATCTATCCGGTGCTCACTCCGCTCGCGGTCGATCCGGCCCACCCGTTCCCCTACATCAGCGGACTGAGTCTGAACCTGGCGGTGACCGTGCGTGATCCGCGCCGCGGCGGGGAGCACTTCGCCCGGGTGAAGGTCCCGCCGAACGTGCCACGCCTGGTGCGGGTCGAGCGCGAGGTCGCAGAAAACGCCCCGGGCACGGATCGGCCGACCGGCGCGGACGCGGTGGTGTGGCTGCTGCCGGTCGAGGAGCTCATCGCCGCCCACCTGCCGGTGCTGTTCCAGGGCATGGAGGTGGTCGGCCATCACCTGTTCCGGGTCACCCGCAACGCCGACTTCACCGTCGAGGAGGATCGCGACGAGGATCTGCTCCAGGCGCTCGAACGCGAACTCGAGCGCCGCCGGTTCGGTTCGCCGGTCCGGTTGGAGGTCACCGCCGACATCTCGGAGCACATGCTCGATCTGCTGCTGCGTGAACTCGACGTCGACGCCGCCGACGTGGTGCGGGTGCCGGGACTGCTGGATCTGACGGGCCTGTGGCAGATCCACGGGCTCGACCGGCCCGAGCTCAAAGACCCCACCTACGTGCCGGCGACCCCGCCGCAGTTCGGTGAGCGCGAGACGCCGAAGAACATCTTCGCCGCCCTGAAAGAGGGCGACATCCTGGTCCACCACCCCTACGACTCGTTCTCCACCAGCGTGCAGCGCTTCATCGAGCAGGCTGCGGCCGACGAGGACGTGCTGGCGATCAAGCAGACGCTGTACCGCACCTCCGGCGACTCGCCGATCGTCGACGCGCTGATCGAGGCCGCCAACGCCGGCAAACAGGTGGTGGCGCTGGTGGAGATCAAGGCCCGGTTCGACGAGCAGGCCAACATCTCCTGGGCCCGCAAGCTCGAGCAGGCCGGGGTGCACGTGGCCTACGGGATGCTGGGGCTGAAGACCCACTGCAAGACCTGCCTGGTGGTGCGCCGGGAGGGCTCGGTGCTGCGCCGCTACTGCCACATCGGCACCGGCAACTACAACCCGGGCACCGCCCGGCTCTACGAGGACCTGGGCCTGTTCACCGCCGATCCGCGGATCGGGGCCGATCTGACCGATCTGTTCAACTCGCTCACCGGTTTCTCCCGTGTCAGCGACTACCGCAACCTGCTGGTCGCCCCGCACGGGTTGCGGCCCGGGGTGCTCGCCCGCATCGACGACGAGATCGCCGCCCACCGGGCCGGCCGCCCGGCCGGGATCACGATGAAGGCCAATGCACTGGTCGACGAGCAGGTGATCGACGCGCTCTACCGCGCCTCGCAGGCCGGGGTGCCGGTGCAGATCCTGGTGCGCGGGATCTGCGGGCTGCGGCCCGGGGTGCCGGGGCTGAGCGAGAACATCCGGGTGCGGTCGATCCTGGGCCGGTTCCTGGAACACTCGCGGATCCTGCATTTCACCGGCGCCGACGAGCACTGGATCGGCTCGGCGGACATGATGCACCGCAACCTCGACCGGCGGGTGGAGGTGTTCGCCCAGGTGCACGATCCGGCGCTGCGCCGGGTCCTCACCGACACTCTCGAGTTGGCCTTCGATCCGGCCGTCCGGTGCTGGGAGCTCGGACCGGACGGAAGCTGGACCGC
The DNA here is from genome assembly GCA_021793835.1 of Actinomycetes bacterium. Taxonomy (GTDB): domain Bacteria; phylum Actinomycetota; class Actinomycetes; order Mycobacteriales; family Mycobacteriaceae; genus Tomitella. Next base: position 1,994 of record JAJYRZ010000191.1, on the reverse strand, counting down.
GCTGCCCGAGACCGGCACCGGCGACGGTCACGGTGACGTCGAGGTGCGCGACTACCACCAGTTGCTGCTGCACCTGCACGGCGGTCGCCACGACCATGACTGACGCGGTGGTCCGGGCGGCCGGCACCGTGCTGTGGCGCCCGTGCCCCGGCGGGCGCGGCCGGGAGTACGCGTTGATCCACCGGCCCGCCTACGGTGACTGGTCACTGCCCAAGGGCAAGCTCGACCCGGGGGAAACCGCACCGGCCGCGGCCGTGCGCGAGACGGCCGAGGAGACCGGTTTCTCCTGTGTGCTGGGCCGGCATCTCCACCGGGTCCACCGCGCAGGCGGCGGCGGCCGGCGCGCCAAGGCGGTCGACTACTGGGCGGCGCGGGTCACCGGCGGTGAGTTCACGGTCAATGACGAGGTGGACCGTCTGCAGTGGCTGCCCTTCGATGCGGCGGTCGAGCGGGTGGACTACGACGCCGATCGGGCCGTTTTGGCGCTGGCCCGGGCCCGGCGCGCCGGCGACCGGACGGTGGTGCTCGTCCGGCACGCGCACGCCGGGCGCCGCGGCGATGCCGGCGGCCCCGACCGGGCCCGACCGCTGAGCCCGCGCGGGCAGGGCCAGGCCGAGCGGCTCACCGCCCAGCTCACCGCCTTCGGGGTCGACCGGTTGCACGCCGCCTCCCCGGACCGCTGTGTGCAGACGGTCGCGCCGCTGGCCCGCCTGCTCGGCACAGCTGTGAAGCCGGTGCCGGAGCTGTCGGAGAAGGCTTTTCGGGCCGACCCGCAGGCCGGGTTCGCGGCGCTGGCCCGCATCGCCGCGGCCCCCGCGGGCATCCCGGCGGTGTGCAGTCAGGGCGGGGTGATCCCCGAGCTGGTCGCCGGGCTGCGCGCACGGGCCGGGCTCGCCCCGATCGACACCGCCACCCCCAAGGCCGCCTGCTGGGTGTTGACCTTCCGCGGCCAGGTGCCGGTGGCCACCGATCCGCTGGCCCCGCCCGGCCGATGATCTGACGGCGGCCGGCCCGGCCCCCGCGCGATACAGCAAAGGGCCGGGCCGGACGTGACGGTGCTTCTCGAAAGGCTGCGCGAATCTAGTCCTGCGCGATGCGCGCGGGCAGGGTCGTCGGTTTGAAGGACGGGCGCCGCGCCTCGTAGGCGCTGATCGCGTCCTCCTCGCGCAGGGTCAGCCCGATGTCGTCGAGGCCCTCGAGCAGGCGCCACCGGGTGTAGTCGTCGATGCTGAACGGCACGGTCAGCGATCCGGCGGTGACCGTGCGCGCGGTCAGGTCCACGCTGATCTCCAGGCCGGGCTGCTGCTCGATGGCCTTCCACAGAAGTTCCACATCGTCCTGCTCGACGATCGCGGCGAGCAGGCCCTGCTTGCCGGCGTTGCCGCGGAAGATGTCGGCGAACCGGGAGGAGATCACCACCCGGAACCCGTAGTCCGACAGCGCCCAGACCGCGTGCTCACGCGAGGACCCGGTGCCGAAGTCCGGTCCGGCCACCAGCACGCTGCCCTTGTCGTAGGGGGCGGTGTTGAGCACGAAGTCCGGGTCGTTGCGCCAGGCGGCGAACAGCGCGTCTTCGAAGCCGGTGCGGGTGACCCGCTTTAGGTACACGGCCGGGATGATCTGGTCGGTGTCGACGTTGGACCGGCGCAGCGGCACGCCGATGCCGGTGTGGACGGTGAAGGCTTCCATCTGTCTGCTTCTCCTTCGCTGGCGGCGGGGCGGGTCGAGCGCCCGGCCGCGAGGTGGTCGTGGGGGCGGGCGGTCAGGTCAGGTCGGCCGGTGCGGCCAGGCGTCCGCGCACCGCGGTGGCCGCGGCGACCACCGGGGAGACCAGATGGGTGCGTCCACCCTTGCCCTGGCGTCCTTCGAAGTTGCGGTTCGACGTCGAGGCCGAGCGCTCACCGGGGGCCAGCTGGTCGGGGTTCATGCCCAGGCACATCGAGCAGCCCGGCTGGCGCCACTCGGCACCGGCGTCGAGGAACACCCGGTCCAGG